>NZ_JBIYDW010000030.1:0-1021 GCF_044909235.1 Dermacoccus sp. GAS27A | reverse complement strand
CAGGGTAACAAATTTTTTCTACGGAGAGTTTGATCCTGGCTCAGGACGAACGCTGGCGGCGTGCTTAACACATGCAAGTCGAACGATGAAGCACCAGCTTGCTGGTGTGGATTAGTGGCGAACGGGTGAGTAACACGTGAGTAACCTGCCCCTCACTCTGGGATAAGCCTGGGAAACTGGGTCTAATACTGGATACGACCGATCTCCGCATGGAGTGTTGGTGGAAAGTTTTTGTGGTGGGGGATGGACTCGCGGCCTATCAGCTTGTTGGTGGGGTAATGGCCTACCAAGGCGACGACGGGTAGCCGGCCTGAGAGGGCGACCGGCCACACTGGGACTGAGACACGGCCCAGACTCCTACGGGAGGCAGCAGTGGGGAATATTGCACAATGGGCGAAAGCCTGATGCAGCGACGCCGCGTGAGGGATGACGGCCTTCGGGTTGTAAACCTCTTTCACCAGGGACGAAGCTAACGTGACGGTACCTGGAGAAGAAGCACCGGCTAACTACGTGCCAGCAGCCGCGGTAATACGTAGGGTGCGAGCGTTGTCCGGAATTATTGGGCGTAAAGAGCTTGTAGGCGGTCTGTCGCGTCTGCTGTGAAAGACCGGGGCTTAACTCCGGTTCTGCAGTGGGTACGGGCAGACTAGAGTGTGGTAGGGGAGACTGGAATTCCTGGTGTAGCGGTGAAATGCGCAGATATCAGGAGGAACACCGATGGCGAAGGCAGGTCTCTGGGCCATTACTGACGCTGAGAAGCGAAAGCATGGGGAGCGAACAGGATTAGATACCCTGGTAGTCCATGCCGTAAACGTTGGGCGCTAGGTGTGGGACTCATTCCACGAGTTCCGTGCCGCAGCTAACGCATTAAGCGCCCCGCCTGGGGAGTACGGCCGCAAGGCTAAAACTCAAAGGAATTGACGGGGGCCCGCACAAGCGGCGGAGCATGCGGATTAATTCGATGCAACGCGAAGAACCTTACCAAGGCTTGACATACACCGGAATCATGCAGAGATGTGTG
>NZ_JBIYDW010000029.1:0-1327 GCF_044909235.1 Dermacoccus sp. GAS27A | reverse complement strand
ACTGAAGCGTCCCGGGTGTGATGCCGCTTCCTTTCGAGTTCGAGAGGATGTTGTTCATGCCGAAGAAGTTCGATCCCGAGGTGAAGGACCGCGCGGTGCGGATGGTCCTGGACCGCGTCGAGGAAGCCGGGTCCGTCACCAAGGCCGTCGCGTTGGTGTCACCGAAGGTCGACGTGGGCCGTGAAACCTTGCGCCGCTGGGTCTCGCAACACCGCGTCGACGCCGGCCTGAAGGACGGGCCGACCAGCGACGACCTGGCCGAGCTGCGTCGTCTGCGCAGCGAGGTCAAGCGGTTGCGCGAGGACAACGAGCTCCTACGCAAGGCCTCGATTTTCTTCGCGGGGGAGCTCGACCCCCGCAACCGATGATCATGGGTTTCATCGATCAGATGCGCGCCGAGGGGCACGCGGTCGAGTCGGTCTGCAGGGTGCTCCGCCAGGAGGGCTGCCAGATCGCCGCACGCACCTACCGGGCCTGGCGCCACCGCAGCGCATCGGCCCGTGACACGTCCGACGCGGTCCTGCTCAACGTCCTGCACGACCTCGTCGGTACCCCGGAAGGGCTGTACGGGCGTCGCAAGATGACCGCCTGGCTACGTAGGCAAGGTCACCAGGTCGGCGCCGGTCGCGTGGATCGGCTCATGCGCGTCGCGGGGATGAACGGGGTACGCCGCGGCCGTCCGGTACGCACCACGATCCCGGCCAAGGACGGGCATCGGGCTGGTGACCTGCTCAACCGGGACTTCACCGCGGCAGCGCCGAACACGAAGTGGGTCGCGGACTTCACCTACGTACGCACGTGGGCGGGTTTCGTGTACGTCGCGTTCGTCCTGGACTGCTACTCCCAGAAGGTCGTGGCCTGGCACGCCGCGACGAGCAAGACGACACCGCTGGTCCTGACACCGCTGCGGATCGCGCTGTGGGAACGCGACCGAGCCGGGCACCCCGTCCAACCCGGCGAGCTGATCGCACATAGCGATGCCGGGTCGCAGTACACCAGCCTGCGCTTCGCCGAGCACCTGGCCGCCGAGGGCATCGCCGCATCGATCGGCACCGTCGCGGACGCGTACGACAACGCACTCATGGAGTGCGTCATCGGCCTGTACAAGACCGAGTGCATCACCACCACGATCTTCCACGACAGCCCGTACAAGACCATCGCCGACGTCGAGTACGCCACCGCCGGATGGGTCGAGTGGTACAACAACCGAAGGCTCCACTCGTCTCTGGCCATGACCACCCCGGCCGAGTACGAGACCGCCTACTACGCCAACCTCAACCGAGAGTTGGCACCCGCATAGGAGCGGCACGAAACCCGGGACGCTTCA
>NZ_JBIYDW010000028.1:0-1350 GCF_044909235.1 Dermacoccus sp. GAS27A | reverse complement strand
TGAAGCGCCCTGGGTCTGATGGAGACTCGCGCTATTTGATTCCGATCAGCAGATTGCTGTCGTTGGGGACAGCATAGAACGCGTTCTCGAACTCGGCGGGTGGGACGTCTCCGAGGTATCCGTGGAGGCGCTGCGTGTTGTGCCAGTGCACCCAGCCGAGCGTCGCGAGCTCGAGATCCTCGACCGTCTTCCACGGTCCCGAGCGGGTGGGCCCGCGAACCAACTCGGCCTTGTAGTAGCCGTTCACCGTCTCGGCCAGGGCGTTGTCATACGAATCGCCGACGGTCCCGATCGAGGGTGTCGCACCGATCTCTGCGAGGCGTTCGCCGTAGCGAATCGATGTGAATTGAGAGCCCGCGTCGCTGTGACACCGCAGATCCTCATGGTGGGCGCCTCGGGACCAGCGCGCCATCTCGATCGCGTCGAGGACCATCTCGGTGCGCATATGTGACGCGACCCGCCACCCCACGATCATCCGGGAGAACGCGTCGATGATGAAGCAGACGTAGGCGACGCCAGCCCAGGTGGGCACGAATGTCAGATCGGTCACCCAGAGCCGGTTCGGTGCCGTCGCGGTGAACTCCCGCTTGACCAGGTCCGGGTGCCGCGACGACGCCGGGTCCGGCCGCGTGGTCTTCACCCGCTTCGACCGCCTCGCACCTTCGATCCCTGCGACGCGCATCAGCCTCGCGGTCTGGTCGCGGCCGATCATGATGCCCCCACGCCGGGCAGCCTTCCAGAGCTTGCGGACCCCGTAGACGCGGTAGTTGGCCTCCCAGATCTCGACCAGCTGCGGGATCAGTTCCTCGTCCCGCAGCGCACGGGCAGAGGGCGCACGGGTCTTGGCGGCGTAGTAGCTGCTCGGAGCCACCTGCAACAGTCTGCAGATGAGCTCGACTCCGAGCCGGCGACCGTCCACGACGTCGTCCTTGTTCGCGTCGATGAACGCGACTACTTCCGGTAGTGGCGGTCGAGCTCCGCCCCGAAGAAAGACGCCGCCCGTTTCAGCACCTCGTTGGCCCGGCGCAGCTCCCGATTCTCTTGCTCGAGCTCTTTCACCCGCTGCTCCTCCGCCGAGCTCACACCGGGGACGACACCGTCGTCGACGTCGGCCTGCTTGACCCACATCCGCACGGACTCGACCCCGTAACCGAGCTGCGTCGCGACCCGCTGCACCGTCCCCTGCGTGACGCCCAGCTCCGCGCGCAGCGTCCTCACCATCCGCACCGCGGCGGCCTTCTCCTCGACCGAGTAGCGACGCGTCGTCGGCTTCCCATTCGCCAGTTCCTTCGGCATAACCCCATCCTCGTTTCCAAGGTCAGGAGTCTCCAACAAACTCAGGGCGCTTCA
>NZ_JBIYDW010000027.1:0-1382 GCF_044909235.1 Dermacoccus sp. GAS27A | reverse complement strand
GGGCCCTACCCCCGGATCTTGGACACGGGGTGTGATTACGCAGCAGGTCGCAGCGTAGCGGTGTAGCCGGTCTCGAAGGCGACCGGCGAGGTGTAGCGACACCACGAGTGGCGTCGCTTGGTGTTGTAGCGGACGAGCCATCTGAAGACCTGCCGACGGCAGGTCAGCTCGTCACTCCAGCAGGCGGCGTCTTGGAGGACCTCGCGCTTCATCGTGGCGTTGAACGACTCTGCGAGGGCGTTGTCCGCGCTGGATCCGACGGCGCCCATGGACTGGGTCACGCCGAGCTTGCGGCAGAGCTTGGCGTAGGCCTTCGAGCAGTAGACCGACCCGTGGTCGCTGTGGAACACAGCGCCCTTGAGGCTGCCCCGGGTCGCGGCGGCGGCCTTGAGGGCGTCCTCGACGAGTTCGGTGCGCATGTGGTCGGCGATGGCCCACCCGGCCAGCCGACGGGAGTAGCAGTCGATCACGGTCGCCAAGTACAGGTTCGTCCCGTCGGCCAGCGGCAGGTAGGTGATGTCGCCGACATAGCGCTCGTTGGGGCGCTCGGCGGTGAAGTCACGCTGGAGCAGGTCGGGGTACTTCTGCCCCGACGGCTCGGGGATCGTGGTGCGGACCCGGCGCTTCTTCATGTAGCCGCGGATGCCCTCGGCCCGCATCACCCTCGCGACACGCTTGTGGTTGACCCGCTCACCGGCAGCCGCGCTGTCACCGAGTTGAGCGTTGAGCTCGGCGGTGATCCGCGGCGCGCCCTGAGTGTTGTCCTCGGCATGGACCGCTCTGATCCGCTCAGCCAGCGCTGCGTCGTCAGCTGCTCTGGCTTCGCGGGCCGGCGCGGCCTTGAGCCAGGCGTAGTAGGACGAGCGCTCGATCTCGACGAGCTCGCACAGTCGCTTCACCTCGAAGGTGGCGGAGTTGTCGGCGACGAACTGGAAGCGACTCACCAGCGCGTCTCCCCGGCGAAATACTTGGCCGCCCGCTGCAGGATCTCCCGCTCGGTCGTGAGCTTGGTGGTCTCCGCTCGCAACGCCGCGTTCTCGGCCTCGAGCCGGGCGATCCTCTGCTCCGGCGTCTCGTCCGTCGGTGCCGACGAGCTCGCGGCGGACGTCTTGGCTTGCAGCGGGCTGGAGGTCAACGTCCCGTCAGCGGCGGTCTTCTTGCCGGTGCCGTAGGCCTCGAGCCAGTGCCGCAGGGTGCCGCGGACGATGCCGAGGTCCTCGGCGATGCCGCGGACCGTGGCGCCCGGGGTGGACTCGTACAAGTCGACGGCCTGACGACGGAACTCTTCGGAGTAGTTCTTCCTGGCCATGGTTCTTCGATCATCTCGCTTCCCCAGCACCAGGTGCTGGATTCAGCGTGTCCAAGAACCGGGGTCAGGCCCC
>NZ_JBIYDW010000026.1:0-1595 GCF_044909235.1 Dermacoccus sp. GAS27A | reverse complement strand
GGAGTAGTTCTTCCTGGCCATGGTTCTTCGATCATCTCGCTTCCCCAGCACCAGGTGCTGGATTCAGCGTGTCCAAGAACCGGGGTCAGGCCCCACCTCTGTGGTCTTTCTCCTGACCCTTTACCTTCAGGAAGTGCGCGGTTACACGCCCCTCCAGGCGGGTCTCGCTTTCGCTGTGCTTGGCGCGGGAACAGTGCTCGGCGGTGTCATCGCTCCGCGCGTCATCGGCCATCTTGGGGGTAAGCGAGCCATCGTCGCAGGGCTGGTGGCACAGGGTGTTTCCACCGTGCCGCTGGCGTTCCTCGGTGACGCCTCAGGATGGTTGGTCGTGCTGCTGGTCGCAACCTTCGTCGGTGGCGTCGCCAACCTGGTCGTCATCGTCGGCTTCATGGTTACCGCCACCTCCGGGCTGCCGGACGCCGAGCAGGGTCTGGCCACAGGGCTGGCCACCATGAGCCAGCAGGTGGGCATCACACTCGGCACGCCCGTCATGTCAGCGATCGCGACCGCCGCAGGGGCAGCTACCGCCGGCCATATCCTGCACGGAGTCACGACGGCACTGGCCGTCAATGCCGCCATCTGCTTCGCGACCGCCGTCGTCATCGGCCTCGTCCTTCCGCGGCACCGGAAGGCGGTGGCGGCCTGAAGGCGAGTGCATGAGCGAGATCACCACCAAGGCACAAGAACTGCTTGCCGGCCGCCTGGAGAGCGTCCAGCGACTCGAACAAGCGCACCACGAAACGGCGCGAGTGCGTTCAGAACTCGCCGCAGCAGAGCGCGCAGAAGGCGAAGCATGGAGCAACGCCACCGCAGCCGGATGGACACCAACGGAACTGAAACGGCTTGGGTTCACCCAGCCCGCCAGTCGGCGAGGTGGACGACCTGCGAGACGTTCCGGCGGCGAGCGAACAGCAGCAGCAACGCGCGCGGAGACCGAGAGCCGTTAAGACGTGAGGGAACGAACACATCCCCCAACCGAGCAGAGGAACTTGTTCTAGTGCCCATCGCATTCGATACGTCGCATCCGATTGACACAGAGGATCGCCGCATCGCGTTGGTGCGCGCGATCGTCGCCGCAGGAGATCGAGACGGCGAGCGTCACTGGATCGAGTGGAAAAGCAAGGTGGAGGTTGCTTCGCAGGAGGCTGAGACAACCCTCGTAAAAGAAATACTCGCCATGGCTAACCGAGATCGCGCCCGGGCTCTCACGCACTGCGGTGGGTGGGGATACATCGTGGTGGGCGCGACTGAGGAGGGAATCGTCGGTGCGGAGCGCCAGAAGACCGGGGCATGGGAGCAGCAGCTCGGCAAGTACCTCGGCGAGGGGGGACTGTCAGATTTCCGGTGTAACTGGCCACTGGCGTCCTTAGTTGTCCGAGGGGTTGATGCGCCCCTCGAAGGTGATGGCGAAGGCGTTGAGTGCAGCCTTCCATCGGATGACCCATCGTGCCCGACCGGTGCCGGTCGGGTCGAGTGATCGGGTCACCAAGTACAGGCACTTGAAGCGTCCCGGGTTTCGTGCCGCTCCTATGCGGGTGCCAACTCTCGGTTGAGGTTGGCGTAGTAGGCGGTCTCGTACTCGGCCGGGGTGGTCA
>NZ_JBIYDW010000025.1:0-2766 GCF_044909235.1 Dermacoccus sp. GAS27A | reverse complement strand
ATCCACCAGTACAACCACCACCGGCCCCACTCAGCCATCGGCAGAGTCGCGCCCATCACCCGGTTGGACAACCTGGCTGGTCATCACATCTAGTGGCAGCCAAGAAGGCCCCGGGCAACAACGGGCCCGAGACCAGCGACGACGCAGCGGAGGGCGCAGCCGCCAAGAAGTCGCCGCGAGGCGGCGCGAAGGCCGGTGGCAAGTCCGGCACGTCGGTCAAGGCCGGCGCGAGCATCGGTGTCGTCGGCATGCTGCGCTGGTTCTGGCGCCAGCTGACGACGATGCGCACGGCGCTGTTCCTGCTGCTGCTCGTGGCCATCGCGGCCGTGCCGGGCTCGATCTTCCCACAGCGCTCGATCGACGCCACCCGCGTCACCCAGTACGAGCAGGACCATCCCGACCTGTTCCCGTGGCTCGATCGCCTCGGGATGTTCAACGTCTACAGCACGCCGTGGTTCGCCGCGATCTACCTGTTGCTCGCCGTCTCGCTCATCGGCTGCATCATCCCGCGCACCAAGGTGCACTGGAAGGCGATGCGTTCCGGGCCGCCGAAGATGCCGCGCAACATCAAGCTCCTGCCGGCTCACCGCAACGAAACGCTCGACGCCAGCCCCGAGGCCGTCGCGCAGGCCGCGCGCGAGGTTCTCCGACCCACCCCGAGCTGCGCCACGTCCGCACCCGCGTGCGGACCCCGGGGCAGAACGGGTCACGCGAACGCGGGTTCGGCACCTTGAAGTACGAACGGCTCTACATCGATGAGATCGCCGACGCCGTCATGCTCGCCAAGCACGCCCAGGAGTACCGACTGGAGTACAACTCCATCCGCCCGCACGAAGCCATCGCCTGGAACCGGCCACTCGACGTCCATCTGGGGATCGCCGACCCGACGATCCCGACATTTCAAACCACCGAAATCCTGCCAACTACTTGACGCGGGACACAAGTTCGCCGACCTGGGGATGGTGCAGGTGCTTTGTACCGCTCGAGCAGAGTCGAACGTCATGCTTGGCCCAAAGCCGGGCAAAGTCAGGGCTGTTCATCGAGAGGTCGCCAACAAGTTCGGCGAGCAGGCGGTCGTCGGGGTACTGTGCGGCGACGTAGCGCAGCGAGGCGACAGCCCGTGCTGCTTCATCGGCCCAGTCGCGGTGCAGTTCGCGGGTGTGGGGGTCGAGAAATAGCAGCCGCAACTGGTTCGGGCGGGTTGCGGGGTCCTCCGGGGCCGCGAAGGGGAGGTGGCCAGCGACCAGCACGTGCCCGAGTTGGTTCCAGGCCAGGATGTCGTTACGGCGGCCGAGCAACAGTGCGGGCACGGTGGGCATCGAGGTGAGAAGCACGAGGGCTCCGCCGTTCGGGATCTCGGCGCGGGCGGTCCGACGACGCTTGGCAGGCGTAGGCCGCGCTAGCTCGAACAGATGCGCCCGTTCGGCGTCGTCAAGGTTCAGGGCTCGCGCCAGCGCATCAATGATCGCGTCGCTGGCATTGGTCGATTGCCCTTGTTCTAGTCGCGTGTAGTAGTTGGCGGAGATACCAGCGATCTGAGCGAGTTCCTCGCGTCGCAGCCCAGGCACCCGGCGCGTTCCCCAAACCGTGATCCCTGCCCGGTCGGGAGTGACCGCACCGCGCCGGCTGCGGAGGAAATCACCGAGCTCGTTCGCGGGCCGGACACGCTGCTGTTGAGGTCGCACCGGTCCAGTGTGGCTCACGCTTTACTGCGGAGAGTGCCCCTGTCAGGGGTACCAAGCGCAGGGATCTGGCTGCTCCGGTGGCGCGGCCCGAGGGTTGACCGCATGACCACCGATTCTTCGCTCGCGCCTGCTGATCAGGCCGCCGCGGATGCCGCCTTCGGCACCCGTGAGCGCATGGCGCTCTTCGTCCTCCTCACGGCGAGCTTCACTCTCGCCGTGGACTTCTCCATCCTCAATGTGGCGCTACCGCGCATCGGAAGCGATGTGGGCTTCGCGATCGCCGACCTCCAATGGATCTCTACCGCCTTCGCCGTTTGCGCTGCCGGATTCACGCTGCTGTTCGGACGCTTCGCCGACTTGTTCGGGCGCCGACGTCAGTTCCTCGTCGGGATCGCGCTCCTGGGCGTGGCGTCGCTGGTCGGAGGGCTTGCCCAAGAGCCCTCGCTCCTGCTCGCGGCACGGGTTGCTCAGGGAATCGCCACCGCCGCAGTCACCCCTGCTGCGCTCTCGCTGCTGACCACCTCGTTCCCCGAGGGGCCGATGCGGGAGCGGGCGCTGGGACTCAACGGTGCACTGATGGCAGCCGGGTTCACCACAGGTGCCGTCCTCGGTGGATTGCTGACCGATCTGATCAGCTGGCGGTGGGCCTTCTTCGTCAACGTGATCGTCGCGGTGGCGGTCCTAGCGGTCGGTCCCGCGGTCCTGAAGGAGACCCGGGCGCAGTTGCGTCCCCCGCTCGATCTCCCCGGTGCGGTGACCGTGACGCTGGCTCTGGTTGCCGGCGTGTACGGCCTTACGCAGGCGGGTCAGCACTCCTGGGGCGATGTCCGAAGCTGGGGTGCGTTGCTGCTCGCGGCCGTCATGGTGCTGGCGTTCATCGTCATTGAGCGCACGGTGTCCGAGCCCTTGGTCCCGCTTAGTGTGGTGCTGCGCCGGTCGACGGGCTGGGGCAACCTGGCAGGTGTCATCGCGTTCGCGACCGAGACCGGGCCCTACCCCCGGATCTTGGACACGGGGTGTGATTACGCAGCAGGTCGCAGCGTAGCGGTGTAGCCGGTCTCGAAGGCGACCGGCGAGGTGT
>NZ_JBIYDW010000024.1:0-2971 GCF_044909235.1 Dermacoccus sp. GAS27A | reverse complement strand
GGCTCATCCCAGTCGAGGGTGTAGACGGGGTCTGAACCCGCCGGTCTCGAGCAGGCTCCTGGCGATGTAGTTGGTGAGGTTGCGGAACCCAAGAGCACTGCCGCGGAGGTGTTCGAGGCGGCCGTTGATCGCCTCGGTCGGACCGTTGGACGTGCCGGGGCGGTCGAAGTAGGCGAGCACGTCGTCGGCGCGCTTCCTCAGCGTCCGGCCGAGTGTGGTGAGTTCGACCAGCGCCCTCGGGACACCGCTGCTGATCGAGGCAATCAGGTTGGCCATGAGCTCGCGGCCGTGGTGGCGGTCTTCGTGGCGGTAGGCGGCGATCATCCGCTGGTAGATCCCCCAGGTCGCCTCGACCTCGACATGCTCCTCGGCCCCGAACAACGTGCGGAGTCGAGCGGCCTGCTTGTCGGTCAGCAGCTCGGCGCCGGTGTGCAGGGTCCGCCGCGCGGCATACAGCGGGTCGCCCTTCATCCCGCGGTGGCCGTGGATGGCCTGCTGCACCCGGCGCCGGCACCGGTCGAGCGCGTCCCCGGCGAGGCGGACGACGTGGAACGGATCCATGACCGCCACCGCGTCGGGGAGCTCCTCGGCGGCGGCGGTCTTGAAGCCGGTGAACCCGTCCATCGCGACGACCTCGATCCCGTCGCGCCAGGTGTCGGGTCGGGCGGCGAGCCAGGTCTTGAAGGCCTCCTTCGAGCGACCCTCGACCATGTCCAGCAGCCTGGCGGGGCCGGTCTTGTCGCGGATCGGGGTCAGGTCGATGATCACGGTGACGTACCTGTCGCCGCGCCTGGTGTGCCTCCAGACGTGCTCATCGACGCCGATGACCCTCACGCCGTCGAAGCGGGCCGGGTCGTCGATGAGAACACGTCGGCCTTCAGCAAGCACGGCGTCGTTGGCGGTGTCCCAGGCGACGTCGAGTCCCTCGGCGATCCGGGTGACGGTGAGGTGCTGCACGACCAGCGCTTCGAGCGCCCACCGCAGCCCACGGCGCGAGAGCTTCGACCGCGGCTCGGCCGCACGGGTGGTGTCTTGGCGCCACACGTGCCCGCAGCCGGTGCAGCGGTAGCGACGCACCGCGACCTCCAACACCGTCGGTCGCCACCCCAGCGGCTCGTGCGCGAGCCGACGGATCACGGTGTCCCGAGCAGCGCCTTCGGCGCCGCAGCGTCGACACCACTCGTCCGGGGTCAGGACTCTGCAGGCGAGCACCGCGCGGTCGGGCTCGAGGCGCTGGCCGGTCACGACGAGGTCGAGTTCGTCGAGTCGGCAGAACGTTGTCAGGTCCGGGCGAGCGAAGCGGGCCCGAGCGGTAGCGACAGGCAACGACGTCAGACCTCCGGATGTCAGGCGTGGAACGTCATCTTCCGAAGACCTCGACCACGATCTAGCCACCGTCGCGCCGGAGTCGCTTCGATCAACGAGTACACCTCATCAGAAGCCCGTTGCCAAGGCCTTGCTCCGTTGTGAGCGACGACGTCGTGGGGATGGGGATCTCAGTCAGTGCAGGGCGCCGAGCTCGACGAGAAGAACGCCGGCGATGATGAGTGCGATGCCGCCCATCATGAGCGCGGTGAGCGGCTCCTTGAAGAGGGCTTTGGACGCGACGGCCGTTAGGGCAACTCCGGACGCTGCCCAGATGCCGTAAGCGACACCGAGGCCCAGGCCCTCATTAAGGGCGAGGGTGAGAAACGCGAAGGCCAGGAGGTAGCCGCCGGCGACGGCGGCGTAGTAGGCGCGGACGCCAGTAGCTGCCATGCGCAGCGAGAGGGTAGCGCTGACCTCGGCAATGATGGCTCCGAGGAGGAACAGGTAAGCCATCAGGTGGCTTCTTCGAGGTTCTTGACCGCGTGCTGGGAGCCGAGTTCGACGGTGAGGACGCCGGCAATGATGAGGACGATGCCGACGCCCATGAGTGCGGTGAGGGTTTCATCGAAGATCAGCGACGACATCACGGCGGTGGTGGCGACACCGAGGGCGCCCCAAATGCCGTAGGCGACGCCCAGCGCCATGCCCTGACGCAGAACGAGGGCGAGGAGAATGAACGAGGCGATGTAGCCAGCCGCGACGAGCACGTACAGTCCGGGTCGATCGAGTGCTCCCTTCAGCGACAGCGAACCGGTGACCTCGCTGAGGATGGACCCCGCGAGCAGTAGCCACTTGGTCATGAGTTCTCCTGGATGAGGTGGTGTGCGAGTGCTCGAATGGCGTCGGTGTCCTCGTCGGATAGGGCGATGCCGTTGCCGGCGGTGTTGAGCCAGATGCCGTCGGCCAAGAGTCGGACGCCGTGGAGGCGGGCCCGCTGGTCGGCCGGAAGGGTCTCGGGGACGTCGACCCAGGCCCCCATGCGGCTGTTCCATCGCTCGGTGAGCGGCTCGCGCAGGCGGGGGTCGGTGAACATGACCAGGTCGCCGTAGTCGAACGGCCCGTCGCAAGCCCAGTCAACGTAGGCGGCGAGGCGTTCGCTGATCGTGGGTACGTTTGGGTTGGTGGTAGCCAGGCGGGCGGCCAGATCCCGCTCGTAGCCGTCGAGGAGGTGGTCGATGACGGCGGTCATCAGTGCTTCCTTGGTTGGGAAGTGGTACATCAGGCCAGCCTTAGTGATTCCTGCAGCGCGAGCTGCGGACACCAGGGAGACAGAGGCGCCAGTGCGGGCCCACGCAAGAGTGCTGGCGAGAACGCCGCCTCGCGCCGACGGTCGGTGGGCAGGTGCACTAGTACTCATATCGACAACTCTACCTACCGGTAGGGTAAGTAACAAACTCATGGTGAGCTGGGCCTCCCGAGCTGAGCGTCAGCATGCTAAGAGCGTGACCGCCCGGCACCTACGACGCCCCGGCCAAGGCGATCAACGGATGACTCGAACACCTCTGTGACTTCCGCGCGTGGGTTCCGAAACCTCATCAACTATCGCTAGGCCACTACTCAAAGCCGGCGACTTCCAGACCGCGACTACACCCTCGATTGGGAT
>NZ_JBIYDW010000023.1:0-3188 GCF_044909235.1 Dermacoccus sp. GAS27A | reverse complement strand
AGTGTGATAATAAGTTATCGGTTCATTAGTACCGGTCAGCTACAACCATTACTGGTCTTCCACATCCGGCCTATCAACCCCATCGTCTCTAGGGAACCTCTCACACACAAGGTGTATGGAAACCTCATCTCGAAGCGTGCTTCCCGCTTAGATGCTTTCAGCGGTTATCACTTCCGAACGTAGCCAATCAGCGGTGCTCCTGGCGGAACAACTGACACACCAGAGGTTCGTCCATCCCGGTCCTCTCGTACTAGGGACAGGTCTTCTCAAGTTTCCTACGCGCACAGCGGATAGGGACCGAACTGTCTCACGACGTTCTAAACCCAGCTCGCGTACCGCTTTAATGGGCGAACAGCCCAACCCTTGGGACCTACTCCAGCCCCAGGATGCGACGAGCCGACATCGAGGTGCCAAACCATGCCGTCGATATGAGCTCTTGGGCAAGATCAGCCTGTTATCCCCGGGGTACCTTTTATCCGTTGAGCGACGGCGCTTCCACAAGCCACCGTCGGGTCACTAGTCCCCACTTTCGTGCCTGCTCGACATGTCTGTCTCACAGTCAAGCTCCCTTGTGCACTTACACTCAAAACCTGATTGCCAACCAGGCTGAGGGAACCTTTGGGCGCCTCCGTTACCCTTTAGGAGGCAACCGCCCCAGTTAAACTACCCATCAGGCACTGTCCCTGATCCGGATCACGGACCGAAGTTAGGAGCCCAATACGACCAGAGTGGTATTTCAACAATGACTCCACACACACTGGCGTGCATGCTTCACAGTCTCCCACCTATCCTACACAAGCCGTACCGAACACCAATACCAAACTGTAGTAAAGGTCCCGGGGTCTTTCCGTCCTGCTGCGCGTAACGAGCATCTTTACTCGTACTGCAATTTCGCCGAGTTCGTGGTTGAGACAGTGGAGAAGTCGTTACGCCATTCGTGCAGGTCGGAACTTACCCGACAAGGAATTTCGCTACCTTAGGATGGTTATAGTTACCACCGCCGTTTACTGGGGCTTAAATTCTCAGCTTCACCACCGAAGTGATTAACCAGTCCTCTTAACCTTCCAGCACCGGGCAGGCGTCAGTCCGTATACATCGAATTACTTCTTCGCACGGACCTGTGTTTTTAGTAAACAGTCGCTTCTCCCTGGTCTCTGCGACCCTCACCCCTAGCCCGTACGGGCTTCAAGGCTTGGGCCCCCCTTCTCCCGAAGTTACGGGGGCATTTTGCCGAATTCCTTAACCACGATTCACTCGATCGCCTTAGTATTCTCTACCTAACCACCTGAGTCGGTTTGGGGTACGGGCGGCTCGAACCTCGCTAGAAGTTTTTCTCGACAGCATAGGATCACCCTGCTTCCCACATACATGGTCACCATCACATCTCAGCCACACCACTGACGGATTTACCTACCAGTGGGCCTACATGCTTGGACGGGGACTACCATCGCCCCGCGGAGGCTACCTTCCTGCGTCACTCCATCGCTTACCTACTACACGATCGGGTCACACGCTCCCCACACCAGATGATCCCGAAGGACCGGTTGGCATGGTTCGGGTGTTTAGCATCCCATGGTTCAGTATGGGCGGTTCTTCGCCGGTTCCGGAATATCAACCGGATGTCCATCGACTACGCCTGTCGGCCTCGCCTTAGGTCCCGACTTACCCAGGGCAGATTAGCTTGACCCTGGAACCCTTGGTTATTCGGCGGACGGGTTTCTCACCCGTCATTCGCTACTCATGCCTGCATTCTCACTCGTGTAGCATCCACGACTCGATCACTCGGCCGCTTCACTCGCCACACGACGCTCCCCTACCCAACAACACCCCCGTTAAGGGTCAGTGTGTCATTGCCACAGCTTCGGTGATGTGCTTGAGCCCCGCTACATTGTCGGCGCGGAATCACTTGACCAGTGAGCTATTACGCACTCTTTAAAGGGTGGCTGCTTCTAAGCCAACCTCCTGGTTGTCACAGCAACTCCACATCCTTTCCCACTTAGCACACGCTTAGGGACCTTAGCTGATGATCTGGGCTGTTTCCCTCTCGACTACGAAGCTTATCCCCCGCAGTCTCACTGCCACGCTCTCACTTACCGGCATTCGGAGTTTGGTTGACGTCAGTAACCCGGTGGGGCCCATCAGCCATCCAGTAGCTCTACCTCCGGCAAGAAACACGCGACGCTGCACCTAAATGCATTTCGGGGAGAACCAGCTATCACGGAGTTTGATTGGCCTTTCACCCCTACCCACAGCTCATCCCCTCAGTTTTCAACCTAAGTGGGTTCGGTCCTCCACGCCGTCTTACCGGCGCTTCAACCTGGCCATGGGTAGATCACTCCGCTTCGGGTCTAGACCCAGCGACTCAAACGCCCTATTCGGACTCGCTTTCGCTCCGGCTACCCCACACGGGTTAACCTCGCCACTGAGCACTAACTCGCAGGCTCATTCTTCAAAAGGCACGCCGTCACCCCACACAGAGGCTCCGACGGATTGTAAGCACACGGTTTCAGGATCTATTTCACTCCCCTCCCGGGGTTCTTTTCACCTTTCCCTCACGGTACTAGTCCGCTATCGGTCACCAGGGAATATTTAGGCTTAGCAGGTGGTCCTGCCAGATTCACACGAGATTTCACGGGCCCCGTGCTACTTGGGAAACAGCACAACACAGCCACACACGTTTCGTCTACGGGAGTCGCACCCTCTACGCTCAACCATTCAAGATTGTTCAACTACGCACATGGTTTCTTACTGCGCACCCTCATGTCAGTGAGGATCAGCACTGTCCCACAACCCCACAACCGCAACCCCTGACAGGTCTCACACGATCATGGTTTAGCCTCATCCGCTTTCGCTCGCCACTACTCACGGAATCACTCTTGTTTTCTCTTCCTGTGGGTACTGAGATGTTTCACTTCCCCACGTTCCCTCCCAACACCCTATGTGTTCAGGTGCAGGTGCCATGACATGATTCATGGCGGGTTTCCCCATTCGGAAATCCCCGGATCACAGCCTGTTTATCGACTCCCCGAGGCATATCGCAGATTACAACGTCCTTCATCGGTTCCTGGTGCCAAGGCATCCACCGTGTGCCCTTAAAAACTTAAGATCACAGATACTAGATGCTCGCGTCCACTGTGTAATTCTCAAACAACACGCCACACACAACCCCACACACCCAAACCCCATCC
>NZ_JBIYDW010000022.1:0-3421 GCF_044909235.1 Dermacoccus sp. GAS27A | reverse complement strand
CTTCCGCGCGTGGGTTCCGAAACCTCATCAACTATCGCTAGGCCACTACTCAAAGCCGGCGACTTCCAGACCGCGACTACACCCTCGATTGGGATGAGCCGGTTAACTCCCGGCTGGGTAACGACGCTACGCAGCCATCACCCATCGAATCGCTGCTGTGCCAACGCGCCCCAGGCGCTCATCACCCGGCCGCGAATGCAGCTGCAGTTCGCTTCGCGCCCAAGACGGAAGAACCGCGACCGCGCCACGTACAAGGAGCGAGTAACCCGGCCGCGCACCGCGTGGAAGAGGCGGGTCGCGCAGGAGGAAGTGTTGAGCATCGAGGCAGTCCCTCGTCGCGTGCAGCGCAGGCCGGTACGTCGCCAGCTGCTCGAGCATGGCGACCATCGTTGTCGGGGCGTGCGTCACCCCGAGCAGCTGCGCCGAGTGGCGTGCCTGGTCGACGTAGGTGTCGTACTGCGCGGCATCGAGGTGTACGTGTCCATACAGCTGGTGGGCGCGCGCGAAGCAGAACGTCTCGGCGACGTGCACCCACCGCAGCAGGTCCGGGTCGCCCGCGCGGTAGGGGGTGGCTTCGAACGTGCCCGTGACGGTCTCGTGGATGCGTCGCACCGCGGCGATCATGGCTTCGGCGTGTTCGATCGTGCCGAACGACGTCGTCGCGATGTAGTGGCTGGTGCGCTGCAACCGACCCCACGGGTCGGATCGGTAGCCGCTGTGCTGGGCGACGCCGGCCATCGCAAGCGGATGCAACGACTGCAGCAGCAAGGACGCGAGGCCCCCGATGAACATGGAGGCGTCGGCGTGCACGATCCACAACGGGTCGTTCTCGTCGAACCAGCGAGGCCCGGGCGAGTCCCAGATGCGGGCGCGCGCCCGCTCCGCGTCGGGCCCGGCCACACCGTCACGCAGCTTTAGCGACAACTGGCGCCGAAGAGCAAAAACCGCATCCATGCGCCCATCGTGCCAGGCCCCCATCACACCCACGGACGGCACGTACACGCTCGCACCACAAGCTGCTTCCCAGCCGTCGGCTGCGAACGCGCCGCCCCGCATGCCTCCGGCCCCCCGGTCGCTCAGCACCAACATGACGACTCGAGCGCTGACAAACAGAGGACCATACGATGCCGATGTACGACCTGAGGTCGGCTCTGCAGGACGATCCGGTGGCAGGCGATGAATGAGGCCCTGGGCAAGAAAACCTGGCGTCTTCGTGGGCCAGGCTGGAGTGCGCTGCGCGTGTTAGGGCGAAGGCGCGTCGGATCGTATCTGTACGTCCCCTATTGTCCGGTCTGTGCGAGCCAAGCGGCCCTGACGGAGGCGGTGCGTGCTACCGCCGGTCACCGCCATCCAAGAATGACGTACCCGCGCGGCAAGATGGAAGCCATGAACCTCACCCGCCCCGAAACCACGCACGACGTCGTCATTATCGGCGCGGGCAACGCCGGCATCGCGCTGGCCGCTCGGCTACGTCGTGACGATCCCGATCTGGACATCGCCATCGTCAGCCCCGAAGGGCTGCACACCTATCGCCCGCTGCTTTCCTACGTTGGTGCAGGGCTTGCGACGCTGCGCAGGGCGCAACGGCCTCAAAGCAAGCAGATCCCTGCGGGATGCACTTGGTATCGCGAATCGGTCGTCGAGTTGACCCCCGCTCCAGTCTCAGGCGAGGTGGACGCGACAAGCGCGCATCAGGTGCATACAGATGCCGGACGGCGTATCAGCGCCACCGACGTCGTCGTGTGCCCCGGCACCCATATTGACTGGGACGCCACCCCCGGACTGCGTCAGGCATGCGCTTCACCTCACGCCTCGACGAACTACGAGCCGACCATGGCCAGCGCAACATGGGACATGCTCAAGAACCTGCGCCAGGGCAACGCGGTGTTCACCATCTCGAGCCGCAACGCACCCTGCCCGTCCGTTGGCCTAAAGCCACTGTTTCTCGCCGCGGACCATTGGCGCCGCGAAGGGCGCCTGGAGAACATCACGATGACCGTGCTCAACGAGAACAGCGACTTCACCGGCCTACCCCGCGCGAACAACGAGATCGACTCCCGCCTGCGACGCCTTGGTGTCCACGTGCGTTCCGGTATCACCGTTGAATCCATCGACGCAGACTCGCGCCACGTCACCACGCGCGACGTCGACGGCAACGCTACTCATTGGCCCTACGACGCGTTGCACGTCGTACCAGCCCACCGTGGCCACGACTGGGTCGCCGACGCGGGTATCGCTCGACCCGGGACAGGCCTGATTGACGTCGACGAGCGCACCCTGCATCACCGGCGAAACGACGGGATTTGGTCACTAGGGGACGCCGCGCAACTCGGTACCGCCTCCTCTGGTGGCGGTCTACGACGCCAGGTCCCCGTCCTCAGTGACAACCTCATCGCACGCCGCAACGGCAAACCCCTCGCGGCCCGCTATGACGGGTACAGCGTCGCACCAATCCCGATCGATCGTCGCCGCCTCATCTTGGCAGAGTGGGACCGTCAGGGCCACGAGGAACAGACCCTGTCATTCATCTCTCTGGCGCGGCCCAGAATGGCCACTTTCGCCTTCGACCTCTTCGCCCAACCGCTGATCTACTGGCATCGCCTCCTGAAGGGGAAATGATCCGGGCAAGAGCGGGTCAAGCGCCTCGGTCGAGACCATCAGCGAGTAGGTATCGAGCGTGCCTGGTTGCGATCGGCAGCGCGGCAGTCAGTGCCACAGCGGGAACCGACACGGCATTGGCCTGCTGCTTATAGAACCCGCAAGTTGCATGTCTCGCCCCGCCGATAGCTGATCGGCAGGGGTCGTCTCTGCACACCGAGCAGCAGGGTGCTCAGATGCGACCCCCAGCGTCTCTCAGAGGTGTGCAAAACCCTTGGCCAAACTCAGGGCGCCAAAACCGTCTCCAGATGATGCGTTTTGCACTCCGCGTGCGTGGAGCCAACTGATGATGACGTGAACGTGTGGCAGCGAGCCGGGGCTTATCTCCGAGTGCACGGGGCCGACACGCCGCATGGCGCGTCACCTCAACCGAGTTCGGGCTCGTCTCTGCGTGTATGGGGCCGATCTGCGGAGGGTGAACCCGTGGCCACACGAACCGGGCTCATCTCCGCGTGCGCGGGGCCGACTTGACGATGAGGATGCCGAACTCGGTGCCGGCGGGCTCATCTCCCCGTGCGCGGGGCCGACGATCACCCCAGCCACAGCGGGCGGTGACCCCGGGGCTCATCTCCGCGTGCGTGGGGCCGACATCTTGAGTAGCGCGCCGCGGTTCGGTTTGTTGGGCTCATCTCCGCGTGCGCGGGGCCGACCCTTGCGGGGTGCTGTGTTTGAAGCGCCCTGAGTTTGTTGGAGACTCCTGACCTTGGAAACGAGGATGGGGTTATGCCGAAGGAACTGGCGAATGGGAAGCCGACGACGCGTC
>NZ_JBIYDW010000021.1:0-5328 GCF_044909235.1 Dermacoccus sp. GAS27A | reverse complement strand
ACGCGTCGTCGGCTTCCCATTCGCCAGTTCCTTCGGCATAACCCCATCCTCGTTTCCAAGGTCAGGAGTCTCCAACAAACTCAGGGCGCTTCAATCAGCGCACGTCGACAACCGAGGAGAACGCATGGGAAAGCAATCTCGCCGAGCATCCCGCAGGGGACGTCACACTCCGAAACCCGCCGGACTGCGGACAACCATCGCGGTTGCACCCCAGATGGACCCAGACGACAGCAACAGGGTTGTCCTATCGACCGAACTGCGGCTCGCGCGTAGCGCACTGCTTTACTCGGACCAGGTGGACCTCCTCGCCCCTTCGGTCAGCATCCTGTGGGACTTCGTCGCATTACGCGACGTCAACGAGAACAACATGCTTCGACGCATGGCCCAGCTCAACCCACCAGCCTTGCACCGACTCGGCGTACCCCAAGAGCATCTCGGGAACTTTAAACGGATCATGCGTCGCGCCTCGAAGCAGAGGCCCGGCGCCTCATTGCGCGACGCCTTCGAAGCCGACTGGTTGCCCGTCCTAGACGACATTCGCGGCAACGCCCACCGAGCGCTTCCGCCCGAGGACGCCGAGGCCCTCCACGCCGCAAAACAGGCCGGTGCTCTCAACATCATCGGGGACAACTTCACGCTGGAGGGCGACACCGACGAGCAGATCGAATGGTTCATCGACCGCCTCGCTGCTGGCTTATCCGACCCCGCCTCAGCGCTCCTGCTGGACGCCGTCACCGCCTCACGCCTCCGCGAAGATGGCGCCCTGAATTTCGCCGAAGCAGCGATATCCGTCAGCGCGAAGAAGGCCACGCTCGGCACTCAGCTCATCGAGCACCTGCCAGCCTTCCCGGACGCGCCGATGACCAGCATTCTCGAAGCACGAAGCGACCTCACTGACGAACGTACGAAGTACCGCAACGTGGTCGCAGCCTTCTCGCAACGTCTCGCGTCCGCCCCGCTCGATGAGTCCCTGCCCCACGAGGTCGATACCATGTGGCACGACGAGGTTCGTCCAGCGCTCAACGACCTGAAGAAGTCACTGTCCGCGACCCGCGTCGCCTACGACACCGGGAAAACACTAGCAACCACTCATCTCAACCCGGCCAGTATCAGCGTCACTTTGAGTGCGGTCGGAAACTTTGTCGGCAAACTCCCGGATACTGCGGCACTCGGCGCGGCTGCTGGTGGGGTTGCGGCTACCGCCGTTGTCGAAGCTTTCCGAGCACGCTCCGAGTACAAGAGCCACGAGCTGGTTTACCTCGCCCACCTCGACAAACGGCTAGGACGCTGACCCTTTCTCGCGTAAACAGGTGATGTTCTCACGTCCACCCATCTGGTGATGGGCGCCTCAGTCACGAGGTCGGATCACGAAACGTCGGCGAAGAGGTCCGAGGGAGGGTCTGTCGAGTCGGCTCCAAACTCACGTTGTCGACCCGGTTAAACTCAAAAATCGAGCGGTCGAGGTCCTCTGGCATTCTCGCGCCCCGCTCACAAGCAGGCGGGGCGCGGTCCGGTCCAGGCGGAATCTGGATGTGGTCAAAGATGGCACGGAAGTCATCCGGGGTGAGGGGCTTGGCACCCGTCTAGTCGCGGTCCGAAACTTGTTCGGCGCCAAACCTGACCCCGGCAAAGGTGCCGCAGTATCGGCTTCCATACCCGCTCAGATGTGGCCACTGTCGCGTCATCTCATGGTTACGTTGCGTAACTAAGGGGGCTGTGGACCGGGGCGACCATCGCCCAGGTCTGTGGAGTCGGAACAGCGGGTCGCCGGCCAGCGGTCTTCGTTTTCGTGCTCAATGTGGGCTACACGTCGGCGGCCGGCAACCGAGGAGGCGCCGGTCGGAGCGAATGCCGATTGGTCGTCGTTCGTGCTTGAGTGGGTGCGTGCGAGGCGCGGCGTGCAGACCATGGGGGAATCAGTCTGATCACGGCGGTACGTCGCTCCATCTACGAGGTACTGGCTGGGCACGCATGCAAAGCTGGGCGATATGGAAATCGCTGCGCTGGTGATCTCAGTTCTGGCCTTCTTGGCCTCGGTCTACGCCGTCGTCTATGCCCGCCAATCGGCCAAAGCCGACACGTCGATGGCGCGAATCGAGGGGGAGCGGCGCGCCGAGGAAGTTGCCGATCGTGATCGCGCAGCGGCAGCGGCGATGCGTGCTGATCTGAGCGTCGAGGCGGCTGCGCCTGAGCAAAATAGCAATCCCAGCCTCATTGTTACGAATAACGGAGGCGGGGTCGCGAGGGAGGTCTTGGTTCGAGCCGATGGGCCGGGAATCGCCCCAGATGCGCACGCACGGACGCGCACGACGCTCGAGCCGGGATGTGGGTGGCACCTTGAGTCCATCGGCAGTCCGAACCTGAGAGGCAGTGTGGCCGAAGTCGAAATGACGTGGAAGGATCCTAGCGGCGGAGGCCACGTGGAGGCGCAGATCCGCTTCGAATGACGGCGCATCTTCATGGTGATGGGGCTTACCCATGCCATGTCCCTGCGCCAAGCGCAATCCGGGCCACCTGGAGCGCTCTACGGTTCAAGGCGATCCGAGTGGGACAAGTTGGTCACCGGCCCGGGCGCTTGGAACGTTGGCGCGCCCTGCTCCGTCGGGCCACGTCCGACGGCAGGCTGTCACGGCGAAGGTGGGGTCACGGTGGAGGTGCCGGGCGGTGGTAGTAAGCATGGGCGAACGCCCTCAGGTGACAGTAGGACTCATGGACGGCTCTAGTCTTTGGCGGCTAGCCTGCCGGAAACCCGAGTTGTCAGTAGTTTGTGCTGGGCTACTGACACAACCAAGCCGATCCGCGATTGGAGTCCCGCATGTCGCCGCTCTCGATGGCCGCAAGCCGTGCGCTTGTCTACGCCCACGAAATGCACGCCCCGATCATTCCTGAGGATGTTCTTGATCCGGACGAACAGGAAGTGGCGCGGGAGGAACTCGTCGGTCTGAAACTCATCATCGACGATCGAACCCTTGCGGGGCGAGGCGGCTTTAACCTCACGGCTCGTGGACGAAGTACAGCGCGCCGACAGAGCCAGCGCGTTCGCCGCGAAAGCGCACAGTGCGCGATCCTGCAGGGCTTGGCGGCGGGTAGTCGCTCCACGGACTCGCTCCAGGCGGAACCCCTGTACGGCGAACCGTTCAGCGACGAGGAGCTTCAGGATGCCGTGCGCGCGTTGCAGGATCGGAAGTGCATCGAGGGGAAGGGTGGTTGGCAAAGTGATGGACATTTGCTGTTTGCCAGCATCACGCCGCTGGGCCGACAGGCCCTTGACTCAGAGTTGGGTCCTGAGGCCTTCGCTCATCACGGAGGGGGGCACGTAAGCGTGGACGCGCGGCAGTACACCCAGCAAGGCAACGGAAATCTCCAACAAAACGGCAACGGCAACACTGCCACGATCAACAACGCGGGCGGCGCCGGCCTCGAGGCCGTTGCAGCCTTCCTCGAACAGATTCGGGGCGCCGAGCGGATCGACCACTCGGCCGACGCCGCACTGGACTCTCAATTGGAACTCGCCGACGACGCAGTCGAGACGAATGACTCCAAGAAGCTGCGAACAGCACTTCAGACGCTGCCGTTCCTTGTGACCACAGCGTTCGGGGAGGACCTTGGGCACGCGATGGCCGAGCAGGCTGGCAACCTTCTGGCATCTCTGCCGATCTGAGACCTGGCGATGGGAACGATCCTCGAGTTGGCGCAGCACGGCGTGAGCGTCGAGACCGGCGACGCCGGCGTCCTCGACCCGCACACCGCCTCGGGTGAAGCGCAGATCAACCTCATGCTCGCGTTCGAGCGGCGCCGGCTCGTAAAGCGCACGAACGAGGGCCTCGCGCGCTGAAGAACTCGGGGTCCGAGTAGGGAAAGATCGTCCAGTGGAGAGCCTCCGCTGAGTCGATCCGACCATGAACGGAGGCGTCTTGTTGGCGAGTATGGTCCTGGATCAGATGCATCTGAACTACCTTGGCCGCTCGACGAATCTGCTCCACGATCCCCCGGCGGGTATGTCCAGCGGCGAGGAGATCCGGTCGGCTGCACGGTCGACATAGAAGCCAGCCTGCTTGTCGAGGTTCCGCTGCCGCGCCAACCCACGGAACGTCTCCAAGTCCGGCAACTGGTAGTACTCGATCCTACGCTCTGGGTCCCAAAATCCACCCAGACCTGACGCAAACTGCTCCGCCACCTGCAGCTTTTCTGCATGTGGTGCGCGGGTGGTGCGTAGGCCGTCCGGAACCCGAACCAGGCCAGGTTCGCGAGGTTCCGCCCCGTAGAGGCCCAAAGGTGCACCCACTCCCACTCGGCAGCCTCGTAAAGCCAGCGCGCCTTCGCCACTTCCTCCATCGCGAGCACCAGGAGCGCCTGAGCCCGGCCGGCACTGCCCCGGTCCGCCAGGGCGTGGGCATCCTCCACAAGCGCCACCGCGTTCGCCATCAGGGACTTCCACCATCGGCGCGCGAAGTCCGCACTGATCTCTTCAACCTGCGGCTCGCCCAGGCAGCGAGTATCTCGCGTCACCGGCCGATCCTTGATCAACGTGTCCGGTCAGTACACCTAGTCGGCACCGCTGACCGGTCAGAGGATGCACTCCAAAGTTGTGTAATTGCGATTCCAAAAGATGAGGGAAGGCACGATCGATGGACCTCCAGCTGCAGAACAAGGTCGTGATCGTCACTGGGGCGGGACACGGTATCGGCCTCGCAACGGCTCGGGCCATGGCCGCGGAAGGCGCCCGACTTATCGGCGCAACCCGCACGCCCACCCCGGAGCTCGCCGAGGTGGCCCGGGTCGTGGTGCCCGTTGACCTCACCGACCCCGACGCTGCTTCAGTGGTCACCGAGGCTGCACTCGACCTCGGCGCAGGAATCGACGGCGTCGTGAACTGTGTCGGCGCCGGAGACTTTGGGCCCCAGACCCTCGCCGGGTTCCTTGAGATCCCGGACGAGCAGTGGACCGACCTGCTCGAACGAAACCTCTAAACCGCAATCCGCATGGCCCGGTCCACGTTGCCCCACCTCATCAACAGCCGCGGTGCGATGGTCAACGTTTCGTCAATCAACGCCGCCATCCCCTCCACCGGCCCGGTCGGCTACAGCGAGGCCAAGGCATCGCTGAATGCGCCCCTGCGACGTCACAGTGATGGGCGTAACGTCGAGTCATGGCCAGCGTTCGCCCTGCTCGCGTGGATGACGGGCCGCGTCTGGCCGAGATCGACCACGCTTGCTGGTCGCCGATGACCGATCCGGGGAGTCACTGGAGCCCGGGTCGCCCCTTCTTCGGAGTGCCGACAGGAACGCTCGTCGACGAAGTTCTGGTCGCTGCTGAAGGTGATGAAGT
>NZ_JBIYDW010000020.1:0-5455 GCF_044909235.1 Dermacoccus sp. GAS27A | reverse complement strand
GGGTTCCGCAACCTCACCAACTACATCGCCAGGAGCCTGCTCGAGACCGGCGGGTTCAGACCCCGTCTACACCCTCGACTGGGATGAGCCCCTTTACTGTGGCGTTTAATCATCATCCGTGACTGTGCGCAAGTAAATTTCTATGTGCTTACGATGCTGAGCATGAGAACGTTCTTCCCTCTTCGATGGCATTGAAGTAAACCCCCGACCGTCGGACCTAACGTAGTCGTAAGAACCATCATTATTTTTTTCGATGGTAAATTCAATACCTTCAACCACCATCTTTTCATGTTTACTGCTCATTTTGCGCCTCCTCTGGCTATCGCTTGTTCTGGAGAGAACGATATGTGATGCAGGTGATTCAATCAGCTGTTGTTCGACTGATTCTTTTTATAGAGGTCCGTCCAAATTAATCTCTGAAGGCCCAACGAAACAGCTCGACGTACGGTTCCACCCTTGTTGCGCCCGGCGGGTTCCCGTGTTTTGAAGCCTTGCTCCTCACTGTTCTGCCGCTGTGGTTTGGGTGCGGGTTTTGGGGGTGTGGGTGCTTCGAGTTGCTTGAGGGTGAGTGCGAGGGCTGCTGCGGTGGCGGTGGCTTCGCGGGCCGTGGTTTCGGCGGCGTGGGCGCGTTCGAGGAGTTGGGTGCGTTCGCGGTCGCGTTCTTCGGCTCGGGCGCGCCATTCGCGTGCGTCGGCGGTTGCGGTGGCGAGTTCTTCTTTGAGTCGCTCGAGCTCGTCCTGGTTGGGGGGTGACACGGGGGTGACATTGGGGGTGACAGGTGTCCGGTTAGGGGGTGACGTGTCAGGGGTGACAGGGGGTGACACGTGTCCGGTGTCGGTGAGTGCCGCGAGGGCTGTTTCGGGGATGTGCCAGCCGGTGTGGTCGCGGTAGGCACCGTGTTCGATGAGTGTTTCGCGGCGTCGTTGCAGGGTTCTGGTGCTGATGCCGAGGCGGTTGGCTGCTTCGTTGAGGGTGAGCATGGGTGGGGGTGACAGGGGTGACATGGGGGTGTCGTGCGGGGGTGACGTGTCAGGGGTGACAGGTGACATGGGTTCTAGTGTGTGTCACCCCCTGGTTGTGGCGGTGATGGGGGCGTTGAGTGCGCGTGTCGGGTGGGTGCGGTAGGGGTTTCGTGGCCGGCCCCCCTTGGTGTGTCCCTTGCGCTCGTCGCCCGTTCGGCGTGAGTTCCCGATCAGCCGGGACGGGGCCGGGCCGGAGTGTGCCCCGGAGCTTGCGGAGGGGTGCCGTAGGTCCGGGCTCGTTCTGGCAGGGTGCGATGCCGGGCGGGCGACGAGCGCAAGGGACACGCCCCCCTTGCGCTCAGAGCCTTGGAGGTGCCCCCGGCCAGGGAGAGGTGTTACCGGTCGATGCTGGGGCCGTTGTCCCGATAGGTCGGGGAGTCGAAGCGGTCATATCGCGGTTGCGTGTTCGTGGCTCGCCCTGGCGCGGGTTTGCCTGTACGGCGTTCTTCGACTCGGCGGCGGATGCGCTCCAACGCTTCTTCGTTGCTACTGGGTTTGGGTGCGATTCCGCTACCGGCTGTGGTCGCCCCTCGTCGCTGTTCCGCATTCATCCGCTTCAAAGAAGCCAGCGCCGTCTGGAAACGTTCGTGCTGGGGAGGTTCGCTTCTTTCGGTGTCGTAGGCGTCCCATTCGGCGTCGAAAGCTGCCGCAATATCTTCCGGTGACTCGATCCTCGACGCGTCGTGTTGGGCCTTTTCCATGGCGCGCCGTTCAGCGCGGGCTTGGGCGCGCACCAACTCTGCTGGCGGGTTTGCTTTCACGTGCGCAGCGCGTGCGGCGACATGGGCGGCGTATTCGCTGCGGGCCTCGGCCAGAACAGTGTGTGCAGCCCGATCTCGAGTATCACGACTCGCGATTGCGACGAATGCGCGCCGCGCTTCACCACTGGTCGCATGCCACGGCTTGACCGTCGACGCGTGCGCGCCGTGCTCATGCGCTTGGTCCCCGACGCGTGATTCCGTCAGGTAGGCCGTATTGCGGTGCCGCCCGCGCGTCATCGCGACGTACAAAGCGCCCCGGTCGGCGGTACTGGCGTCCAGGACGGCGTGTACACGATCAGCGGTCATTCCTTGCGCTGCGTGCACACTGACTGCGTATCCCAGATGCGTTGATTCGCGCACGTACTCGCCGGGCAGGAACGCGCTGACCGTTCCGTCCTCGCCGGGGCGTGTCACGACGACGCTGCCGTCATCGCGGGTCGCCTGTACCCGCCATGTTTGCCCGTTACGCACCGCCCCAGCGTCATGTCCATGCTCGTCGCTCGCGCGCAGCCTGGCGGTGTTCTTGCGGGTGATCAGGTCATCGCCGATGCGTGCCTGCTGCCCGCGTGAGGTGGGAACCGTCCGCACCTGCGCCTTCACGAACGCGTCGCTCTCACGCGGACTCAGGCCCTGCCGGTAAGCGTCCTGGCGGGCTGTCTCGAGCAGCTGCGGCAACCGCTCAGCCTGAGCGCGCACATTCAACGCGTCCGCGACCTCGAGTTTCTGCGTGATCAGCCGCGCCTCGAGCCCGCCGTCACGATCACGGGCCCACGCCCGGTACGCCGCCTCGAGCATCGCGGCGTCGTTCCCCAGGCGCAGACGATCAGCGTGCGCGTACCAGTCAGCAGCCATGTTCACCTCGCTGACGCTGCCCTCACGCAGCGCCAACCCAGCGGCGCGCTCATCAGCATCGACCTGACGGCGTACCTGCGACAGCTGCGCCGTGTCCGCACACGATTCAGCCAGCAACGAAAAGCCACCGGCCGCGGCCTTGACCGGGTCCAACTGAGCAGGATCCCCGGTCAAGACGATCTTCGCCCCAGCCTCACGCCCCGCCTCGATGATCCGCGCCAGATCAGGGGTACCCACCATGCCGGCCTCATCCACGAACACGACCGTTCGAGGCGACCATCCGTGCCGGCCGGCTTCGATCCTGGCTCGCATCGCCGCGACCGTTGACGCCGACGTCACGACACCTTCACCAGTCATCACGTCCGCGGCCTTGCCCGTCGGCGCCAAACCCACGACCTCGCGTCCCTGCGCCGCGTACAACTGCTGCAACGACGCCAACGAGAACGTCTTGCCCGATCCCGCCGGCGCAACGAACGGCGTCACCCGCGCATCACTGCGCGCCATCGTCGTGACGGCCTGCCGCTGATCCGCACTCAACCGCTCCAGCACGCCCCCACTTGCTGCCAGCACCGCCTCGTCGACAGCCAGCCCCGCAACCCGTTCTTGCGCGCTGCGCAGCATCAGCTGCTCACGCTCGATCGTCTCCGTGCTCGCGTACCGCACGCTGCCCTCACGCTCATGCGCCAGGCGCTCACCGTGCTGCTTGTCCGGATCAACGCTCAAGATCAGCGCCTCACCCACGACCTGCCCGGCAAGCTCCTCCACCGCCGCGCGTACCTGCTGCGCGGGCATGGCTGGCGGCATCAACGCCGCCGCCACCTCGACAGCATCAGCACGGGTGAACGTCGAACGCACCTGCGACAACTGCTCCAGCACCGCCTCCGCCGACGGCAACACCACCGGCGCGTCAGCCCGCACACCACCCATCCACGCCGAAACATCGAGGCCCTGCGCGCGCACATCCGAACGCCACTGCGCCCGCAACTGCTCATCACTCGCGCCGGTCTCCTTGTGCTCACGAGTCGCTTTCTGCGCCTGCGCCAACTGCGCCGCGCTCACCCCCGCATCCGCCCCAGACAAGTGCTCATCAGTCCACGCGCTGATCTGGTTGTGCCGCTGCGACCACGCCTCGATGTGCTCACGACTGACCTGCTTCAAATCGGCCTGACCCGTCGTCGGGTCCACGTCCTTCCAGGACACCCCCAGCCGCTGCGACAACTCCGCACGCAACGCCGCCTGATAGATCGACCCGCCAGCCTTCAGCTCGTGCAGCAAGCTCTGCCCGTCCAAGCTGCCCACGCCGCCCCCGTCAGCACGAACCTGCCTGTTGTGGATCAACACATGCGTGTGCAGGTGCGGATCACCCGCACGGCTCGTGCGGTGCTGATACGCGACCCCACTCAGCCCCAACGTGCGGACCAAGTCCTTCTGACCCGTCACCGGGTTGTGCACCCGCGTGTACCCCGCATGCTCACTCAGATACCCGAGCGCCGACCTGATCGCCGCCTCATGCGCGGCCACGATCTGCTCGTGCACCACCGCATCATCACTCAGCCCCCACAGCATCGACACGCTCTTCGGCGCCGCCGTCGTCACGTCGTAGCCGTACACGCTGCGCTCCGAGTACGCCCGCCCCAACGACGCCCCCGACGGCGCGATCGGCTCGTTGAACCACGCCCCAACCATCAACCCATCGAGCACCTGACCATCGCCCACCCCCAGATACGACTCCATCTCCGCGCGCTCCCCGTCCCCGCGCCCCACCACGAACACCCGCGCCGCAGCATCCCCCGCCTCGCCGTAGTAGTCCGTCATGTCCGCACCCGGGATACGCGCACCCTCAGCCACCGTCGACTCGTAGTAGTCCGTGCTGCCCGCGCCTAGCTTCGCCGCCGTCATCACAGCCAACACACCCCCTCACACCACGCCGAACCGACACCAGCGAACGATGGCCCGCTAGGGCCAGCGTAGCTGGTAAGCACTCTGTGCAAATGTGCCTAAGAGAAATGGGGGGATACGACGCGCACGGTGACGTGACGGAGAACGGGGGTTTCCTGGCAGCAGCCAGGCACGCTGACGCTGCCCGATGCTGCGGTGGTATCGGCGGCGTGCGGGGTGACTGCGAGCGGGTGGCTCGAGCAGTCAACGCTGCCGACGAGAGGAGCTGAAACAGACGGTGAACGGACCTGCCCTCTAACGGCCTCTCCCAACACGGTCGCACTACTGCACTCGGCGGGGGCCGCGCTACGACCTCGATAGGAACGCTGTGGGTGTCGGCGTGGAGCCTGGAGCGCCACCGTGACGACGGGCGAGCTTCGCGCTACGCTTCTAGTGCGTGGCGAAAAGCGTGGCCGGCAAGCAGCTTGTACTGCTACCGGTCGAGAGATCAGGAGTCCTACGTCCTAGGTCTCTCGAAGGGTCAGGAGTTCCTACCTCCTGGCCCTTCCTTTATGCCCCTATGCAGTTCGTCTGCCCCGACGGTACCTCACCCCTTGGAAGTTCAGGTCTTCGGCCCGCTACTTCGTAGCAGTGTGATCGGGGTAGACCCGCTCCTGTGTCCGGCGGAGTGGCCCGAACACGGGTGGAACAGGTCGCCGTGTGACAGCGAAGTACACGTGTAAAAACTTTATCCAGAAGTCTTACTGGTACTCCGCCATAACGGTCGATCTAGTCGGCAGGCCCGACACCACCCCTACAGCGACCACGAGAACTCAGACCCTTTACTGGCTGATCCCAATCGAGGGTGTAGTCGCGGTCTGGAAGTCGCCGGCTTTGAGTAGTGGCCTAGCGATAGTTGATGAGGTTTCGGAACCCACGCGC
>NZ_JBIYDW010000019.1:0-6367 GCF_044909235.1 Dermacoccus sp. GAS27A | reverse complement strand
ACACCTCGCCGGTCGCCTTCGAGACCGGCTACACCGCTACGCTGCGACCTGCTGCGTAATCACACCCCGTGTCCAAGATCCGGGGGTAGGGCCCCGGCGACGCGGGCCATGGACAGGTGCTGGACCACGATCGCGACCAGGCCCCAACGCAGCCCGGCGCGGGAGATCTTCGCCCGCGGCTCGGCCGCGGCGGTGGTGTCCTGACGCCACACGTGAGCGCACTCGGCACACCGGTACCGGCGCACGGTGACCAGCAAGGTCGTGGGGCGCCACCCGAACGGCTCGTGCGCCAGCTCCCGGGTCACGGTGTCCCGGGATACCCCTCGGCAGCCACACCGGCGGCACCAGTCGTCCGGTTCGACGACCCGGCAGGCCAGCACCGCACGATCCGGCTCGAGAAGTTGCCCGGTGATCTCCAGGCCAAGGTCGTCAACGCGCGTGAAGGTGGTCAGGTCAGGGCACGTGAAGGTAGCGTCAGGCAACGTCGAGGTCTTTCGGATGGCTGCGTGTAGGAACCTCCATCTTCGGAAGACCTCGACACCTACCTCCGGACCGACGCGCCAGCGCCGACTACACCCTCATCTGTGAAGAGCCGGTTTGCCCGCCGCGAGGCAGGCGAGCAGGACGGCGCTGATCGCTGCCATCCCGGTCGAGAACGCGACGCCTTCCTCGGCGCCCTCCATCGTGGCGAGCCCACGCTCGAAGCGGTCGACGTTCGGGTTCCACAGACGCTGGTACACGTACGAATCACCGGGGCGCGGGCGACCACCGGTTGCCATCTGCTCGTACGAGTCACCGCCCTGCGTCACGCCGGTGACGGGGTAGGTGGTCGACTGATCGATTCCTGCGACGTGCACCCCGAGCTAGGCGAGGTCTTCGCGGCCCGCGTGGACGGCGTCCGTCATGAGTGAAGAGATGTGTTTCACATCACATAGCGTGTGGGGTCTGCGAAATAGTGGCAACATCTCGCCGAATCCTCCGAAAGGGGTCAGTCTCCCGTGGAAGGTGCGAAATCGAGTGCTCGTTCGTCCGGCGACTCGCAGGTTCGACGACCGTTACTCGGCCCCGCGTGGAGCCCTGACGCCGTCGATCGTCGGCTCGTCGAGCTACTTCTCGAGGACGGCCGGATGTCGAACGCCGAACTCGCGCGGCGGGTCGGCGTGCCGGAGTCGACGTGCAGCGGCCGGTTGCGTGTGTTGCGCGAGCGGGGCGTCATCGCGGGCGTCCACGCCGACGTCGATCTCGGCTCGCTCGACGTGCCCCTCGAGGCCATGATCGCGCTGCGCTTCACGGGCCACACGCGTGACGACATCGACGGCTTCCACGCCGCAGTCGCCGATGTGCCCGGCGTCCTCGCGGCCTTCCACGTGACGGGGGAGAACGACTTCCTCGTCCACGTCTGTACGCAGTCTCCCGACGCCCTGCGCGACATCGTGCTCGACCACCTCGCGGTGCTGCCCGGCGTCGTGCACGCCGAGACGAGCCTCATCTACGAACGTATTCGCGGTTCCCGCCCTCTCGGCTGAGGCGCGACGGCCCGCGATGAAGGGCGAGGGGCGAAGGGCGATTCACGAAGAGGCCGCGGTACCCGAACGGGTACCGCGGCCTCTTCGTGAAGGCTGGTGTGATCAGGCCTTGGCGAACTCGAGGTCGAGGTTGATCTTGATCTTGTCGGAGACGAGCGCGTTGCCGCCGGGGGCTGCGGCGTCGAAGCTGAGGCCGAAGTCCTTGCGGTTGATCTCGCCCTGGGCCTCGAAGCCGGCGCGGGTGCCGCCCCACGGGTCGTCGGAGATGCCGTTGAACTCGTAGTCGAACGTGACGGGCTTCGTCACGTCCTTGATCGTCAGGTCGCCCGTGATGGTGTCGTCGCCGATGTTCGTGGCATTGAACGTCATCGTCGGGTACTTCTCGACGTCGAAGAAGTCAGCGCTCTTGAGGTGACCGTCGCGGTCGGCGTTACGGGTCTGGACCGATGCCGTCTGCACGGTGAACTCGAGCGTCGAGTTCTTGCGGTCCTCGGCGACCTCCGCGTTGACGCTGACGTCCGTGAAGCGACCCTTCACCTTGGTGACGGCGAGGTGGCGCGCGACGAAGCCGATCTCCGTGTGGTCGGCGTCGATGTTCCAGGTGCCGGGAGCGATGTCGTTGAGGGAAACCATGGTTGTGGTCCTTCCGTTGCGATGTGTGGTCGGTACTGAAATGACGATACACGCAGATAGTTGAACATTCAACTACACTGAAGAAACGTGGACGGAAACAAGATGTCCACACGAAAGCGTTGACACTGAACGAAACGTGAATCAACCCTCCGGTCGGACACCGGACGGTAGGGGCGCGCGACGGTGGTGAAGCACGAAACGGGCGGTGGAGGATGACGAAAGAGACGCGCTGGCTCGATGAGGACGAGCAGACGGCATGGCGTCACTACCTGCGGGCATCGCGCGCGCTGAGCCTCGCGCTCGATCGCGAACTCCTCGACCACGGCATGTCGCTGGCCGAGTACGAGATCCTCTCGATGCTGTCCGAGGCCGAGGGGCGTCGTCTGCGGATGGGGGCGCTCGCCGACCTCGTCGTCCAGTCCCGCAGCCGCATCACGCACACCGCCACGCGCCTGCAGCGACGCGGGTGGGTGACGCGGGAGTCGTGTTCCAGCGATTCGCGCGGGGTCGAACTCGTCCTCACCGACGGCGGCTACGACGCCCTCCTGCTCGCAGCCCCCGTTCACGTCGCGAGCGTGCGTCGATACTTCGTCGACACCATGGATGGCGACCAACTGAGCATCGTCGGTGACGGCATGCGCCGCGTGCACGAGCAAGTCGGTGGCGAGGGGGGCTGAGGCCCGCCAAGGGCGTTGTCAGGGGGCGGTGGGAGAATGGACAACATGAGTGGAAGCACCTCGAAGTCCGCAGAACTCCTGGCCCACGCGCGCACGGTGACGCCCGGCGGGGTGAACTCGCCGGTGCGCGCCTTCCGTGCCGTCGGTGGCACGCCGCGGTTCATCCGCGAGGCGAAGGGGCCGTGGCTCACGGACGTCGACGGCAACCGCTATGTCGACCTCATCTGCTCGTGGGGCCCGATGATCCTCGGCCACGCCCACCCCGACGTCATGGCCGCCGTCCAGGACGCGGCCTCGCGCGGCTTCAGCTTCGGCACCCCGAGTGAGAACGAGGTTGCCCTCGCCACCGAGATCGTGCGCCGCGTGGAGCCCGTCGAGCAGGTGCGCCTCGTCTCCTCCGGCACCGAGGCAACGATGTCGGCCATCCGCCTCGCGCGCGGCGCCACGGGCCGGAGCAAGATCGTGAAGTTCGCAGGCTGCTACCACGGCCACGTCGACGCGCTGCTCGCCGCAGCCGGCTCCGGCGTCGCCACCTTCGCCCTTCCCGACACGGCCGGCGTGCCGAAGTCGAGCGCCGGCGAGACCATCGTCCTGCCCTACAACGACGTCTCCGCGCTCGAGACCGCCTTCGCCGAGCACGGTGACGAGATCGCCGCCGTGATCACCGAGGCATCGCCCGGCAACATGGGCGTCGTGCCGCCCGCAGCCGGTTTCACGAAGGCGCTGCGCGACATCACGACCAAGCACGGCGCCCTGCTCGTCTCCGACGAGGTGATGACGGGCTTCCGCTGCTCCGCCGCCGGCTGGTTCGGCCACGAGGGCCAGCAGGGTGAGAGCGCCCCCGACCTGTTCACCTTCGGCAAGGTCATGGGCGGTGGCTTCCCCGCGGCCGCCTTCGGTGGCCGCGCCGACCTCATGGGCATGCTGGCGCCCGACGGTCCCGTCTACCAGGCGGGCACGCTGGCGGGTAACCCCGTGGCCACGGCCGCCGGCCTCGCCACGCTGCAAGGCTGCACCGACGAGGTCTACGCCCACCTCGACTCCACGGCGCACGCCATCGCCGACGCCGCCTCCGCCGAACTGACGAAGGCCGGTGTACCGCACACCGTGCAGTGGGCGAGCTCGATGTTCTCGATCTTCTTCCGCGACGGCGCGGTCACGAACTACGACGACGCGAAGGACCAGGACACCGAGGCCTTCTCGCGCTTCTTCAACGCAATGCTCGACCAGGGCGTCCACCTGCCGCCGTCGGCCTACGAGTCGTGGTTCGTCTCCGCCTCGCACGACGACGAGGCCGTCGCGCATGTGATCGACGCCCTTCCTGTCGCCGCGCGAGCCGCGGCCGCTCCCACAGACTCGGCTGCGACACTCTGACCATGACGAACGACGTCCCGCTTTCCCCGTCGACCGAGGCCCCCACCCCCACGACGAAGACGCTGGTGCACCTCGTGCGTCACGGCGAGGTGTTCAACCCGAAGAAGGTGCTCTACGGGCGCCTCGACGGCTACCACCTCTCCGAGCTCGGCCGTGAGATGGCCGAACTGACGAGCCAGTGGCTCGCTCCGCGCGACATCACCTACCTCGTCAGCTCGCCGCTCGAGCGTGCGCAGGAGACGGCCGCGCCGCTCGCCGAGAAGCTCGATCTGCCCGTCGTCCTCGACCCGCGCGTCATCGAAGCCGGGAACGATTTCGAGGGCCTGACCGTTGGATCGAACCCCAAGCAACTGCTCCAGCCCCGCTTCTGGCCGAAGCTCGTCAACCCGCTGCGGCCGAGCTGGGGAGAGCCGTACCAGGAGATCGCCGAGCGCATGTACACCGCCATCCTCGACGCCCGTGACGCCGCGGCCGGACACGAGGCCGCCGTCGTCAGCCACCAGCTGCCCGTGTGGACGGCCCGTCGCTTCGCCGAGGGCAAGCGCCTGTGGCACGACCCGCGATCGCGTGAGTGCACGCTCGCGTCGGTCACGACGATCGAGTTCACCGGTGACGAGATCACCGGCGTCCAGTACGCCGAGCCCGCGGGTCGCCTGCTGCCCAACTCGACACAGTCGGTGGGTGCCTGATGGCGCGCCGTGCCCGATCGCTCAAGGCAACCGCAGCGACGTCGCTCGCCCTTGCCGTCACCCTCGGTCTGAGTGCGTGCGGTAGCGAGCAGAACGACAGCATCAGCAAGCAGGCCCAAGCCGGCGACAACAAGGGCTATGTGGCCGGTGACGGTTCCGTCGAAGAACTTGCGGCCGCCAAGCGTGCCGAGCCCGTGAAGCTCACCGGCGAGACGCTGGACGGCAAGAAGTGGAACGTGGAGTCCGAGCGCGGCAAGGTCGTCGTCCTCAACGTATGGGGCGCGTGGTGCGGCCCGTGCCAGGCCGAGACGCCGCACCTCGAGAAGGCGTGGAAGAACTACGACAACGCGAACAAGCCCGTCGTGTTCATGGGCCTCGACCAGCGTGACTCCGACGCCGTCGCTAAGTCCACGCTCAAGAAGTGGGGCGCCACCTACCCGTCGCTGAAGAACGACGACGGGCAGAACCTGCAGGGTCTGCAGCGCAAGGTCGTCGCAACGCCGACGACGCTCGTGCTCGACAAGCAGGGGCGCATCGCGGCACGCGTCTCCGGTTCCACCACCGAGACCACGGTGCGGAACATGGTCGACAAGGTGCTCGCGGAGAAGGCTTGAGCTCCGGCGTTGCGGCGCTCGCTCACCTGACGAGTTCCCCCGAACAGATCGTCGCGAACGGCGCGTTGCCGCTCGCGATCTTCTTCGCTGCGCTCGCGGGGGTCGTCTCGTTCGCGTCGCCGTGTGTGCTGCCGCTCGTGCCGGGCTTCCTCGCCTACGTCACGGGCTTGACGGACGAGAAGCGACGCACCCGACTCGTGCTCGGCGCGTGCCTGTTCGTGCTCGGATTCTCCGTCGTCTTCGTCGGCATCCAGGCCGCCGTCAGCCTCGTCTACGACACGGTCGGCGCTCACCGCAGCCTGCTCACGCGCATCGGCGGCGTCATCGTCATCCTCATGGGGCTCATGTTCCTCGGCGTCGTGGGCCAGCGAGGCTTCACGGTGCGCTGGCGCCCGGCCGCGGGCCTCGTCGGGGCACCGTTGCTCGGTGCCGCGTTCGGTCTCGGGATGGCTCCCTGCATCTCGCCGGTTCTCGGCACGCTGGTGGCGGCCAATACGTCCCTCAACGCGGACAGCCAGGGGAGGGCTCTGTTCCTCACCGTCTGTTACGCGCTCGGCATGGGCCTGCCGTTCATCCTCATCGCCGCTGGGTGGAGCCGTGCCGAGAAGGCGTCGAAGTGGCTTCGTGACCACCACCGTCCGATCCAGATCGTCGGCGGCACTCTCATGATCGCCATGGGCTTGCTCATGGTGAGCGGGCTGTGGGAGGAACTCATGGCCCTCGTCCAGTCCAACCTCGTCAACCAGTTCGAAACGGTGATCTAGTTGTGATGACCAGGCACGTTGGTCGAGTCATTGCGACTCGTTGATCTGAACGGGTGACAAGCGAAGACCTCTCGCTGTGCAGTGGAGCTG
>NZ_JBIYDW010000018.1:0-7858 GCF_044909235.1 Dermacoccus sp. GAS27A | reverse complement strand
ACGGGTACAAGGCTGACGCCGTCAGGGACGCTCTCATCGAGAATCTCGCCGACGTGCCGCCGCAGTTTCGTCGGTCGTTGACGTGGGATCGCGGCAGGGAAATGGCCTTCCACGACCAGGTGACGCACGCCCTGGGCATGCAAGTGTTCTTCTGTGACGCCCGTTCGCCATGGCAGCGCGGCACGAACGAAACTCCCCCGCGCGCTTCGCTCCAAGCAGGAGGTGCCCCCAGCGAACCGCCTGCTGCGTCAGTACCTCGCGAAGAACGCCGACCTACGCTCCTTCACCCAGACCGACCTCGACACCATCGCGACGCGCATCAACGAACGGCCCCGCAAGGTCCTCGGCTGGGCCTCATCCCACGACGCCTTCACCGATAGCCTGAACACCATCAATGGTGCGTTGACCGGTTGAATCCGCCATGCTGGGTCGACATGAAACCCGAAGCGGCCGAGCGCATCGTCGAGCAAGTCCGCCGCCATCGCCGTGTCGCGACCGCGACCATCCTTCGAGCGGTGGAGCAGATGGCGGCGGACGGGAGGGACCGCCGAGTGCGGCTGATGCTCGAGCTGCAGGCCCACGGCGCGGAGTGGTTCTCCGACCCGGCCGCGGGCTCTGTGCTGTTCGGCACGTTCTACGACCTTCTCCACGCGGACGGCGCGCGTCTGCCCGAACGACGCTGCGGAGGCTGCGGCACCACGCGCACGCTCACCGAACGCGTCGAGGGACGAGTGAGCTGCCGACGCTGCTACCGGATCGCGCACCATGCCCCCTGCGATGGCTGCGACGACGTCACCAACCTGGAGCGGGTGCTCTCCGACGGGCGGCGACTCTGCCAACGCTGCACGAACAAGCTCCCCGACGAGAACGCCGTCTGCGTGAGCTGCGGCAACCATCGACTGATCGCCTACCGCAGCCCGGAGGGCCCGCTGTGTTCAACGTGTCGGAGCTCCTCCCGGCTGGACACCTGCACGGACTGCGGGGAGCTTGCGCCCTGTTTGTTCCACGGCAGCGAGAAAGCGATCTGCAAACCCTGCTCCGACAAGGCCAGCGTCGACACCTGCACGATCTGCGGGAACGAGCGGCAATGCCGCTGGCCGGGAACCGCGCGCGCCGCCTGCGAGCAGTGCTCCAACCCTCGCCAGCCCTGCGTGAGCTGCGGGGAGGTCCGGCTGCGCCACAAGCGCACCGAAGACGGCTCCGGCTATCTCTGCTGGGCCTGCGTTCCGCCGATCATCGAGACCTGCACAAGCTGCGGAGACGCTCGGATAGTGAACGGCCGGATCGAGGGCCGGCCGTTCTGCCCGCTCTGCTATCCCCGCCAACCGGAGTCGTTCCGCCCCTGCACCAGCTGCGGGACCATCACACGGCTGATCGCGAAGCTCTGCCCCCGTTGCCGAGCCGATCAGATGATCCGGGAGATGGTGCCCGACGAGCTCGCCGCCTCCGATGCACGCATCGCGCATCTGCGAGAGCGGTGGTTCCAGGGTGCTCCGTCGAAGATCGTCTACGCCTTCGAACGCGGCACCGTCGCCTGCACGCTGATCACCCGAGTGCTCACCGCCCCATCCCTGCGCACTCACGCCTACCTCGACCAGGCCGGCTCGGAGTATCAGACCCGAGCGGTTCGGTCCGTGCTCATCGACCACGGGCTGCTCCCACCGCGGGACGAGCTGCTCGCCCGGTTCGAGCTCTGGCTCGACAGCGCACTTGCCGAGATCCCCGACCCGGGTGAACAGCGCACCGTCACCCAATACGCGCGATGGCGACACCTGCGCGCACTGCGCCGCAACACGATGCCGTCCCGATCAGGCCAGCTGTCCTGGCGGCGGCTCGAGATCGCGGGGATCATCGAACTGCTGGAATGGATCCATACCCGCGGAGGTTCTCTCGTGTCCCTCACCCAGGCGGATGTCGATGAATGGCTCACCGGCGGCCGACGCCCGTTCCTGCACCACTTCCTGACCTGGACCGCACGGGCCGGCGCATCCCGACCGCTCACCGCTCCACGCCCGCCATCAGGAGCCTTGAGCCCGCAAGCCATGAGCGACGAGGAACGCTGGCGGCTGCTCGCCGATGTCACCTCCGACCCGTCCATCAACCCGCACACGAAGCTCGCCGCGGGGCTGATGCTCATGTTCGGCGTCCGGGCGGCGAAGATCGTCCAGTTGCGCGCGGAAGACGTCACCGTCACGGACCAGGCCGTGGTCGTTCGCCTCGGCCAGGAACCTCTCGTGCTCCCCGCCGAGCTCGCGCCGGCGGCCGCGGGAGCCGCCAGCAACCGCACCGCGCCTCGCATGTTCGTGGAGAGCATCGAACAGGAGTGGGTCTATCCCGGAACCCGGGCCGGGCATCACATGGCCCCCGACACGCTGAATACCCGGCTCCGCGCTGCCGGCATCCCGCCGCGACTTGCCCGCACCGGCGCGCTGATAGCGCTCGCGCAGGAACTCCCACCCGTCGTTCTCAGCCGGCTGACTGGCCTGGACATCTCCTCCGCGATCGCCTGGTCCAACGCGATCGGCGCGAACAGCACCGCCTACGCCGCCGCGGTCGTCGAGCGCGTCGGCATGCCCCTCCCAGTCGTCCTGCACTGAAATCTGACGATGACGTTTCCAGGGATGTCACGTCGTGAGAATCGGGCGGCACCGATTCTGCTCGGCGGTCAACTCGTCCTGATCGTGGCCGCGCTCTCCTTCGACATAGGCCACGAACAACACCCACGCCGTGTCCGATGATCGGCGTCGGGTGGGAGGGCGTCTGGTGTCCGAGTTCGTCGTTCCGGTCAACCACGTCGTATGACCTTGACGTGCAGGAGCCGCTCAATGCCGCTCGGTCGGCACGCTCGGCCGGTCCCCGGGAGAGTGCGTCGACTGAGGGTCGCAGCAGTCCTCCTCGGTCCTCCGTCCGGAGTTCCGACGGCGTTGATGAAGGAATCCGCTTAGTAGCACGATGAGCACCACGGTGGTAGACAGGCCGGCGATGACGCCGGTGTTGCTTTGGAGCCAGTTCGATATCGTCGCCGAGACAGCGGCGACGTCGGTGCGCCCTGCGGAAGGGGCATCGCCGACGACAACTGGAAACCAGTACCAAGCCAGGTAGACGCCGGTGAGGATCAGGACGGCGGCGGTGACCTTGGGAACGAATCGTGTCATTGCGGCGATCCGCCTGGACAGCACAGAACCGGCTACGGCGGCGACCACGGCGACAAGCAGCAGGACGGTGGCGGAGCCGGCGGCATAGATGGCGAAGACGAGGAGCAGCCCGACGAAACTGGCTGTCGCCTGGGCCTGGGCGATGACCGCGAGGAGTACGCCGAAGGTGCACGACAGCGAGGCCGCGGCGTAGCCGACGCCGAAGACGACCATGCGCACGGCGCTGGGCAGCCGTTCGATTGCGCGGCCGGGTATGCCGGGAAGCCGGAGGGACATAGAGCGTCCGGCTAGCATCGCCCCGCCGAGCAGCACCAACAGGATCCCGACGGCGAGGCCGAGGGCTGGGGCGGCCTGGATCAGGCCCCGTGCGCCGGCGCTTACCGCGACGCCAGCCAAGGCGAGCGTGCCCGCAAACCCGATCGTCAGCGCGAGGCCAGCCCGTAGGGCGCGCAGCAGGCGCACCGGGGCTGAGGAAGAGGCGGCGTCGCCCAGCGCATGGGTGATCCAGGCCGGGAGCAGCGCGAAGCCGCAGGGATTGACGGGGGCGATCATCCCGGCGGCGAAGGCAAGGGCGAGGAGTCCGCCCATCGCTCAGGCCCCGGCCTTGTGGAGCGCGGAGACGATCGTATCGGCGTCGGGGTCGGTGGCGCGGAAGGTCACCTGTCCGTCACTGTCGACGATGATCAGTGTAGACAGCGCGGCGACCCCGAAGCGCTGGGACAGCGCCGCGCCCTCGTCGATGGCGGCGGGGACATGCACGGCGTCGACGTACTCCATGAACCTCTGAATGGTCTCGGTAGGTTCGCGCGGATCCATGTCGACGGCGAGGAACTGGGCATCGATGCCGGCCTCCTCGGCCGCGGCTGCCGCCTGACCGAGGGATCGGACTCCGCCGACGCATTCGCCGCAGCCGACGGAGAAGAAGAACACCGCGGTGGGCTTCCCGGCGGCGGGCAGGCTGATCCGCTGAGCGTCGATGCTGGTCACCGTCGCGGCGGTGGCAGTCTCGGCAGAGACGGGATCCTTATCAACGGTGCCGCAGGCGGTCAGGATGAGCGAGCCTGCGAGCAGGAGGGTGGCGAGCGAACGACGGGCGCGGGAGCTGATCATTGGTTCTGTTCGCCCTTCGGGTCGGTGCGGTGAGCGGATTCGGTGGGCGGGCAGCAGTCAGGTTCGACACGGCCGCGGCGGGTTCGGCGGCGGACGACGACGAGCAGCACGATCGCGAGGAGCGCAATGCCCACGCCGATCACCCACGGGTTGCCGAGAAGGAGCCCGCCGATGCCAGTAAGCATTCCGCCGGCGATGAGCACGGGCAGCGCGCAGCAGATCGTCATGAGGAGCACGGCACCGGCTCCCAGGAGTAGGCCACCGCCTCGCGTTCGGTCGTCGTGTTTGGAGGTCATAGCGTTCTCGAATCCTTCTGTGTCGCGGGTCAACAGCAGCGGGGACAGTCGTCGGCCACCGGGGTGTCGTCCTGAAGCAGGTCGAGCAGGCTCGTTGTGAGCTCGTTGCCGATCCGGTAGGCCTCGGCCACCGACACCACCTCGGCACCGGGATGCTCAGAGAGCCACCCGGTGGCGTCGTCGACGGAGGCGAAATAGTGCACCTGGTTGCAGAAGGCCGAGCGGATCGAGGTGATCTGCTCCAGGTTCACCAGCGACACCACGGCGCTCGGGGGTGTGACGCCGGTGACACCGGCAACCGGATCGATGGTGACGCGGATCGTCTCTCCGCTGGCCGGGGAGACGGACTCCACGCGCGCTGGGCGATCGAGGAGGGCCGGGAAGATGAGGGTGTCCAGGGCGCACCAGGTGTAGAGCTCCTCACCGTCGACGGTGAACCGGTGCGGTGTAGGGCGCAGCGTGAGGCCCTGGCCGACGATTCGGCCCTGGTCGTCGTACTCGGTGTCCTGCATCGCGGCCAGTCCGAGCCGTACCTCGTCGATCGTGCGGCCCGCAGCCACGGACAGCTGTTGGACGGTGACGGGGTCACCGTCGGCGAGCAGCCGCAGCAGCGGGATGAGCAGGCCGGTCTCTCCCAGTCGGCTGAGCCGCTCGGGCAGTTGCATGCTGAGGTCAGACATCGTGGGTTCCTCCAGTTCGTTCACGCGCAGCACGACAGGAGCGACGGGTCGGTGGTGAAGGCCTTGGCGGCGATCCGGATGCCCTCGGCCATGGTCAGGTAGGGGGCCCAGGCGTCGGCGACCTCGGCGACCGTCTTGCCGAGCACGTGGACCCCGGCGGCGGCGAGCTCGCCGGCGTCCTTGGCGACGGCGGTGATGCCGAGGATCTTCCCGGTGTCGGCGTCCACGACGATCTTGACGAAGCCGCGGGTGTCGCGGTTGACCAGTGCGCGGGGCACGTGGTGCAGGGGCAGGACGCGGCAGTCGCAGCGGATCCCGGCGGCGACGACGTCCTTCTCGGTCATCCCGACCGCGCCGATCGCCGGGCCGGTGAACGTCACCCTCGGCAGTCGGGCGTAGTCCACGGCCCGATCGGCGTCGGCGAACGCGTTCTCGGCGACGAGGGTGCCGTGGTGGGCGGCGACGTAGACGAACTCGGGGTGGCCGGTCACGTCGCCCGCGGCCCAGATCCGCGGGTGGGAGGACTGCATCCGGTCGGAGACGACCACCTCGCCGAGGTCCCCGGTCTTGACCCCGACCCTGTCGAGGCCGAGCCCATCGGTGGCCGGTCGTCGTCCGAGGGCGACGAGCACCTGGTCGGCGCGGAACTCCTCCCGGCCGCCGGCGACGTCCGCGGTGACGACGGCCTGCCCGGTCGCGGCGTCGCGGGACACCCGCGTCGGCAGCGCGCGGCGGACCACCCGGATGCCCTCGTCGGCGAACACCTCCTGCAGCGTCCTGGACACCTCCGGCTCCTCCTTCGACGCGAGCCGGGACCGGACCAGCACGGTGACCTGGGAGCCGAGCCGGGCGAACAGCTGCGCCTGCTCCAGGGCGACGTAGCCGCCGCCGAGCACGAGCAGGGACTCAGGGAGTTCGGTCAGCTCCATCGCCGTGGTCGAGGTCAGGTACCCGGTCTGGTCCAGGCCGTCGATCGGCGGGGCCCACGGCCGAGAGCCGGTCGCGACCAGGTAGTGCCCGGCCTCGATCGTCTCGGTGCTCCCGTCGTCCCCGGCGACCTGGAGGACCGGTGCGTCGGGGGTGCCGGCGAACGCGGCATCGCCGCGGCGGACGGCCCAACCGTAGGAGTCGGCGACGTCGGCGTACTTCTCGCCCCGCAGCGACTCGACCAGCGCCTGCTTCCCGGCGATCAGGGCGGGCATGTCCACTGGCCCCGCCGTCGTCGCGATCCCCGGGAACCGGTCGGCGGTGTCGGCCGCGGAGTGCCGTGCGTCGGCCGCGGCGATCAGGGCCTTCGACGGCACGCAGCCGGTGTTCACGCAGGTGCCACCGAGCGTCCCGCGCTCGATCATCACCACCGACTTGCCGAGCGTGGTCGCGCGGATCGCGGCGGCGAACGCACCACCGCCCGATCCGATGATGGCGAGGTCGTACTTCGTGGGCATCGCAGCTCCCGTCACTTGGGTTTCTCTTCTTTCTCGGCCATACTGGACCTTCCAGTGCAGGGGAAGGTCAAGAAGGCTTCTGCCGAAAGAAAAGGGGGCCTGCGATGCGCATCGGGGAACTCGCCGAGCGGGCGGGAACGACGGCGAAGACGCTGCGGTTCTACGAGGAGCAGGGCCTGCTGCCCCCGGCCGAGCGCACGCCGTCCGGATACCGCGACTACGCGCCCGAGACGGCCGCCCGGATCGACTTCGTCCACCGCGGCCAGGCCGCGGGCCTCACCCTCGCCCAGATCCGCCAGATCCTCGACATCCGCGACGGCGGCGCTGCTCCCTGCGAGCACGTGCGCGATCTCCTCGACGCGCGCTTCGCCGAGATCGGGCAGCAGATCGCCCAGCTCACAGCGCTCCGAGACACCATCGCCGAGCTCAGGCACGACGCCGCGCAGCCCGACCCCGACTCGTGCAGCGCGGACCAGGTCTGCCGGTACCTGTAGCTCACGGAAAATCCTCTCGGCTCTCCCAAGCGACGAGAACGGAAAGTCGTGCAGAATCCCCCGTCCGCCAAATAGCGCCAAATCAAATAACGCGCACTACCAATATGCGCTTGACGCGAGTTGGACCCATTCAGAGTCAGCCATCAGCCGGCCAGGTAATCATCGAGTGCGCGGCGCATGATGGCGGAGGCGCTGGTGTGCTCGTCGTGGACGCGACGGCACACTGCGTCGAGGCAGGCAGTGACGGTTTCGGCGCGCTTGGTGCCAACGGTGTGGGGCCGGCCCACGGAGTTGAGAGTCGCGCCAGGGAAGCCGTCTTCACCGTCGGTGATGGGCTGGTCGTTCATGGTGCCCCACCGGCCATGCTGGTCGGGGCCGGTCGCGGTAACGAAGGTGCGCTCGGCCATTGCGGCTTCCTTTCGGTCGCTTTCAAGGTGGATTTGCGGTGTGCGCGATGGCTTGGACCTCGCTGAATAGGGTGGCCCTGCAGCTTTTCTGCATGTGGTGCGAGGGTAGTGCGTAGGCCGTCCGGAACCCGAACCAGGCCAGGTTCGTGAGGCTGCACCCCGTAGAGGCCCAAAGGGGCTCATCCCAGTCGAGGGTGTAGACGGGGTCTGAACCCGCCGGTCTCGAGCAGGCTCCTGGCGATGTAGTTGGTGAGGTTGCGGAACCCAAGAG
>NZ_JBIYDW010000017.1:0-11653 GCF_044909235.1 Dermacoccus sp. GAS27A | reverse complement strand
GATCCACCAGTACAACCACCACCGGCCCCACTCAGCCATCGGCAGAGTCGCGCCCATCACCCGGTTGGACAACCTGGCTGGTCATCACATCTAGTGCTGCGTTCGCCGCCGGCGACGTGTCGTCCGCGAGTTGGGCAGGACGTCAGCGTGGTCACGCCGTCGACGGAGCCGCGGTGCCGTCGGGCCAGGTGAGGGTGCGCGCCGATGTGAAGTGGCGGGGGGTGCCGTCGACGGGGTCGACGAACGCGAGCGTCTTCGCGAGCAACTGCAGCGGACGCGTGAAGTCGTCGATGTCGTCGTCGAGACGCACGTGCGGATAGAGCGGATCGCCGACGATCGGGATGCCGAGACCGTTGAGATGCAGGCGCAGCTGATGGGTGCGGCCCGTGGCGGGGCTGAGTCGGTAGGTGGCGACGTCGCCGCGCACCTGCCCGAGTTCGATGTCGGTGATGGCGTTGACCGGCGCCCCCGGCACCTCGAACGCCTGCGCGAGGCCGTGCTGCTTGCGGATGTGCGACTCGACCCGACGCGGCAGCTCGAGCGACGGGTCGTACGCCGCGACGGCCTCGTACGTCTTGGTCACCTGCCGCGCTTCGAAGATGCCCTGGTATGCGGCGCGCCAGCGTGGCTCGCGCGTCAGCAGGAGCACCCCGGCGGTGAGCCGGTCGAGGCGGTGAACGGGCACGAGCGTCGGTTCGTCGAGCATCGCGCGTGCCTTGACGACGACGGACTGCGTGACGTGCCTGCCGCGCGGGATGGAAGCGAGGAAGTGCGGCTTGTCGACGACGACGATGCGTTCGTCCTCGTGCAGCACCGTGAGTTCGAACGGCACCTCCGGCTCCTCGCGCAGCTCGCGGTGGAAGTGGACGAACGTGTGCGGCCGGTACGGTTCGTCACCGTTCCAGGATCGGCCGTGGTCGTCGACGAAACGGCCGCGTTCGAGCATCCCGTCGACGTCGACGTGGTCGGGCAGCTTGTCGTGCAGGAACGCCCGCATCGTCGGCCAGGGCATGGGGTTCGTGCGGTCACGATCGGGCGTGCGCACCCATGCGGCACTGAGGCCGTGACGGCGGGGAAGGGGATGAAAATCTGGCACGGACGGCGCTCGCGAACCGTCAGGCGCCCGCGGGCGCGCGGCCCGTCGCGGCGGCGTCGAGGGCGGCGAGGCCCTTGTAGAAGTCCTTCGCCACCTTCGCGTTCATGCGGATGAGGGTGAACAGGACGCGCTGCGGCGCGCTCTGCGGGCCCGTCATCGTCCAGGTGACGTCGGTTCTGCCGTCAGCGGCGGGGGAGAAGGCGAAGTATGAGGTGTTCTCCGACTCGAACGGCGCCGTTAACGTGAGTGCGACGGTGATCTCGTGCGGCGTCGAGTCGAGGATCTCCATGTGTCCCGACCCGGCCTTCTTGTCGCCGGCCCACTCGTACTGCGCGCCGACGCCACGTGCGGCCCCCGAATAGGTGCGGCGCAGCTGCGGGTCGGGCCTCTCCCACGGCGACCAGCGCACCCATTCGTGGAAGTCGTCGACGCACCCGTGCACCTGCTCGAGCGGCGCAGCGATGTGACGGCTGCAGCTGACGCGGAACTCACCCATGCCCCAGAGGATATGCGGGAGGCGCCTGAGCTGCCGCATGCACGGTCCGCTGCCCGTCGGCTGCTCAGCCGAGTGGGATGACAGGGCGGGCTGCGGTCGACCCCCGGTCACCCGCGTGGCCGGCCTCGCAGCAGGAGTCGCGGAAACAAGGAGCAGGGCGCCGGGCGCCCGCAGGTACCTCCAGCCACGTAGATTCACGGCATGGGAATCTTTCAAGGCCTCGCCGGCAACATGCAGCAGATCGACCCGCAGCAAGCACATGAGCTCTACAGCCCCTGGCTGCTCGAGGGTGAGCAGATCCAGTCGGCGTACAAGATGCTGCGCGACGGCTTCTGCATGACCAACTTCCGCATCATCACGCTCGATCACCAGGGTGCGACGGGGAAGAAGACTCGCGTCAAGTCGATCCAGCTGGCTGCGATCGTGGACGTCACCGCAGAGACCGCAGGCGGAGGAGTCGACGACTCGGAGATCACGATCACGTACGTCGTGACGCCTTACCTCAGGGCCCACACCCTGCAGTACGGCGAGTACACGTTCGAGTTCCCCAAGAACTTCGACATCGCGGCGCTGTATCGGCATCTCATGGGCATCGCCCTCAACAACCGTCAGAATCTGAACCGCGCGTGACAGTGGCGCCTGCCGGCCTGCGTGCGTAGCCGCTCGACGCGGGGCTGCGCGCCGAGCGAGATGTCGCCTGCCGCGCCGAGTTGGGGAATCGACGCGCATGACAGGATCGGGCAATGGTCGAGACGGACGCGTTGATCCCCGAGTCGCTGCGAGCGCTGATGGCCGGTCGGGCGGCTGACGGGGCCGGGCTGCCTGACGGTGAGGCGTGGCTGCGCAGCGTCCCGAAGATGCTCGAGACGCTGCTGGGCACCTGGCGTCTGACGCCGGACGGGCCGTCGATGCACGGTCAGTGCGCGCTCGTCGTGCCGGTGCGGCGGGGTTCGGAGCGGCTCGCGCTCAAGCTCGCGTGGCCGCACGCCGAGGCACGGCACGAGCACCTGGCGCTGCGCGCGTGGCGCGGTGTCGGAGCGGTCAAGCTCGTCGCGGCCGAACCGTCGTCATGGGCGCTGCTGCTCGAACGGTGTCGGCCGACGACGCAGCTGGTGGAGATGTCGTCGCTCGACGCGGCGGAGACGATCGGCGCGATCCACCGGCGTCTCGCCGTGCCGGCGTTGCCGCAGCTCGACACGGCGTCTGCGTGGTGCGGCCGGATCGCCGAGCGGCTGACGGGGGAGGAGCTGCCGATGCCGAGGCGGTTCGTCACCCAGGGGGTGTCGTTGGCGAGATCGCTCGCGCAAGAGCGTGGTGTCGACGCGACGCTCGTGCACTCGGATCTGCACGACGACAACGTCATGAGCGTGACGCGAGCCGGAGCTGTTGGCGGGCTCGTCGCGACCGACCCGAAACCGGTCGCGGGAAACCTCGCGCTCGCGGTTGCACCGCTGTTGTGGAACCGGTGGGACGAGGCCGCTGACGCCTACAACCTGCGGAATCATCTGCGTTTTCGCGTCGACTACGCGTGCGACCCGATGGGCGTCGCGCCCGAAGCGGCCCGGGCATGGACGATCATTCGGGTGCTTGCCAACGCCTGGTGGGCCTGCCACGATGCGCGCCAGCGACGCGCTCCTGCACCGGATCTGACTCGCGAGGTCGCCATCATCAAGGCCATGCAGGGCTGACGTTCACCCCTGCCCGAACGCCTCGGTTCGAAGGCCTCAGAGAGCTTCCGACTACTGCCCAGCGGCCCCGCCCCACGTGCGATGTACGTCCCCATTCGCGATCTGCGTAGCCATCGGCGACTCACGTCCACCTTCGCGATCTGCGTCCCCATCTGCGATTTTCGAAAGCATTCGCCCCCGCCGTCGCACGTGGCAGGTGAGGTGCCCGGGCCGTGCGGAGCGTCGCGCCACCCGGCGGCGGGCCATCTCGTACGCTGTGGCCATGAGCCATCCCACTGATTCGTCGATGCCCGCCGCGCCCGTCAGCCCGGCCCCTGCGGCGCCACCCGCCGCATCGACCGCCATCCTCCCCCCTGAAGCGATCGCGACGGCTGCCGAGGCCGCGATGGCCAAGCGGCCTGTGCGCGAACCGTGGCGCATCGCCATGCTCGCCGTGCTGGGCGGCGCATGGATCGCGCTCGGTTTCGTCTTCTACATCACGACGCAAACGGGCGCGTCGACGATGCCGTGGGGCATCTCGCGCACCATTGGCGGCGTCGCGTTCTCCGTCGGCCTGCTGCTCGTCATCGTGACGGGCGCGGAGCTGTTCACGTCCTCGACGATGACGATCATCGCCAAGGTCGTTGGACGCATCACGTGGCCCCAGTTCGCGCTGCACTGGGTGATCGTGTGGGTGTTCAACTTCGTCGGCGCGCTGCTCGTCGCGGCGCTGTGCTACTTCGGTGGGCTGCAGACGAACGGTAAGAACGGGTGGGGCAAGGTCGTCCTCGACGGCGCGGCCGCCAAGCTGCATCACTCGTGGGGTGAGGCGTTCGTCCTCGGCATCTTCGCGAACCTCGCGGTCTGCCTCGCGGTCTGGATGGCGTTCGCGGGCAAGACGCTCGTCGACAAGGCGTTCGCCGTCGTCGGGCCGGTCGCGCTGTTCGTCGCGACGGGTCTGGAGCACTCGATCGCCAACATGTTCTTCCTGCCACTCGCCATGATCTTCAAGGATCACGGGGGAGCGAAGTTCCTCAAGGGCCTCGACATGTCGGCGTACTCGGATCTCACCTGGGCGCACGTCTTCGTCAACAATCTGCTGCCGGTGACGCTCGGCAACATCATCGGTGGCGGGCTCATCGCGGGCCTGTACCAGTGGTACGCGAACCGTCCGAAGGTCGAGGCAGCTGCGGTCTGAGGATCGCGCTTTACATTCATTAGCTATATTTATGGCGCAGGGGAGTTGCGCCAGGAAGAGACCACCGTGAGCGATGTCGACAAGGCGCAGGTCCTGGAGGACCTCGTCGCACACCTGAGTGAGCGCCTCGACCAGGCCGACGAGGCTGTCGGCCTGCGTCAGCAGGTCGGCGAGGTGATCGAGCAGGACGAGCACCGCGTCGACGACGTCTCGCATCAGGAGGACGCTGGCGCCATGCACGACATGCACGACATGCTCCAGGAGGTCGACAAGACGCAGCAGCGCATCGTCGAGACGGCGAAGGCGTTGACGACGACGGCGTGTGACGTCGTCAAGCCCGGCGCGGTCATCAGTTTCGGCGGCGAGCACTTCGTCGTCGGCGTGGCGACGGACGAGTTCACCTCGGGCGGCACGACCTACCTGGGCATCTCACCGGACGCACCGATCTACGCAGCCATCGAGGGCAAACGGGCCGAAGACACATTCGAGTTCAACGGCACGATGTTGACGCTCGACGACGTGTCCTGACGCTTCGGGCGCGCGGACGTAAGCGTCAGCACTCTGGCGGCGAGAGCCAGCAGTGGGTCACATCGCACACAGCGGTGTGACCCACTGTCATTGGGACCTCTTCGGCGCCACGGTCGTCATCCGATAATCGACATTATGTTAAGTAAGCGGATGGGGGGCCTTCCCCAGCACCCCCACACGGTGTTATCGTTCATAAAAGACTGCCGTTTTCTCACTCAACTCCTCCTGTTACCTTTTGATGGTTGACTCGCACGATTCATCGCCACTAGATCGAGGGACCATGGGTACAACCTCCGTAGCCGCCAGTGACGAGACGATGTGCATGATCCGCACAGCGGACGGTGAGCGACTCGTAACTCCCCTCGGGCCCGATTTAGCCAGGGTGGCCGTTGAGCACGCTCGCCCCATACGGGAGGTCACCTCGTACAAGCAGAAGCGCTCATTTGAGGGCGATTATTGGTCCGCGACGCTGGGGTGCCTCGTTCACCACGAATCTGGGCTCGAGAAGAGGTTCGCGGTCGAGGCTGACTTCCGCCGCGATGTGGTCGCGTACTCATGGCAGCCGCTCATCTTCTCCTGGCCGCGAGGAACACCCGGACGACGTGACCACGTCCCAGACTTCTTCTGCCGACTCGCTAGCGGTGACGGTCTCGTCGTTGACGTCAAGTCCGCCGATCACACTGAAGCTGCCGCAGATCAGTTCGCCCTCACCCGCACAGCCTGTGAAACCGTTGGATGGCAGTACGAGGTGTTCTCAGGTTGGGAACCCCAGCGGGCATTCAACATGGAACACCTGTGCACCTACCGGCGCACGCGCTTCGTTCCCGATCCCTCAGTGCGTGACGCAGCGCTAACGGCGTTCGACGGTGGCGCGTCATTCAACCTCGGGATGAGGCGTCTGATGCGCGAGGCCGCGCTACCCGAACACGAAGCGCGCATGCACCTCTACAACATGATGTGGCACCAGCAGCTTACGTTTGACCTCGAGCAGCCGCTACGCAGCAGCACCATAGTCACGGCGGAGAGTGCATGAAATCTGTCAGGATGTACGACTTCATTCTCTTCGACGCCCAGGCCTGGCAGGTCGTCGGCGTGGATGGCCCGAGAGCCGCGTTGAAAAGCCAAGCGAGTGGGCGCATCCGCCACGTCGCGCTCACCGAGCTGCTCGCCGATGACTCCTTCCAGCCAGAGACCCCGGACCGCTTGCCAACCCTCGACGATGTGCGTTTCTTGGAGAGCGTCCCCCAGCAGGTCGCCGAGGATGCCCGCTGGCTCCAGCGGCACATCGTGGAAATCATCCGCGGTGTGCCACCCATCGACGACACCCCCCAGGAGACTATCCCGAATCCGGCCTACGCCGACGACGTCCCCCGCTACCGCCGCATTGAAGCCAAAGTAGCCGAGCTCGCCTCAACGGCACGACCCCTAAAGGAGCGGCAACTTCGGCAATACGTGAAGGCATATGAACGCGATGGCGTGGCCGCCCTCGTCGACAAGCGCAAATTGCGCGACAAGCGGCCCGGTCTCCGACAAGATCCGCGCATCATGACGCTCCTACACGCGTACGTCGTCGACCAAACGGAGACGTCTACCGGAACCCGTAAACGCGCATTGGATCATCTGAAGTACCAGGCCCGGCTTGAGGGCATCACGGTTCCTTCCGACGCGACCCTCTACCGCCTCCTGTCCCAAGTGGAAGGTGACCTGCACCCATTTGGCAACGCCACGACCAGACGAACCCGCGCCAACCGGCCGAACCAGCCCTTCAGCAGGCGCCGGGCCACGCTTCCAGGCCAACTCGTTGAAATCGACTCGACCCCACTCGACCTCGCCATCGTGTACCCAGACGGAAGCACCGGGCGCCCAGAGCTGTCCGCAATGATCGACGTAGCCACCGGGACCATTTGCGGCGCCATCCTGGTGCCCGAGGGAACGAAGGGAGTGGAACTCGGTACTCAATTGTTGGCGCGCTCTCTGACCCCACTTCCCATGCAGCCCGGATGGGACGACGCCCTCTCTCTCGCGCGATCCACCCTGCCCGTCGAAATGATGGTTCCCGACCCCGAACTGAGAGCGGGGATCGCCGCCCGCCCCCTCATCTACCCCGAAACGATCACGATCGACCGGGGAAAGAACTACATGAGTGAGGTTTTCAGGAACGCATGCGAACGCCTCGAAATCGGTCTAACGCTAGCCTCTCCGGGCACGCCCACAGATAAGCCACACATCGAACGGTTCATGCGAGCAGTCGAGGAGCAGTTCACGCAGTACCTCAACGGATACACCGGTCGAGATGTCGCCAACCGTGGCCGCGACGTCGAACGAAGGGCCCGATGGGCTCTCCACGAGGTTCAATCACTTCTCGACCAGTGGCTCGTCACCGTCTGGCAGAACCAACCGAAGGACCGCCTGCGACACCCCGCCGTTCCGAAGCGGGCGCTGACACCCAATCAGATGTACACGGCGCTGTCGGGGGTCGCACCGACAGCCACGAGGGCTCTCACCCGCGACGACTACATCAGTATGCTCCCGATGAAAATGCGAACCGTCCAGCACTCCGGAATTAATCTGGACGCGATGTCGTACAACTCCCCTGCCCTCAACCCCTACCGCAAACAACCATCCGGATTGTCGAACACCGACAAGTGGGAGGTGCGCTACGACCCTTCTCGCATGAACGTCATCTTCTTGCGTGACCACCGCAAGCCGTCTGGCGAGCAGTGGATTGAGGTGCCGTGGATCTTGCACACCGACGCCGTCCCAGCGTTCTCGGAGAGCGTGGCCAAGGTGGCTGTCAGACTCGCGAAGGAAGCATCCCGGGGCCAAGAAGCACCGTCAAACCTTGTACTCGACCACATCATGCGCATTCAGTCCGGACTGAACCTATCGACAGCGACGGAACGTAAGGCCAGGCGACGGAACAGCCAGCCGAACGTTCCGGAGGTAGCCCTCGCACCTGAGGCGCGGACACCTGTCCCCCGGAATGGCGAGGCTAGCGCCCCCACACCGGAAGAAGAGCCGGACGCCGAGGACCAGACGAAGCAACGCAAACGAGTGCGCCGCGCCGAGTACTGAGGAGCCACCATGAGCGACATCCAACTGACTAGCGCACCAATCACACTCGACCAATGGCGACGCTTCATGGCATATGAGCCGGTGATCGTCGACGCCCTTAGTCCAGAGCAAGTTGAACGGCTGACACACGAAGAAGCCGAGCGTTACCTAGAGCGTCGCGCCGCCGCTATCAACAGCCACGACGTGCTCCTCACGCCTGACTTGGATCGCCTTGAACGTCAATTCAGGGTTCATCGGCTCGGCGCGCACGGCCCCCAGTTCGGGCCCCGCCAGAGCATGGCGGTCTCGGGAGCCCAGCGCCTGGGCAAGAGCACCGCAGCCCTCCATCTCGGCAAGCTCCACGAAATCACCGAGCGAAAGAAGACGGGCCGTGCCGGCACGGACTTCGCACCGACCCTCTACCTGTCGACACCCCCCGGGGCTACGCCCAAGACCCTCATGAGTGCATTCGCCGCCGCACTGAACCTCCCGGTGCACGTACGTGACACCACCGAGACCATCACCGCTCAGGTCGTTGACGTCCTTGCCAGCCTCAGCACCAGTCTCATCATCGTTGACGAGGTCCAAAACCTCCGCACACGAGCCCAATCCGGCCTGGACGCAGCGTCAGCACTCAAGGCCTTCATGGACCGCGTGCCAGCGCTATTCCTATTTGTCGGAGTCGACCTTCCGGACTCTGACCTGTTCGCGGGCCCTATGAGCGCCCAAATGCAAGGGCGCGTGACCATGCACTACCTCAAGCCCATGAGCAGAGGCACCCAAGAGGACCGTGACGAGTGGGATTCGCTCATCGACCTCCTCGAGGAGTCATTGCCTTTGATGAGCCAGCCCGCCGGCCACCTGTCGAGTCAAGCGAGCGAGTTCCTGCACGCCGCAACAGGCGGCAGCATCGGCTCCCTGCGCACCCTCGTGCGCATGGCAGCGCTCGGCGCCCTCATCGACGGCAAAGAAACCATCGGCTTACGCGAGGTCAAGACAGCTCACCGCGACTACCGCGCGGAACTGGCCGCCAAGGAGGAACACCTCACACAGACCCGCCAACACAGCCCAGGTCGACCCGACGCCCGATCGAGCGCGTGATACCCACTCAAGTGACCAGCTCCGAGAGCGCCGATGCCGCGCCAAACGTGCTTCCGCCACCCGCCACGAAGCCACTACCAGTACCGGTCCGCTGCTTCCACGGCGAAAGTATCCGTTCATACGTTCGCCGACTCGAGGCCGCAAACGGATACGCTGCCGGTCGCCTCCTCTACACGCTTCAATCCCGTGGCATCCTCTCAAAATCCTCCCCGTACTCCCCTGCCGCCGTTCCGACCTGGCGTGCACTCGGCTCGCTCGACCCCCGCTGTTTCACCACACCACGACTCGTAAACGGCAACTGGGTACGCGATCGTCGATTGTGCCTCGCATGTTGCAACGGAGAGTCGGCCACCGGGGCCTTGCCGAAGGCCGGCTTAGTGTGCCTACGCCATCAACGATGGATCTCCTGGGACGAGGATGCGATGCCCAGATGCACCAACCTCGCCCTAGCCGCAGAGCGGCAATTCCGGCGGCACCTCGTCCCCACAGGGACGACCTTCGATGCGCCACTGATGGTGCTAGCCCTAGAGGTCACCGCCATCGCTGTCTCCCCTGCGAGCCTCGAAGAACCCGCCTTGACGACACACCCCTACTTGTACGCGGGACTGTCACATCCGGCGATCCGCCTATACCCCCTCCAAGTGCCGATCGCTCGACAGATCCACCGCGCGTCGCGACAAGTGACCTCTGCGCTCGCTCATGAACTGGCCGAGGAGATCGTCGCCTCCATCGATACCAGCGAGACGTGGAGGGCCAAACGAGCAGTACTTCGCCTGACAAGCGCGCTAGAACGAATCGCCCGCGATCGACAAGCCCACCGACAAGACCCCTGGAACCTCAATCCAGAGGTGGCATGAGCCGGCGACGCAAAGAGGTGACACGCTCATCCTCGTCAAGGACAACGATGCCCGATCCCCCGTCATGAACGAGCCAGACACCGATCACCACGTCGGCCGCGATCCCGAACCCCGGGCCAGCCAGCAACACGACAACCCCTGGCTCATCTGGCGTAGTGCCCGCCAACTGCGAAGCGAGATGCGACGCCCCGAGATCCACCTGCTCCCCCAACAACTCAGCGGGGTCTCGCTCGAGAGCGTGGCGCAGGCTGCGCAGGCTGCTGGGCCGCTTCGGCGTTCGCGTCGCGACGACGAATTCCTCCCCCAGCCCGACCAAGCCGGGCTGCAGTTCCCGAACCGCATCTGCGTCTAGTGATTCCGCGGGGCTGACGCGGACCCGTCCGGCGGCGGCTCGTCTGGCTTCCGGCACCAGGACCGCCTCGAGCGAATCGCGTAAACGCCGAACCGCACGCTCGTCGTCCATTCCGGTGTCCAGGGAAAGAACCTGCACGTCGGGCAGGGCGCCGTCGGCAATCAGCTGTTTGATCCGTCTCCGACTCTTGACTGGGGCATCCATCAGGGCCCGGTGTGCGAGTGCCTCAGCGGTTACCGGCGCCATGTCTCCTGTGGCGTAAGCATCGAGCGGCACGTCTTCCACCCGAGGATTGATGCCCACATGCAACACCCTTCCTACTCGGGTGCTGGTGCCACGCTCCGGCTCGATCACCAAGTAGATGACCCACGGCTCGCTACCAGCCCAGCTGATGAAACCGTCACCGTCGTCCAAATACCCCAGGTAGTCCGCAGATTCCGGATCTTCCCAACTGCTGGGGCCGCCCGCTCCCCCGCTCACCGAACTCTGCCTAGTGCCGATCGCGCCGGTTCGCGGACCCCACCACAATCACGACTCCCACACAGGCTCCAAGAGGTCATCAAGCCGAGTGTCGAAGGCGCGTGCCAGCAGCAGCCACGTGCGCAGATCCCCGTTGGCGCGTCCTCGGGCGATGTTGGTGAGAGTTTGGCGGTGTAGACCGGAACGCTCCGCCAGCTCCTCAAAGGTGAGCCCCGACCGAGCGCGTGCGTTGACGAAGATAGCTCGCAGCTGGCTGAGGTCCGGATCCATGTTTGATTGGGGCACAGCAACCACACAAAGCGGCTTCACCCGAAGACGCAGTACACGTACATATACTTTTATTGACCGTGGCCCGCCGAACCGCTCCCGGAGTCTCTATGCGCACCGCCTATCCGATATCAGCCGTCACGGCGCTTGTGAGCGTTGCCCTGACCGCCTGCTCAGGTGGGGACACCTCCAGACCTGATACAACAACCCACACTGCAACCATTTCCATGGCCCAGGCCCTCGCCTCCGACAAGGAAGCCACGCGTGCGTGCAAGACACTTCTCGGGGACGGCAAACAGCTAGCGACATGGGCTGATCTAACCGGTACCAACTACCGTGTCGCCGGTGCCCGCGGGGTTAAGGGTGAGATGTCCGAGCGAGCGATCACGTGCTCAGTCACCGACACCACCGAGCCCGGCAACCGGGCGTACCTCAAACTCTTCGGCCCGGGCAGCAGTGAGTACTGAAGCGTCCCGGGTGTGATGCCGCTTCCTTTCGAGTTCGAGAGGATGTTGTTCATGCCGAAGAAGTTCGATCCCGAGGTGAAGGACCGCGCG
>NZ_JBIYDW010000016.1:0-16163 GCF_044909235.1 Dermacoccus sp. GAS27A | reverse complement strand
CGACGCGTCGTCGGCTTCCCATTCGCCAGTTCCTTCGGCATAACCCCATCCTCGTTTCCAAGGTCAGGAGTCTCCAACAAACTCAGGGCGCTTCACGGCTCGATGCCGAGCTCGGTCGCCGAACCGTCCCCATCGACCCGCGACACGTTCCCACGGGAAGGGGTCATATGTGCGGTCGCGCTCGAGCCTTCCATCGAACCCACGTCTCCAACGGCGCCCACTTGAGTCCGTGAAGGACACGTAGAGGGGGACGGCACGGTTGTCGTCAATGCGTGAAGTCCTGAAGACCTCCACATCCTCTGCGCCGGGGCTGATATCGATCCCATGGTCGGGAAGGGAAGCAACGCTCCGAGGGATCCGCCTACCTGCTGAATCTACGGCCGACGGCGTGTCCACGGCTGTCGCGAGGTGGTGGATAGGTAGTGAGTTCGCGTTCGTTACGCGCACGATGATGTCGCTTCTCTCACCGCGAAGACTGCACGAAAGAAGCCGAGCTTCTGCCGCCTCATCACGCGCACGATCGCGCCGCATGATGTTGAACCCCAACAGCAGCGATCCACCGGTCAGAAGCGACCCGACCCACGCCGACACCGGCCCCCACTCCACAGTCACACCCCAATCCTCACCGTCACCTAAGTTGACCCCCCGCGCGTGTCGTGTCAACGCCCCTTCGAAAGGAGCTTCCTGACCCGGGTTCGTCAGGGCCAGCAGCGAGTCTAGATGCCTGACCCGGGGCTATTGATCAACGCGTTCGTTTAGCGTGGTCTCGTGGGCTGCGCCATTACCGGCGCCGCGAGGGATGGCGGAGCCAACCAGGGCTCGGCCCGGATCAAGTGGCGGCGTTCGTGGCACTGAAGCGCCCTGGGTTTGGTTCCGTCCTTCCTGAAGGAGAATCGGACCATGCCCAAGAAGTACGACCAGGACTTACGTGAGCATGCGGTGCGGATGGTGTTGGACAAGCGCGCCGCCGATGGATGCTCGCAGCGTGTCGCGATGGACGCTGTGGGAGCGTCGCTCGGGATAGCGCCCGCCACGATCCGTAACTGGATGCCCCGCCCCGGTGAAGAGCCAGCGGCGACTGGCGCGGCGAAGCCGCGTGAGTCGCTCGAGGAAGAGAACCGGCGCTTACGCCGCGAACTCGCCGAAACGAGGCGGGCGAACGAGATCTTGAAGAAGGCCTCGGCTTTTTTCGCAGCGGAACTCGACCGCCCCACGACGAGATGATCCGGTTCATCGACGAACACCGTGATCGTTTCGGGGTCGAGCCGATCTGTCGCGCCCTTCGCGCGACGGACTGTGGGTTCATCACCTCCCGTGGCTACCGCGCCGCGAAAGCCCGCCCTCGCTGCGCGCGAGCGATCCGTGACGACGTCCTTGTGGAGGAAGTGAAACGCCTCCACGCCCAGAATTACGGGGTGTACGGCCATCGCAAGATGTGGCACGCGATGCGCCGCGAGGGCTGGCTGATCGGACGCGACCAGACCGCGCGACTCATGAGAATCGCTGGGCTGCACGGTGTTCGCCGTGGGCGCCGCCCGTTCACGACCGTGCCGTCGAAGCTGCCCGACCACCGCCCGGATCTCGTGGAGCGTGACTTCCACGCGTTGACGCCGGACATGTTGTGGGTAGCAGACATCACCTACGTGCGCACCGTTAGCGGGTTCGCGTACACGGCCTTCATCACGGATGCGTGCACGCGCAAGATTGTCGGCTGGTCGGTCGCGTCGTCGCTGTCGACGCAGGCGTTGCCGATGATCGCGTTGCAGCAGGCCATCGCGACGACGCCGGCGGCGCGTCAGGGTGGGCGGCTCGTGCACCACAGCGACCGCGGCGTCCAGTACGTCAGCCTGGCCTACACCGACACACAGGCCGAGCACGGCGTCGCGCCTTCGGTGGGGACAGTGGGCGATTCGTACGACAACGCCTTGGCTGAGACGGTCAACGGGTTGTACAAGGCCGAACTGATCTACTCACGCACGACATGGCCGTCGACGTCGGCGGTCGAGTTGGCGACATCGGAGTGGGTGACCTGGTGGAACCACCAGCGCCTGCACGAAGCACTCGGCTACCGCACGCCGGTCCAGGTCGAAGCGTCCTACGATCAATCCCAGACGAGAACCCTCGTCACCACATAAGCGCGGAACGAAACCCAGGGCGCTTCAGTGCTGGGTCATGCTCGTTCTCGTTCCTGGTGGTGGTGTGCCGGGACGTGCCCCTCGGCGACGGAGTGCTCGGCCTGGAAGATCGCGTCGGTCACGAGCTGTGAGGCGTGCTCGTTCTCCAGTCGGTAGAAGACCCGCTGGCCCTCCTGCCGGGTGGACACGATCCGAGCCATGCGCAGCCTCGCCAGGTGCTGGGAGACCGCGGCGGGCGACTTGTCGACGATGTCGGCGAGATGGTTGACCGACAGCTCGTCGCTGGCGCGCAGGGCCAGGATGATCCGTACCCGGGTCGCGTCGGCGAGCAGACCGAACACCTCGACCGCAAGCTCCACGTACTGGCTGTCCGGGTCCAATCCGCATCTCTGCTTATCTGCGTCCATACGCAGATTATTGCAGGTGCCGGATCGCTCCGTCTACTTCGGAACGCCGCGACGGCTCGGGGGCGCGGAGGCGCGGTCGCCGCGCCCCCGAACGTTCGTCGGATCAGGACGTCTGGTAGGCGATCGCCGTCATCATCCCGGCCTCGCCGTGGTAGACGTTGTGGCAGTGCGTGAGCCACCGTCCGGGGTTGTCGGCGTCGAACTCGACGCGCAGCGTCGTGCCGGGCAGGACGATCGCGGTGTCCTTGCGCGGCCCGCCGTCGGGGAGCTGGTAGGTGTGCCCGTGCAGGTGCATCGGGTGCCACATCGTGGTCGAGTTCTTGAACTCGAGGGCGATCCGCTCGTCCTCCTTGATGCTGAGGGCGTCGCGCATCGGCTGGTCCATGTCCATGCGCTTGCCGTTGATAGCCCAGTCGTACTTCTCCATGCCCCCGGTCAGTTCCAGGGCGACCGTGCGATCGACGGCGCGCTGCGGCAGCCTGACCGTGTCGGCGGCTTTGAGGTCGGCTGCGGTGGCGGGGGTCTTCGTCTGCGGGAGCTTCGTCTTCTTCGTCGGGGTGGAGCCGGAACCGGTGCGCAGGACGGCGAGGGCCTGGTCCTGCTTGCCGAGGGCCTCGGCGATGACGGCGAACGCGCCGTCGCCGGCGGTGATGACCGTGTCGTAGCGCTCCCCCATGCCGAGCACGACGCTCTCGGCCTTGTGGGGCTGGACCGGGAAGCCGTCGGCGTGGGTGATGGTGAGCGGGTGCTCGGCGACGCCGAAGCGGAAGGCGGTGTCGCCACCGGCGTTGATCACTCGCAGCCTGATCTTCTCGCCGGGCTTGGCGGTGAAGGTCTGGGGATCGTTGGCGGGCTTGCCGTTGATCAGGTAGAGGGGGTAGTAGACGTCGCCGGCGTCGCCGCCGAGCAGCGGCGAGGTCGCTCCCATCAGGGTGTTGCCCATCCGCATCGGCCCCATGTCCATGCCGCCGTGGTCCATCATGCCCTTGCTCAGTTCCTTGAGGACCTCGTCGGGGGTCGCGGTGACGCCGTCGAGCCAGTCGTCCAGGACGATGACCCACTCCTTGTCGTAGTCGGCCTTCTCGTTGGGGTCGTCGATGATCAGCGGCGCGTAGAGGCCGCGGTCGAGCTGCGTGCCGACGTGCGGGTGGAACCAGAACGTGCCCGGCTCGGGGAGCGTGAACTCGTAGGCGAAGGAGCCGCCGGGCTGGACGGGCTCCTGGGTGAGGTTCGGGACGCCGTCCATGTCGTTGCGCAGCGCGAGGCCGTGCCAGTGCACTGCGGTCGGGTCCGGGAGGCTGTTGGTGAGGGCGACCTTCAGGGTGTCGCCGACGTCGCCGCGCAGCGGCTCGGTCGCCGATGCTCCGCGGTAGGCCCACGTCTTGGCCGTCTTGCCGCCGAGGTCGAGGGTGACCGGCTCGGCGGTCAGGGCGCGCTGCACGACGGCCCCGGTGCTGCGGCGCTTCGCCTCGACCGCCGTGACCGCGGCACCGTCGGGCCGGACGAACGAGGGCGTCTTCTTGATGGTGGAGCTGCAGCCGGCCAGGCCTGCTGCGGTGAGGGTCAGTGCGCCGAGTGACAGGAACTGGCGGCGGTTCAGGCTGGAGTGCATGGGTGATGTCCTTATGTGTCGATGGTGAGCGGTGCCACGGCATCGAGCCCGGCGCGCTCGGCGATCAACGGGTGATCGGGCGCGCAGGGCCGCTGGGCCCAGGCGGGGCCCAGGCGAGGCCCCGGCGTCATGGGACGCGATGCCGTGGCAGGTGCGGCGGGTTCAAGTACCAGCCGCGTTGGGCGGTGAGCGCCGTGTCGGTGCTCCCGGCTACTCACGTTCGATGGATCGACAGCTCCAGGTGGGTCAGCGCGAGCCGGCGAGGCGTCTGGGTCGGCGGCGTCGGCTCGGGTGCGGGGACGAGTCCGGGCAGGCTCGCGGCGACCGGGGCCGGCAGGGCCGGGACGCTCTTGCCGGTCGGTACGGAGACGCAGGTGGATCCGCCGCCGCCGCTCATGGCGTCCGCGCAGCCGCCGGAGCCGTGCACCGTGCCGTGCGCTCCGGACGCGGTCAGCACGGGAGCGGCGGTCGGCGCGCCGATCATGCCGTGCGACGACAGGGACGCGTGACCCGACGACGTCATCGAGGCAGCCGCAGCTGTGGGCCCGCCGACCAGCGCGTGCATGCCGAGGAGGCCCGCGATCAGCAGCGCGGCGACGACGAAAAGCTGCAGCCGGGGGCGACTGAGGCGGGGTTCGTCGCTCGCGGTCTCCACAACCCAACCATACCCCGGTGGCGTATCCCTTCGACGCGGCGAGTCCGGTCGGCGACAAGCTCGGACGGTCTTGCGGGAATACCCAGTGGGGGTATATGGTTGCCCTCGTACAGTACCCACTGGGGGTACCCCACGAATGAGGAGATCCGATGGCTGCGAACGAGTATCAGGTAACGGGCATGACCTGCGGGCACTGCGAGATGTCGGTGCGCGAGGAGGTCGGCGAGGTCGCCGGCGTCGAAGAGGTCGAGGTCAGCGCGCAGACCGGGAAGCTCGTCGTCTCCAGCTCCGGCGAGATCGACGACGCGAAGGTCCTGGCCGCCGTCGAGGAGGCCGGCTACACGGCCGTCCGCGCCTGACGACACCACCAGCGCGGCTCAGGCTCCCCGTCCACCGCGTCGGCGACGGGGCTGAGCGCGCACCACCGATCGCATGGGCGACATGACCGCCCCTGCGCACGAGCCGGACGCCGCAGGGCCCGGAGGAGAGAAGGAACAGAGGATGACTGCACCAGCGCCGCTCAGCGCGGACGCCGGCATCGAGCTCGACATCGGCGGGATGACCTGTGCCTCGTGCGCGAACCGGATCGAGCGCAAGCTCAACAAGCTCGACGGCGTCGTCGCGTCGGTGAACTATGCCACCGAGAAGGCCAAGGTCACCGTGCCCGCCGGCTACGACTCTGCGCTGCTGGTCGCCGAGGTTGAGAAGACCGGCTACACCGCCGCGCTGCCGAAGCCCAAGGACACCGAGGCTGACGGGGCCGCATCCGAGGACGGCGATGCCGCCGATCCCGAGCTGACCTCGCTCGAGCAGCGGCTGATCGGGTCGATCGTGCTCACCGTCCCGGTGATCGCGATGGCGATGATCCCGGCCCTGCAGTTCACCTACTGGCAGTGGGCCTCGCTGACCCTGGCCGCGCCGGTGATCGTGTGGGCGGGCTGGCCGTTCCACAAGGCATCGTGGATTAACCTCAAGCACGGCACCGCAACGATGGACACGCTCGTCTCGATGGGCACCGCGGCGGCGTTCCTGTGGTCGCTGTACGCGCTGTTCTTCGGCCACGCCGGTATGCCGGGGATGAAGCACCCGTTCGAGTTCGCGCTGGCCCGCTCCGACGGCGCGGGCAACATCTACCTCGAGGCCGCCGCCGGGGTAACGATGTTCATCCTCGCCGGTCGCTACTTCGAGAAGCGGTCCAAGCGCCAGGCAGGCGCGGCCCTGCGCACCTTGCTCAATCTCGGAGCGAAGGAGGTCTCGGTCTTGCGCGGCGGGGCCGAGGTCAAGATCCCGACCGCAGAGCTGGCCGTTGGCGACGAGTTCGTCGTCCGCCCCGGAGAGAAGATCGCCACCGACGGCACCGTCGTCTCCGGCACCTCCGCCGTGGACGCATCCATGCTCACCGGCGAATCGGTGCCGGTGGAGGTCGCACCGGGCGACCCGGTCACCGGAGCGACCGTCAACGCCGGTGGACGCCTCGTCGTCCAGGCGACACGGGTCGGCTCCGACACCCAGCTGGCGCAGATGGCCAAGCTGGTCGAGGACGCCCAGTCCGGCAAGGCCGCCGTCCAGCGGCTGGCCGACCGGATCTCCGGGGTGTTCGTGCCGATCGTCATCGCGATCGCGATTGTCGCCCTGGTCGCGTGGCTGGTCTCCGGATTCGGCGTCTCGGCCGCATTTACCGCCGCCGTGGCGGTCCTCGTGATCGCCTGCCCCTGCGCGCTCGGCCTCGCCACCCCGACCGCGCTGCTGGTCGGCACCGGCCGCGGCGCGCAGATGGGCGTGCTCATCAAGGGCCCCGAGGTGCTCGAGTCCACCCGCAAGGTCGACACCGTCGTGCTGGACAAGACCGGCACCGTCACCACCGGGAAGATGACGTTGGTCCAGGCGATCACCGAGCCCGGCACCGACCGCGCCGAGCTGCTCCGCCTGGCCGGCGCGCTGGAGGACGCCTCCGAGCACCCCATCGCCCAGGCCATCGCCAAGGGCGCGGTCCAGGAGGTCAGCACCCTGCCCACCCCCGAGGATTTCGCCAACATCGAAGGCAAGGGCGTGCAGGGCGTCGTCGACGGGCACGCAGTGCTCGTCGGCCGGGAGTCCCTGCTGGCCGACTGGTCCCAGCGTCTCTCCCCCGACGTCGCCGCCGCCAAGGCCGCGGCCGAGAGCGAGGGCAAGACCGTCGTCGCCGTCGGCTGGGACGGGCAGGCTCGCGGGGTCCTCATTGTCGCCGACACAGTGAAGCCCACCAGCGCCGAGGCCATCGCGGGCCTGAAGGGTCTGGGCCTGACCCCGGTGCTGCTCACCGGAGACAACGAGGCCGTCGCGAAGCGGATCGCTGCCGAGGTCGGCATCGACCAGGTCATCGCCGAGGTCCTGCCCAAGGACAAGGTCGACCTCGTAACCCGCCTGCAGAGCGAGGGGAAGGTCGTCGCCATGGTCGGCGACGGCGTCAACGACGCCCCCGCGCTCGCGCAGGCCGACCTCGGCCTGGCGATGGGCACCGGCACCGACGTCGCGATCGAGGCCTCCGACATCACCCTGGTCCGCGGGGACTTGCGGGCCGCGGTCGACGCGATCCGCCTGTCCCGCAAGACCCTCGGCACGATCAAGACCAACCTGTTCTGGGCCTTCGCCTACAACGTCGCCGCCATCCCGGTCGCGGCGCTGGGCATGCTCAACCCCATGCTCGCAGGCGCGGCGATGGCGTTCTCGTCCGTCTTCGTCGTCGGCAACAGCCTCCGCCTGCGCGGGTTCAAGAGCGTCGCCAAACAGTGATGTAGCAGAACCCACCCCAACCCATACGGATACATGAAAGGCATCCACGGAGTATGACCAACGAATCCCAGGCACCCACCGGCTGCTGCTGCAGCACCAGCGTGGCCGAGACCAACGCGGTTGCCGCCGACGGGCGCGAGGACCTCCTCGCCGGAGGCGACGACGACATGACCACCTGCCCTGTCATGGTCGGCAGCGCGGTCAGCAAGACGGCGGCCGAGGCCCAGGGCCTCTTCCGCGACTATGACGGGAAGCGGTACTGGTTCTGCTGCGCGGGCTGCGGGCCGACCTTCGACTCGGACCCGGCCACATACGCCGCCAACGTGGCGTAACCCCGGCGGGCATGGGGCCGCGGCGCTGAATCGCTGCGGCCCCGCCAACCGGACGGAGCGACCCCCCGACGACTGCGGCGACCAGCCGATTGCCATATACCCTATAGGGGTATATGGTTAGATCAGATCGAATGGATAGGAGACCATATGCGCAAGCGCCTCATGACGACCATCGCCGCAGGAGTGCTCGGTGGAGCACTGGTGCTGACAGGCTGCAGCACCGGCGGAGACCAGGGCCACCAGGGTCACGAGGGCGGCAGTTCGGCCAGTGCCCCGGCCAGCAGCGACGGCGGGATGGACCACTCGTCGATGGAGCACCCGATGGACGGGGGCCCCGCTCCCGCGGGCATCGAGGAGGCCACGTCGCCCAAGTACCCGGTGGGAACCAAGGTCACGCTGACCGCCGACCACATGGAGGGCATGGACGGGGCGAAGGCCACGATCGTCGGCGCTTTCGACACCTACACCTACGCAGTGAACTTCACCCCCACCACCGGCGGCGCGCCGGTCAAGGACCACAAGTGGGTCGTCCAGCAGGAGATCAAGGACGCCGGCACCAAGCGGCTGCCCGACGGCACCGAGGTCACCCTGGAGGCCGAGCACATGGAGGGCATGAAGGGCGCGAAGGCCACCATCGCGTTCTCCACTGACCAGACCGTCTACATGGTCGACTACGAGGCCGGCGGCATGAAGATGACCAACCACAAGTGGGTCGTTGAGAGCGAGATCAAGCCGGCCTCCTGAGCCTTCCGCCGTCGGCCCGCAAAGGGCCCGCGGCGAGACAGACACCCGACCGAGGGGAACAACGAGGGGAAGAGAAGAGCAATGACGGACCCGACCGCGCACCACCATCACCACGGCGACGTCGCCGACGAGGTCGCTCACGGCCCGCATGGCGCGCACGCCGCCGTCGCGGCGACCGAGGACGCTCACGCGGCGCACGAGGGCCACGGCATGGACCATGACATGCACGACGGCCACGACGGCCACGGCGGCCACGGCGGACATGCCGGCCACGGGGACCACGTCGGCCAGTTCCGCCGGCTGTTCTGGATCAACCTCGTCATCGCGGTCCCCGTGGTCGCGCTCTCGCCCATGTTCGCCATGCTGCTGGGCTACTCGGTGCCCGGCTGGGCCGGCTGGGTCGCCGCGGTGCTCGGAACCGTCATGTACGCCTGGGGCGGCACGCCGTTCCTCACCGGGGCCTGGAGTGAGCTGAAGAGCCGCCAGCCGGGGATGATGCTGCTGATCGCCCTCGGGATCACCGTCGCGTTCTTCGCCTCCTGGGCCGCCACGCTTGGGCTCGTCCACCACGAGCTCGAGTTCTGGTGGGAGCTGGCGCTGCTGATCGTGATCATGCTGCTGGGCCACTGGATCGAGATGCGTTCCCTGGCCCAGACGACCTCCGCGCTGGACTCCCTGGCCGCGCTGCTGCCCGATGAGGCCGAGCGCGTCGAGGGCGACGACGTCGTCACGGTCGATCCGGCCGAGCTCCGGGTCGGCGACGTGGTCATCGTCCGGCCCGGTGGCAGCGTCCCCGCCGATGGCACCGTCGTCGACGGCCGTGCAGACATGGACGAGTCGATGATCACCGGCGAGTCGCGGCCGGTCTCCCGCGGCGAGGGCGACCCGGTCACCGCCGGCACGGTGGCCACCGACTCCGGCCTGCGCGTCGAGATCACCGCCACCGGCGACGACACCGCCCTGGCGGGCATCAACCGGCTCGTCGCCGAGGCGCAGGGCTCTTCCTCACGCGCACAGCGCATCGCCGACCGCGCAGCCGCCCTGCTGTTCTGGTTCGCCCTCGGAGCCGCGCTGGTCACCGCCGTGGCCTGGACGCTGATCGGCAGCCCCGACGACGCGGTCGTCCGGGTCATCACCGTGCTGGTGATCGCCTGCCCGCACGCCCTGGGTCTGGCGATCCCGCTGGTGGTCTCCATCGCCACCGAGCGCGCCGCCCGCGGCGGCGTCCTGGTCAAGGACCGCCTCGCGCTGGAGTCCATGCGCCAGGTCGACGCGGTCCTCTTCGACAAGACCGGCACGCTGACCCGGGGCGAGCCCACCGTCACCGGCGTCGAGCCGGTCGGCGACCTGGACGCCGACCAGGTCCTCGCCCTGGCCGCCTCCGCCGAGGCCGACAGCGAGCACCCCCTCGCGAAGGCCATTGTCGCCGCCGCCAAGGACCGCAGCCTCGCATTCGAGCCCGGGAGCGGCTTCTCTTCCTCGCCCGCCGTCGGTGTCACCGCGACTGTGGCCGGCCGGGAGATCCGCGTCGGCGGACCCCGCCTGCTCGAGGAGACCGCGCAGTCCGAGGTCGACACCGCCGACGCCTGGCGCGCCGAGGGCGCGATCATCCTCCACGTCCTCCGGGACGGGACGGTGATCGGCGGCCTGAAGCTCGCCGACGAGGTCCGGTCCGAGTCCCGCGACGCCGTCGACGCCCTCCATGAGCTCGGCGTCGAGGTCGTCATGATCACCGGCGACGCCGAGGCCGTCGCGAACGAGGTCGGAAAGGAGCTCGGCATCGACCGCGTCTTCGCCGGCGTCCGCCCCGAGGACAAGTCCGCTAAGGTCGCCCAGCTGCAGCACGAGGGCAAGAAGGTCGCCATGGTCGGCGACGGCGTCAACGACGCTCCCGCCCTCGCGCAGGCCGACGTCGGCATCGCCATCGGGGCCGGCACGGACGTCGCCATCGCCTCCGCCGGCGTCATCCTCGCCAGCTCCGACCCGCGCAGCGTCCTGTCGGTCATCCAGCTCTCCCGGGCCGCCTATCGGAAGATGAAGCAGAACCTGTGGTGGGCAGCCGGCTACAACCTCCTCTCCGTGCCGCTCGCGGCAGGCCTCCTCGCACCCCTCGGGTTCGTCCTGCCCATGTCGGTCGGCGCGATCCTGATGTCCCTGTCCACCGTCGTCGTCGCACTCAACGCCCAGCTGCTGCGGCGCATCGACCTCACACCCCAAGCCAGCACCCGCTCCGTCCTGGATCGCCAGAAGTGAAGGACACGCTCATAACCACCGACACCGCCACCGATGACACCGCCATCGACGCCGAGCACCACCAGCACGGCTACATCAGCGACAAGGACCGCTACCTCCAGCGCATGAAGCGCATCGAGGGCCAGGCCCGCGGCATCGCCAAGATGATCGACGACGAGAAGTACTGCGTCGACATCCTCACCCAGGTCTCGGCGCTCACCCGGGCCCTGCAGGGCGTCGCGACCGGGCTGCTCGACGACCACCTCAAGCACTGCGTCCTCGACGCCGCCAAGCAGGGCGACGACGACGCGGCCCTCGCCAAGATCCAGGAAGCCAGCGACGCCATCAACCGTCTCGTGCGGTCCTGAACCAGCACCGCGACCACAGCAACCGTCCCAAAGGGGAGGAGGAACCCATGGCCCGCTTCGAACCACTGACTCCGGAAACCGCCGCCGGCACGTCCCGCGAGCTGCTCGGCGACCTCGTCGAGCGCCACGGCACCGTGGGCGACATGGTCGCCACCATGGCCCACTCCCCCGCCGTGCTCGGCGGCTACCTCGGCCTGAGCAAGGCCATGCGCCGCGCCAAGCTCGACCGCGCGACCAGCGAGCTGATCTCCATCGCGGTCCAGGAACAACAGGGGTGCGGCCTCTGCCTGGCCTCGCACATCGAGGCGGCCAAGTCGCTCGGCGTCGCCGACTACGAGATCGAGCTCGCGCAGCTGGGCACCGCGAGCCGTCCGGAGTTGGCCGCGATCATCGCTCTGGGCCTGCAGGTCTACCGCGCGCCGGCGTCCATCACCGACGAGCAGGTCGAGGAGCTGCGCGCCCTCGGCTACAGCGACCGGGCGATCGCCGACGTCGTCGGAGTCGTCTCCCTCAACATCATCACCGGAGCGTTCAACCTCGTCGCCGGGCTCACTCCGGGCGAGGAAGGCTGACACCCACGGTGCCTTGGCCGAGAGGATAGGCAGCGGCCTGCAAAGCCGTCCACACGGGTTCGAATCCCGTAGGCACCTCCATCCGACGCCCGTGGAATGCATTCTCCGTGTTCAGTCTTCCCGCAGTCCTCATCGAATACGAATCGTCGAGCAGGCCGGCCGAATCTGAGCACCGGTTTGGCTGGGCTTGCTTCGACGACGACATACGACAGGGGAAGCCGACAGGCCGCCGCTCGCCGGCGGCACGAGGATGGGAGGTCCGGACGAGTGCATAGAACACTGCCCGCCCGGACCCGGCTCGTCCATTGGGGTGCTCTGCTCGCCATCCTGGTCGGCATCGTCGGGATGAACCTCATGTCGCAGGGGGACGCGTCCCCCGCCCCCGACGCGGCCGTGGGCCAGGCCGTCGTGCTCGGACAGCCGGTAGCAGCCTCAGATGCCGACGGCTCCGCACACCACGAGCCGATGAGCTGCCCCGGCTGCGCCGCTGCCTCGACAGGCGGATCTTCGACCGGCGAAGCCCCGATGGACCCGATGGGCTGCCTCGCGGCGGCGGGCTGCGTGATGGTCTTCGTGCTGTTCGCGATCGCCGCGCTGGACAAGAGGCGGACCGTCGGACGTTGGTGGTATTGCCGATCCAGCCGCCCGGCGTCGACGCGACGCCGCCAGCGATGGCTGCTGAGGACGCCGCCGAGCCTGATCGAGCTGTCGATCCTGCGGACCTGAGGTCCACTCGCCGCTGACCGACGGCCGGTCGATCCGATGACGCCCCTGCTCTGCGCCTTCCCCCGCAGAGGTTCCGTCGGAGACCTCCCTTGCGTCTGCGGCCCTGCTGAAGCGCCGCGGCGGCGGTGTCGTCATCACCCGCCCCGCGGCGAGAACCCTGTTCCAGCAAGAATCCTGAGGACCCTCCGAGAGCCCTTCGCGGGGCCGGTCCGCTGCCGTGGTCCCACGACCAGCGCAGCGATGGCCCGAGCTCCTCGAGCGACCTCGAGCCTCAGGCACGATCGAGGGAATCAGACGTGAACCAGAATCGAACAGGCAAGAACTCGAAGGGCCGGAACCCTCGGCCCACGCCGCCACCGGGTCAACGCGGATCGGCCCGCGCACGCCTGGCGGAGATGAGACGCCAGGAGACCAGGGCCCGAATGCATCGACGGGTGGCCTACGGCATCACCGCCGCTGTCGTCGCCATCGGGCTGAGCATCGGCATCTGGGTGCTCGTGCGGCAGACCTCCTCCCCCGACGCGGCCGGCGGGGTCGTCGGCGCTAGAGGACAGCGCGGCATGCCGCCCTGGCAGCTGCCGTCCGACCCGGAGTCGGCGGCGAAGGCCGCCGGCCTCCAGGTCTCGAAGATGGAGGGCACCGCGACGCATTTCCACTCCCATCTGGACATCACCGTCAACGGTCAGCCGCTGGCGGTGCCCTCCTCCATCGGCGTCGATCCGAGGACCGGAGCGATGTCGGAGCTGCACACCCACGACGAGCGCGGCGTCCTGCACGTCGAGTCCCCGACCAAGGACGGCGTCTACACGCTCGGGCAGGTGTTCGCCGAATGGGACGTCCGGCTCGATGGCGACGGGGTCGGAGGGCTGAACAACACCAAGACCGACAGCCTGCGCGCCTATGTCGACGGCAAGTTGGTCGAAGGCAACCCGGCGAAGATCGAACTCGGTGAGCGGCGGCAGATCTCGCTGATCTACGGGCCGCGGAACGCAACCGACGCTCCGGCCTCCAGCTTCGCCTTCGATCCCGATGAGTGAGCGCATCCGGCGCGGCGGACGACTGGCGCGTCGGCGCACGTCGCGGCCCTCGACGTCCTCGGTAAGGCAGGGGATCCGATCATGAGATTCCCCGCGGCCCTGAATGCTCGCACCGACGACGTGCGCGACGACGGCCAGATCGGCAGCGCGAGGTCGGCGAACGCCGTCGCCGGCCGCTCGGCCCCAGCGTCGATCGGCCTCCCCGGCGGGCTGCGGTTCCTGTGGACGCAGCTGATCACCATGCGCACGGCCCTGGTCCTGCTGTTCCTGCTGGCACTGGCAGCGGTGCCGGGATCATTGGTGCCGCAGCAGAACATCTCGCCGGTGATGGTCAGCATGTTCGTCCGGCAGCACCCGACGTTAGCGCCGATCTATCAGAGGGTCGGCCTGTTCGACGTGTACACCTCGCCGTGGTTGTCCGCGATCTACCTGCTGCTGTTCATCAGCCTGATCGGCTGCATCGTCCCTCGGACGGGCGTGTACCTGCGCGCCCTCCGTCGCCGTCCGCCGAGGACGCCGCGGCACCTGCGTCGGATGCCCGCCTACGCGTCGACGGAGCTGCCCGGCGACGCTCCGGGATCGGCCGAGATCCTGGAGCGCGCCGCCAGGCAACTGAGGGCGCGCCGCTACCGCGTCGCGCGCAACGACGACGGGTCGGTGTCGGCGGAGCGGGGCTACCTCCGCGAGGCCGGCAACCTCGTCTTCCACATCAGCCTGGTGCTCCTGCTGGTCGCGTGGCCGTGGTCTGGCTGACCAACTTCCGGGGCGACCGCGCACTGGTCGTCGGCGGCGACAGCTTCTCCAACGACCTGGTCCAGTACGACGACTTCAAGGCCGGGCCGCTGTTCCGCCAGTCGTCGCTGACCCCGTTCAGCCTCAAGCTCGACAGCTTCGACGTGAAGTTCGAGACCGGAGACGTGCAGCGAGGAGCGGCCCGGCAGTTCAAGGCCGTCGTCACCGTCACCGACCGCCCCGGTGCCAGGCCGCGCCGGGAGACGCTCCAGGTCAACCATCCTCTCGAGCTGGCCGGGGGCCAGAAGGTGCATCTGATCGCCTGGGGGTACGCGCCGGTGGTCACGGTGAAGGACGGCGACGGCAACGTCGCCTACTCCGGAGCGGTGATCTTCCTGCCGCAGGACGGCAACTTCACCTCCGCCGGCGCGATCAAGGCACCCGACGCCCGCCCGCGCCGACTCGGCTTCGAAGGGTTCTTCCTGCCCAGCGCCGCGGTGGACGCCAACGGGCCGCGGTCGGTGTTCCCCGACGCGCTGAACCCTCAGCTGTTCCTGAACGCCTGGTCCGGCGAGCCGGGAGTCGAGACCGGTCAGCCCGAGAGCGTCTACTCCCTCAACACCCGCGGCCTGCAGCAGATCAGGAATCCGCAGAAGCCCGGGCAGCCGCTGCGCTTCGTCCTGCGGCCCGGCTACATCCAGAAGTTGCCCGACGGCCAGGGCTCGATCCAGCTCGACGGCGTCCAGCGATGGGTCAAGCTGCAGGTGGGCGACACCCCCGGCGCTCCGATCGCGGTCGCTGCGATCACGTTCGCTGTGCTCGGCCTGTGCCTGTCCCTCTGCATCCGCCCACGACGCGTCTGGGTCCGGATCCGCTCCCAGCAGGGACGCTCGACGCTGGAGATCGCACGCCTGGACCGCGCCGAGGGCCGGGCCGGCCTGCCCGACGACCTGGTCGCCGTCGTCCGCGACCTCGACCTGGCCGCCCCCAACCCGGCGGTTCGGACCCATCACGACACCACTTCATCGCAGGAGACGAGATGACCACGACATACTTCTCCAGCCTCGCCTTCGTCACCGCGACCGTGCTGTACCTGCTGGCATTCTGCATGCACAGCATCGAGTGGGCGGCCGCGCGCAGGATCGAGGCTCGCAACGTCGACCCGGCCCCGGAGCGGGGGCTGGCGGCGTCCACCGCGACGGCTGCCGGGACGAGCGCACACGGCCCGGGTCGACGGGAGGGAACCGGGGATCCCGGCCGAATCTCGATACCGCGCACCTTCAGACATTGGCCGCGAAGTACGCCGATGAACCCGTCCCCGTTGCTGCGCCAGGGGAATGGGGAGCATGGGTCGATGGAGGTGCGTGGCTGCGCGTTACCGGTACACCTGTCGACTGGATCCTTCGCAACGTAGACCACGTAGACAAACAGTGCACACGAGCACGGGGCGGTCTCTTCGCCTTCCACACCCAACCCGGGCACCCCCTGGGATTTCTCGACGTCAGCTACGCCGGCGAAGTAGCGACAGGCCGCCCTCTCGCAGACCCCCACCACCGACTCGACACGTGGAAGAGCCGGCTCGACCCGTACCCAGGCCTGTTGCGTGAAGCTCTCATCCAGAACACGTGGCAGGTCACTTTCGACCTCGATGGCGCACACAAAGGTGCGGACAAATGTGACACCACGCACGTCGGTCTTTGTTGCGCGCACGCCACGCTGATATGTGCCCACGGGCTGCACGCCTGGGGCCTGACCCCGGTTCTTGGACACGCTGAATCCAGCACCTGGTGCTGGGGAAGCGAGATGATCGAAGAACCATGGCCAGGAAGAACTACTCCG
>NZ_JBIYDW010000015.1:0-66594 GCF_044909235.1 Dermacoccus sp. GAS27A | reverse complement strand
CGTGCGCTTCTCGCACTCTCGGTCGAACGCACGCCCCCCGAACAGTCGCCCATCCATCTCAGTCACCCTCCGTCTCGCGGGTCGTGCGCTTCTCGATCCGCTTGTCGTCAGCCTGTTCGGACGTCAATTCCACGACTCGCTGCACGTAGATGCCGGGCAGGTGGACGTCGTCGGGGTGGATGTCGCCCGGCTCGACGAGCTGCTCCACCTCCGCGACGACGACGCGGCCCGCCATCGCGCACAGCGGGTTGAAGTTGCGCGCCGACAGGTTGAACACGAGATTGCCGTGACGATCACCCTTCGCCGCGCGCACGAGCGCGAAGTCCGTCGTGATGGCCTCCTCGAGCACGTACGACTTCGCGTCGTCGCCGTCACCGAAAACGCGCGTCTCCTTCGCCGGTGAGGCCTTCTCCACCGAGCCGTCGGCCGCGTACTTCCACGGCATGCCGCCGTCGGCGACCTGCGTACCCACACCCGTCGCCGTGTAGAACGCGGGGATGCCTGCGCCACCGGCGCGCAACTTCTCCGCGAGGGTGCCCTGCGGCGTCAGGTGCACCTCCAGCTCGCCCTCGAGGTACTGGCGCGCGAATTCCTTGTTCTCGCCCACGTACGACGCGATGACGGTGAGCAGGCGCCCGTCGCGCAGCAGCACGCCGAGACCCCAGTCGTCGACGCCACAGTTGTTGGAGACGACATCAAGATCCTTCGCGCCCTGCTCGTGCAGCGCCGCGATGAGGACGCTCGGGATGCCGCACAGCCCGAACCCTCCGACGGCGAGCGACGAACCGTCACCGATGTCGGCGACCGCTTCCGCGGCCGAGGCCACCACCTTGTCCATGAACCCTCCAGATCGCGCTTCGTGAGATGCAGCTCACACCATGCCGACTTCAGTTAATCATCCTTAACCGAGCCGCGGGGGGTGAGGGTTGCGACCGGCCCCGCGCGCGACGACACTTCGAGCATGACGAGCCAGCTGCGCGAGCCCCTGTACGGCCTCCTCCTCGACGTCGACGGACCCATCGCGAGCCCGGTGACGCGCACCGTGGCGATCCCGTCGATCGCCACGGATCTCGTCGCGATGGCGCGGGCGGGCGTCCCCATCGTGTTCAACACGGGTCGCTCCGACGACTTCGTCGCAGCCACCGTCATGCCCGCGCTGCTCGACGCCGGACTACCCGACGACGCGACCGTCATCGCCGTCTGTGAGAAGGGCGCGACGTGGTTCACCCCGACGCGCGCGCACCTGCGCAACGCGGGCATCCACCTGTGCGTCGACGACGCCCTGCGCGTTCCGACGGGGCTCGTCGAGTACTGCCGCAGTATCGCCCCCGATTTCGACGACGCCATGTTCTTCGACGACACGAAGAAGGCCATGGTGAGCCTCGAGGCGCACCATGGCATCGACCTCGACGTCTACCGCGAACGTCAGCACGCGTTCGATCAGCGGGTGTGGGATTACCTCGCCGAGCAGGAGATCGGCGTCGTCTGGGGTGAGCGAGAAGCGCTCAACGGCAGTGAAGACATCGCCGTCCGCATCGATCCGACGATCATCTCGACCGACATCGAGCACGCCGGGGTCGGCAAGAACGTCGGTGCCGACAAGGCGATCGAACTGCTCGCCGCGCGCGGCATCACCCCGCGCGAGTGGCGCACCCTCGGCGATTCACGCAGCGACTACGCGATGGCTGATCGTCTGCACGAGCGTGGATTCGTCGTGCGCCACGGCGACGTTCGCCCCGCCGACGGCCTGCTCGATCGCACCTACCCCGTCGAGGTCACGCCCGATCCGGCGCTGACGAACGACGCCGCCGGTGCCGCGTTCCTCACGCGATGGCGCGCCGACGTCAAGCGCGGCGAGGCATCGGCGGCGTTCTGACGGAGCGGTTCGCGGCCAGAACAACGGGCCCAGGAAATATCGCGTCCCTAACCACCGTTGTCGCATGGGCCCCACGAGGCGCGGTCCGTGGCCGCGCCCGATCCTGACGAAAGGCCCCCGCATGCCCCAGCTGTTCGAACCCCTCACCCTGCGCGACGTCGAGTTCCGCAACCGCATCTGGCTCACGCCGATGTGCCAGTACAGCTGCGAGGCGTGCGACGGTATCCCGACCGCGTGGCACTTCGTTCACTACGCGACGCGCGCCGTCGGTGGTTTCGGGCTCGTGCTGACAGAGGCCACCGCCGTCGCGCCCGAGGGGCGCATCAGCCCCCAGGACGCCGGCCTGTGGAACCACGACCAGGTGGCCGCATGGCGCCGCGTCGTCGACGCGGTCCACGCGAACGGCGCAAAGATCGGAGTCCAGCTCGCGCACGCCGGACGCAAGGCGTCGACCTACCGCCCCTTCGCGGGTGAGCCCTCCGGCAGCGTGCCCGTCGACGCAGGCGGTTGGGAGGCTCTCGGCCCGTCCGCGGTCGCCTTCGACGGTTACGCAACGCCCCGCGCCATGACGCTCGCCGACATCGACGACGTCGTGGACGCCTTCGTCGACGCCGCCCGACGCGCGGACGAGGCCGGTTTCGACGTCGTCGAGCTCCACGCGGCGCACGGCTACCTGCTGCACGAGTTCCTCTCCCCTGCCTCCAACCTCCGTGACGACGAGTACGGCGGCTCCTTCGAGAACCGCGCCCGTCTGCTGCTGCGCATCGCGACCGAGGTGCGCGCGGCCTGGCCGGAGGCGAAGCCGCTCTTCGTGCGGGTCTCGGCCACCGATTGGGCCGAGACGGGCTGGAACATCGACGAGACCGTCCGCCTCGCTCGCGAGCTGAAGTCCGTCGGCGTCGACCTCGTCGACACGAGCACCGGCGGCAACGTGCCCGCCGACATCCCCGTCGGGCCCAACTACCAGGTGCGTTTCGCGTCCGAGATCCGGCGCGGGGCCGATATTGCGACCGGAGCCGTGGGACTCATCACGGAGCCCGCGCAGGCCGAGGCGATCCTCACCGAGGGCGACGCCGACGTCGTCCTCATCGGACGAGCAGGCCTGCGCGAGCCGTACTGGCCGTTGCGCGCCGCCGCCGAACTGGGTCTGACGTGGCGCGAGACGCCGTATCCGGCGCAGTACACGCGCGGCGCGTGGGAGCACGCCCGGGGCTGAGATGCCGTCGACCGCCCCGGCCCTCGAGAACGTCGGGGCGGTCTTCCCGGCCGAAGCATGCGGACGACGACGCCGGAATCATCCGGCTCCCGTCAGGCCGGTCGCACGTCCGCTGCCTTCCCCTCGTCCGTGTCGGTCTGCGCCGCCCCGGCGAACTGTGCCTCGTACAACCGCCAGTAGGCGCCGCGCGCGGCGAGCAGATCGTCGTGCGAGCCCTGTTCGACGATGTCGCCGTTCTCCATGACGAGAATGATGTCGGCGTCACGGATCGTCGACAGTCGGTGGGCGATGACGAAGCTCGTGCGATCCTGACGCAGCGCCGCCATTGCCTGCTGGAGCGTCGCCTCCGTGCGCGTATCGACCGATGACGTCGCCTCGTCGAGGATGAGGATGTCGGGCCGCGCGAGGAAGGCGCGCGCGATGGTGATGAGCTGACGCTCACCCGTCGAGATGGAGCCGCCCTCGTCGTCGATGATCGTGTCATAGCCGTCGGGCAGTGAGTGCACGAACCGGTCGACGAACGTCGCGCGAGCGGCTTCGAGCAGTTCGTCGTCGCTCGCGTCGAGCCGCCCGTAGCGCAGGTTGTCGGCGATCGTGCCCCGGAACAGCCAACTGTCCTGCAGCACCATCCCGAAGTGGGAGCGCAACTCCTCGCGTGGCACGTCACGCACGTCGACCCCGTCGACGAGGATGCGACCCGCATCGACGTCGTAGAAGCGCATGACGAGGTTGACGAGCGTCGTCTTGCCCGCACCCGTCGGCCCGACGATGGCGACCGTCTGGCCGGGCTCGATCCGCAGGTCGAGGCCCGTGATGAGCGGCGCGTCAGGGTGGTAACCGAAGCGCACGTCATCGAAGACGACCTCTCCGCGCAGCGGCGTCGGCAGGTGCGCGTTCTCGCCGGCACCGCGCCCGCGGGCGTCGCGCGACTCCTCCGGCGCGTCGAGCACCTCGAACACGCGCTCGGCGCTCGCGACGCCGGACTGCAGCAGGTTGATCATCGACGCGATCTGCGTGACGGGCTGCGTGAACTGGCGCGAGTACTGGATGAACGCGGTGACGTCACCGAGCGTCATCTGCCCCGACGCGACGCGCACGCCGCCGATGACGCAGATCGCGACGTACTGCAGGTTGCCGACGAACATCATGATCGGCATCATCAGCCCCGACAGGAACTGCGCGCGGCGCGAGACCTCCGTCAAGGAGGCGTTCGTCGACGCGAACGCCGCCTCCACCTGCGGCCCGCGCCCGAAGACCTTGACGAGCTCGTGCGCCGTGAACGCCTCCTCGATCTGCCCGTTGAGCGTGCCCGTGTGCGCCCACTGGGCCACGTACTGCCCCTGCGAACGCTTCATGATCTGCCCGGCGACGAGCATGACGAGGGGAATGGTCAGCAGTGCGACGATCGTCAGCTGCCACGAGACCGTCAGCATCATGACGACGACGCCGAGCACCGTGCAGATCGACACGAGCAGCTGACCCGCCGACTGCTGCATCGACTGCCCGACGTTGTCGATGTCGTTCGTCACGCGCGAGAGCAGCTCGCCGCGCGGGCGCGAGTCGACATAGGCCAGCGGCACCCGCTGCAGCTTGGCGTCGACGTCGGCGCGCAGTTTCTCCACCGTCCGTTGCACGACGGTGTTGAGCAGACGCGCCTGCACGACCTGCAGCAGCGATGCGACGACGTAGAGCGCGACGACGGTGAGCAGGATCGTCGCGACACGGTCGAAGTCGATGCCCGAGCCCGGCACGAGGTCCATCGCCGCGACCATGTCGGCCATCTTCGACTGCCCCGACGCGCGCAGCGCCGCCACGGCCTGTGCCTTCGTCGAGCCCAGGGGCAGATGCATGCTCACCGAGCCCGCGAACACTGCGTCGACGGCCTTGCCGAGCACCTTCGGCGCGACGACGTTCATGACCACGGCCGTGACGCTGAGCGCCAGTACCGCGATGACGCGCAGCCGATGCGGTTTCAGCAGCCCGATGAGGCGGCGCGCGGATGCGCCGAAGTTCAGCGACTTCTCCGCGGGCGCCATCGCCGCGCCATGACCCCCGCGACGCGGCCCTCCGGCCGGCGGGCCCGGCGGGCGAGTGCCCGAGCCGGGCGATGCGGCCGATGCGGCGGGCCCCGACGGCTGACGGCGGCTCACGCCGCTCCCTCCTGACGTCCGAGCTGCGAATCGACCACCTCGCGGTACGGCGCGCACGTGGCGAGCAGTTCCTCGTGCGTGCCCATGCCGACGGCCGCGCCGTCCTCGAGGACGATGATGAGGTCGGCGTCGGTGATCGTCGAGACGCGCTGGGCGACGATGAGCACCGTCGCGTCCTTCACCTGCGGCGCGAGCGCGGCACGCAGCCGCCTGTCGGTCGCGAGGTCGAGTGCGCTGAACGAGTCGTCGAACAGGTAGATGCGGGGCTTCGCGACGAGCGCCCGAGCGATGCACAATCGCTGCCGTTGGCCACCGGAGACGTTGCTACCGCCCTGCTCGATGACGGCGTCGAGGCCGCCGTCCATTCTCTCGACGAAGTCACGCGCCTGTGCCGTCTCGAGCACGGACCACAGCTCGTCGTCGGTGGCGTCGGGTTTGCCGTAGCGAAGGTTCGACGCGACGGTGCCGGAGAACAGATAGGCGTGCTGCGGGACGAGGCCGATGCTGCCCCACAGCGCCTGCGGGTCGAGTTCGCGCACGTCGACGCCGTCGATGCGCACCGCGCCGGCCGACACGTCGAACAGTCGCGCGACGAGGCCGAGCACCGTCGACTTGCCCGAACCGGTCGAGCCGATGAGCGCGACGCGTTGGCCGGGGCGGGCGGTGAACGACAGGTCGCGCACGACAGGTTCGTCGGCGCCCGGATAGCGCATCTCGGCGTGCTCGAGTTCGACGACGCCGCGCACCCCACCGTCGGGCAGGATCGGTGACGCAGGCTCGACCACGCTCGAGCACGTGTCCAGTACCGCCGTGATGCGCTCGGCAGCCACTGCGGCACGCGGAATCATGACGAGCATGAACGTGGCCATCATGATGGCCATGAGGATCTGCATGAGATAGCTCATGTACGCCGACAGCGCGCCGATCTGCAGGTCGCCGTCACCGACGCGGTGGCCGCCGAACCACCAGACGGCGACCGTCGAGAGGTTCATGACGAGGAACACCGTCGGAAACATGAAGGCCATGAGGTTGCCGACGCGGATCTGCGCGTTCGCGAGCGCCGAGTTGGCGGCGCCGAAACGCTGCAACTCGTGCGGTTCCCGGACGAACGCACGCACGACGCGGATGCCCGACAGGTGCTCGCGCATGACCCGGTTGACGCCGTCGAGCCGCTTCTGAACCGTGCGGAACCCGGGCACCATGCGCGAGACGATGAGACCGATCGCGACGGCCAGCACCGGCACGGCGACGACCATGAGCCACGACAACCCGACGTCCTGGTGCAGCGCCATCATGACGCCGCCCACCATCATGATCGGCGCCGTCACCATGAGGTTGGCGCCCATGAGAACGAGCATCTGCACCTGCTGCACGTCGTTCGTCGAGCGCGTGATGAGCGACGGCGCGCCGAACTCGGCGACCTCGCGCGAGCTGAAGCGCTGGACGGCGCCGAAGACGCGGGCCCGCATGTCGCGTCCGGCGTTCATCGCGATGCGGGCCGAGAACCAGGCCGCGCAGATCGCGGCGCACACCTGGACGAGGCTGACGAGCAGCATCCAGCCGCCGGTGCGCCAGATGTAACCGGTGTCGGCTCGTACGACGCCGTGGTCGACGATGTCGGCGTTGAGGTTCGGCAGATACAGCGACGCGGCGACGCTGACGAGTTGCGCGGCGACGAGCCCGAGCAGCAACCGACGATGGGGCGCCAGCGCCTGACGCACGAGTGAGACGAGCACCTGCTCAGCCTAGGTGCGCCAGGACCGACAACCCCGCCAGGTAGCGGTTGTCGGCGGTTTCGGCGCCCTCACGGCGCCGGTAGCATGGGCGGGTGAGTCACGTCGGGTATTCAGGGTTGTTCGGGCTCACGGGCCGTTGGTACGTCGTCGTCGCGTTCATCGCGCGCCTGCCACTGGCTATGTCGCAACTCGGCACGCTGCTGCTCGTCGCGACGACGACCGACTCCTACACCCACGCCGGCATCTGCGCGGGAGCGCTGGCGGTGTGCAACGCCATCGGTTCGCCCTGGTTCGGTTCCCTCACCGACCGGCTCGGCCAGACGCGCATCCTTCTCGTGCAGTGCCTCGGCGGCGCGGCGGGCCTCGTCGGTGTCGTCGCCACCCGCTACTTCGACGCCCCTTGGTGGCTGACGGCCGTCGTCGCGGCGCTCGCCGGGTTCGCGCTGCCGCAGATCGGTCAGCTCGCCCGCGTGCGCTGGCGTCCCATCATCGGATCGCACGGCGCTGATGGGCGGCTCGTCACGACCGCATTCTCCTACGAGGGAGCCGCGGACGAGGCGTCGTTCGTCGTCGGCCCGATGCTCGTCGGCGCGTTCGCGGCCTTGTTCGGAACGTGGGCGCCGCTGCTCGCCGCCGCGGCGCTGCTGCTGTGGTTCGGTCTGCAGTTTGCACGTCACCCCAGCGCGTCCCTGGTGTCGCCGGCCCCGACGGGCTCGTCGCGCATACCGGTGTGGAGCGCCGCGTTCACCGTCCTGTTCGTCGCGCAGTTCCTCATCGGCAACCTGTTCGGCTCGATCCAGACCGGTACGACGATGATGACGCGCGCCGCCGGCCACGCCGAGAGCGCCGGGTTGTTCCACGCGCTGCTCGGCATCGGTTCCGTCAGCGCCGGCCTCGCGTTGGGCCGCGTGCGCCGCACCCCGGATCACGCGCGCCGGCTGCTCCTCTTCGCGACGGCCATGTGGGTGCTGTCGCTGCCGTTGCTCGCCGTCGACGGGCTGTGGGGGCTCGCAGGTGAGCTCGTCATCCTCGGCTTCGCGATCGCGCCGTACATGATCACGACGTTCACGCTCGGCGAACTCATCACCGATCGCGGGCGCCTCGCGACGGCCATGACGTTCCTCGCCGGCGCGACAGGCCTCGGCTACGCCAGCGGAGCGGGCATCGCCGGACGCCTCGTCGACGCCCACGGCGCGACGGCCGCGTTCGCCGTCACGCTGACTGCGACAAGCGTCGCCCTCGGCCTCGCCGTCGCGGCGCGCGGTTTGTTGCGGCGCGCGCAAGCGCGCGCTGCGCAGGTGTGACCAGCCGACGTCGCCGACGTGGTGGTGCCGCGTCAGCGCCTCTCGCTAGGCTGAGGTCATGCCTCGTTTCACGCTTCCCGCTCTCGACTCCCCGGCCGCGCAGGCCGCCATCTCCGCCGCGACGGCGGCCGCCACGACGCTGGTGCGTCCCGCGCGCTTCCCGCGCTGGGTGCGACGCGGCGTCGCGATGTCGTCGACGCTGACGAGCGTCGGCATGGCGATGGCGGGCGAGCGCCGTCCCGCGAGTTCCCGCCTGGCCGACTCGAACAAGGCGATCAACGTCGTCGACGGGCGCGCCACATCGTCGTCGATGAGCGACCTGGCCGCCGCCGCGACGGCCGGCATGGGCCTCGTGACGTCCGGGCTCGCGCTGCGCATCGACAAGAACGTCGAGAAGATGCTGCTCAAGCGCGGCGTGCGTCACCCGCGTCTGTGGATGGCTGTCGGAGCTGCGGCGATCAGCCTCGTCGGGCCGTACGTGACGAAGCAGATCCAGGCGTCCACGGCCCGTCTGCAGGAGAAGGCGCTGCCGAAGGAGACGCTCGAGTCGACGCTCAGCGACCCGCTCGGCACGAAGCAGAAGTCGTCTGCGCCGGCCGGTCAGATCGAGTCCGCGAACACCTCACGCCCCGCGGCCGGCGACGACGACGAGCGCAGCGAGAGCGACGAGCACACCGACCACTGAGAACACACGCGCGACGTCGGCACAGGCCGTCGCGGCACTTCGGGCAGCCCCCGCTTCGGCGAGATGCTGCCCGAAGCTCTTCTGCCACCGGGTCGTCTTCGGCGCGCCCAGCGACGTGAACGGCAGGTAGCCGAGGACGACCGCGATCGCCGCCGCATCCCCGACCCAGCGCGCCGCTCCCCCGGCGCGCACACCGAACCAGGCGCCCGTCAGTGTTGCGACGGCGGCGAGGAACGCCGAACCGTGCCACAGCAGCGCGGCCCGCCGGCCGCTGCGCGCGTCGGGGCCGAGCCGCGCCGCCATCCACGTGACGACGGACGTCCGCACCGAACGACGCGTCAGCAGGACGAGGGCCGCAGCAGCGACGACGAGCAGCAGGAGCAACCAGGACTTCACCGCGGCATTGTCTCGCGTTTCGCCGCGACCGCGCGCCGCGTTCGACGTCGTTGTCGTCGCGGACCTCGGCGTCGATCGCGCCGAGGCGATCAGTGACGCGGGGGCGAGCGCCCGGCCATCAGCGTGACCTCGACGAATGCGGACGAAAATCGCCGATGGGGACGCCGTTCGCCGTTGGGGACGAGAATCGCGGATGGGCACAGGGGGCGAGGCGCGGGGGTCAGGCGCGGTCTTGTTCCTGCTCCATCTGCTGCACGAACTCGCGCTTGCTCGACTGCCACGCGTCCTCGTCATGGCCGGGGCGCCAGTATCCGGAGATCGACGCGTGCGCACGAGCGACGCTCTTCTCGACGATGAGCAACCGGCGCATCTCCTTGATCATCTCGGCGTTGCCGTGCACGAACACGCGCAGCCCGTCGGGGGCATCACCGTCGCGCAGACCCGGCACGTCGGCTGCGGCGACGACGTCGACGAGCCCGCCGCCGTGGCTGCGCGTCTCGTCCCGGTGCACCCAGACGAGGTTCATGTGCGCCAGTGCGCGCACCGGAGGGTGCACGCTCGCGTCGGCCACCTCGAGCACGACGGTGCACGCGGCGTCCTGCGGCAGCGCATCGAGCGCCGCGGCGATCGCGGGGTAGGCCGATTCGTCGCCGACGAAGAGGTGATGAGCGGCCTCCGACTCGGGCGCCCACGCGCCGCCGGGGCCGAGGAAGCCGATGACGTCGCCCGCTCGCGCCGCAGCCGCCCAGGGCCCCGCGAGGCCGGCGTCACCGTGCACGACGAAGTCGATCGCCATCGTTCCGGCCGCGTGGTCGATCGCCCGGATCGTGTAGGTCCGCGTCACCGGCCATTCCTCACGAGGCCGCTCGGCGCGGATCTGTTCGGGGTCGAACGGCGCTGCGTAGTCGGCCCCGCGCGGCGGGAAGATGAGCTTGACGTAGGCGTCCGTCACCGGTTTCGGCTCGAGGGCGCGCAGCCCGTCCCCGCTGAAGTGGACGCGCACGAGGTCGCGGGTCAGCCGCTCGGTCTGCTCGACTCTCACGTGGGTGGGCGTTCGACGCGGGCGGGCCGGCGCTGCTTCGGTGTTCGTCACGATGTCCTCGTCTCGTCGGGGCTCCTCGGCGCCGCAGGGGCACCTCGCTGCGATCCTGATCGGCCATTTCCAGTGGCACCCACGAAGGAACGACACCGAGGCCACGCAGTGGAGCCAACCCCAAACTAAGGCTCACCTAACCTCTGGGCAAATCAGTGTCCTCGGGCAAGGCGGAGGCCCTGGGCAAGTCCGGGCGATGTTCGTACAGTGACCACATGACCGGTGCTCCCACGCCTCGCGAAGCGCTCGACCGCATCGCCTTCCTGCTCGAACGTCGCCGTGCGGGTACATACCGCGTCAAGGCGTTCCGTGGCGCCTCGCGCGCGATTGCCGCGCTCGACGAGGAGACGTTGCGCGCGAAGGCCGCCGACGGCTCCCTCGCGGACGTCTCCGGCATCGGCAAGACGACGCTCGCCGTCATCACCGAGGCACTCGACGGCCGCGTCCCGAGCTACCTCGACCAGCTGGAGGAATCGAGCCCCGAGCACCTCGTCGAGGGCGCGCAGCGTGTCATGGCCGCCGTCAAGGGCGACTGCCACACCCACTCGGACTGGAGCGACGGCGGCTCACCGATCGACGAGATGGTCATGGCAGCGATCTCCCTCGGGCGCGAGTACATCGTGCAGACCGACCACTCCCCCTCGCTGCGCGTCGCCAACGGGCTGAGTGCCGAGCGGCTGACGAAGCAGCTCGGCGTCATCGACGCGATGAACTCGGCCCTCGGGGCGACGGGCACCCCGTTCGTCCTGCTCAAGGGTATCGAGGTAGACATCAAGGAGGACGGCTCCCTCGACCAGCGCGCCGACATGCTCGACCGCCTCGACGTGCGGGTCGCGTCGGTTCACTCCAAGCTGCGTTCGGGCCCGGCTGCCATGACGAAACGCATGCTCGGCGCCATCGAGAACCCCCACACGACGATCCTCGGGCACTGCACCGGCCGCCTCGTCGACGGCGAACGCGGCGTCCGCCCACCGTCGACGTTCGATTCCAAGGCCGTGTTCGCTGCATGCGCCGAGCACCGCGTCGCCGTCGAGATCAACGCGCGCCCCGAACGCTGCGACCCGCCCGACGATCTCATCCGCGAGGCGATCGACGCCGGCTGCTACTTCTCCCTCGACTCCGACGCGCACGCGCCCGGCCAGCTCGACTTCCTCCAGTACGGCGCCGCGCGCATCGAGGAGCTCGGCGTGCCGCTCGAGCGCGTCATCACGACGTGGGACGTCGAGCGGGTGCGTACGTTCGCGCGCAAGGAGATCGCCTGAGAAGCGCCTCGACGCCGTCCGGGCCAGGCAGCGCACCGCACGCCATGCCGCCGGAATCCCCGTCATTCCGGGCGTTTTGCGTTGCCCGGCGAACGTGTACTAAAGTTACGCAAGTTCCAGCGGGGCAAACACCGGAAGGTGAGCGGCTCGCGGGAATGATTTGTGTAGTCCCCATCGTCTAGCGGCCTAGGACACTGCCCTTTCACGGCAGCGGCACGGGTTCGAATCCCGTTGGGGATACCACGCACAGATCGGCCTTTCACGAGGCCCCGTAGCGCAGTTGGTTAGCGCGCCGCCTTGTCACGGCGGAGGTCGCGGGTTCGAGTCCCGTCGGGGTCGCCATCCCTTTCCCAAGGGCCAGATAGCTCAGTTGGTAGAGCGAGCGACTGAAAATCGCTAGGTCGGCGGTTCGACCCCGTCTCTGGCCACGCTCCACCGAGAAAGCCCCCGAGATTCGTCTCGGGGGCTTTCTCGTGTTCTGCATGCCTCCCGGTTCGAGATGCCTCCCGGTTCGAGGCGCGTTCCGCGCCGCGGCACCCCGACGTTTCACCGGGCGCGAAGCTGCCTCGTTCGGCAGCGTCGCACCCGGTCGATCACCCACCGACGGCGCGTCGTCGTCAGCTCGCGGAGAGCGCCTCGTCGAGGATCGTCAGGGCCGCACGGACGTCGTCGTCGCTGACGTTGCACGGCGGCACGACGTGCAGCCGGTTCGCGGCGGCGATGACGAGCAGGCCGTTCTTCTTGCACGCGGCCGCGACGGCGGCGGCGCGCTCGACGTCGGGCGTGCGCGCGGCGTCCTTGACGAGTTCGAGCGCCCAGAACACCCCGACGCCACGCGCCTGGCCGACCGCGTCGTGCTTCTCGGCGAGCGCCTGCAGGCCGGGGCCGAGCACGTCGGAACCGATGCGGGCGGCGTTCTCGACGATGCCCTCGTCCTGCATCGCCGCGATCGTCGCGACGCCCGCCGCGCACGCGAGCGGGTGGCCGGAGTATGTGAGGCCGCCGGGGTAGGCGCGCTCGTCGAAGTGGTGGGCGATCTCGTCGCTCAGCACGACACCGCCGAGCGGCACGTACCCCGAGTTGACGCCCTTGGCGAACGTGATTAGGTCGGGCACGACATTTGCGTGCTGGTGCGCGAACCAGGCACCGGTGCGGCCGAAGCCGGCCATGACCTCGTCGGCGATGAAGATGATGCCGTACTTCGTGCAGATCTCGCGGACGCCCTCGAGGTAGCCCGGCGGCGGCGGGATGATGCCGGCCGAACCGATGACGGGCTCGAGGATGAGAGCGGCGAACGCGTCTGCGCCCTCGGAGGTGATGGTGTGCTCGAGGTGCGTCAGCGCACGCTCGCACTCCTCGTCCTCGCTCGTCGCCCAGAACTCGCTGCGGTAGAGGAACGGACCGAAGAAGTGGACGACCTCGCTCGCGCCCTTGTCGTTGGCGAAGCGGCGCGCCTCACCGGTGAGGTGGATCGACTGCGCCGTCGCGCCGTGGTAGCTGCGGTAGGCGGCGAGCAGCTTGCGACGGCCCGTCACCTCGCGCGCCATGCGGACGGCGTGCTCGTTCGCCTCGGTACCACCGTTGGTGAAGAACACCTTGTTGAGCGTGTCGGGCAGCAGGTCGCTGATCATCTTCGCCAGCTGCGAACGCTGGTCGTTGGCGTTGCTCGGCCCGATCGTGCACAGCGTCTCGGCCTGCGTCTTGATCGCCTCGACGACGCGCGGGTGCTGGTGGCCGACGTTCGTGTAGACGAGCTGGCCGGTGAAGTCGAGGTACTCGTTGCCGTCGCCGTCCCACAGGCGGGAGCCGGACGTCTTCGTCACGACCATCGGCTTCAGCGCGGCCTGCGCCGACCACGAATGGAAGACGTGGGCCCGGTCGAGTGCGTATGTTTCGTCGGGGGTCAAGGTCTTCGGTTCACTCATGGAGCCACTCTGGGGGTTCGCACGCCCACGCGCCAACCCCGTCTCAGGGCGCGGGAGACGCGCCGTGGCGCGGCAGAAGTACCGGGGCAGGTGTGGTGTCGCTGATGGGTGGCGGCCGGTGCGCCCCGAAAACGCGCGAAGGTCCGGCCGGCTGACGCCTCACCCAGGCTGGTCGGCGAGTGAGACCCAGCGCTGCCCACACTCGTCGAGGTCGGCCGAACCGCCCGTCAGGCTCGCGAGCTCGCTCTCGAGCGCTGCGCGGTCGGCCTCCGTGACGGCGAGCACCAGGCGCGCCGTTCCTGAGGCCGCGCCTTGGGCGTAGTCGACGCCCTCGACGTGCCGCCCGGCGGCTCGCAGGGCGTTCTCGACGCGGCCGACGTCGGCGATGCCGACGTCGGCCGCCATGACGAGGCGACACTCGTACGTGACGACGCGGGCCTCGGCCAGCGCGGCGCGCACGACGTCGCCGTAGGCCCGCACGAGCCCTCCGGCGCCGAGCAGCGTGCCGCCGAACCAGCGCGTCACGACGGCGACGACGTCGCTCAGACCCGAGGCGACGAGCGCCTCCAGCATCGGCGCGCCCGCCGTGCCCGACGGCTCGCCGTCGTCGTTGCTGCGCCGCACCTGACGCTGGGGGCCGAGCACGAACGCGCTGCAGTGATGACGCGCGTCCCAGTGCTGCTTACGAGCGGCCTCGACGACGGCCCGTGCGGCCACCTCCGACACTTCGTCGTCACCCGCCCCCACCGGCGTCAGTTCACACAGGAACCGCGAGTGCTTCACCTCGATCTCGGCGATGGCCGGGCCTGCGAGGGTGGTGAACCGAGACGTCGTCATGTCCGGCGACGATACCGGGCGCGATGATGCGAAACGACGACGCGGAACGTGGCGCCCCCGTCGCGCGGGCGTCAGAATGGGGGCATGACGTCGCGCCATCTGCCCGCATCCGCTCGCGCCCTCGTCGTTGGTGGCGCCTGCGTGCTCGCCGTCGCCGCGGGGTCGTCCTCACCCGCCGCCGCCATCACGCGCAGCCCGGGTGTGAGCTCGAGCAGCACCGCCGGGGCGTCCGAGGGAGCTCAGGAGTTGACCGTGCAGACCGCCACGGCCTCCCCGAGCACCGTCAAGGGGCCGACGACGCCGACGGTCGACGAGCCTGGCGACAACGAACCTGCCCTCGTCCTGGGTGGTTTCGGCCTCGGCGCGCTCGCCCTCGTGGGGACGTTCGTCGTCGCCCGACGGCGTGTCGTCGACGATCCAGGCTTGGCCACCACCCACACGGAGTGAGACCGGTCACTCATGGCCGCGCGAGGCGCCCGGCGATCCGCGTCGATGGGCGGAAATCAACGCACCTGAGGTAGCGTTACCCCCACGACAGAAACTTAGGATCCCCAGGGCCCTCCGCCTGACGTCCGCACGCCCGCGTGCGGGGTGATGACGGCCGCCCTGGCAACACGACAGAGGGGGTCTCGCCATGGGGCGCGGCCGGGCCAAAGCCAAGCAGACCAAGGTTGCACGCGAGCTCAAGTACTTCTCGCCGGACACCGACCTCAGCGCGTTGGAGCGAGAGCTCCGTGCCTCGCGCAGCGCGAACGAAACGCGTCAGGCGCAAGCCGACGACGAGGGCGACGAGTATGACCGCTATTCCAAGTGGGCGTCGGACGACGCCTGACCACGACGGGCGCGCAACCCGCTTTTTCTTGAGTTGACGTGAACGAGAGCCTCCATCCCATCGGGACGGAGGCTCTCGTCGTGCTGACTTCTGCGTGGGCCGCCGCCGAGCTCGAGGGGCTCGAGCGCCCGTGCTCACGCGTCAGGCGTAGCTGCCCACGATCTGGCAGGCGCCGGCGTCGACGCCCTTGGCGCCGGAGATGATCTCTGCCTCTGCGGCGTCGAGGTTCTCGGTGCGTGCGATATCGCCCATGCGCCATGCGGGCAGGTCGAGTTCGGCGCACACCTCGATGGCCGTCGCGGCCTGCTCGGCGGGCAGCACGGCGACGAAGCCGACGCCCATGTTGAGGGTGCGTTCGATGTCGTCCTGGGGCACGTTGCCGACGCGCTGGGTGACGTCGAAGACGGCCGGCGGCGTCCACGTCGAACGCTCGATGCGCGCGCCCATGCCCTTGGGCAGGACGCGGGCGACGTTCGCCGCCAGGCCCCCGCCTGTGACGTGGGACAGTGCGTGGATGTCGACGCCGTCGGTGCGGATGAGGCGCAGCAGGTCAGCAGCGTAGACCCGCGTCGGTTCGAGCAGCTCCTCCCCCAGCGTGCGACCGAACTCCTCGACGTGCTTGTCGTAGCCCCACCCGGCGCTCGCGTAGACCTTGCGCACGAGCGAGTAGCCGTTGCTGTGCAGGCCGCTCGCGGCGAGGCCGAGGACGACGTCACCTTCGCGCACCGACTCGGGAAGGATGAGATCGGCCTTGTCGACGACGCCCGTCGCGGCGCCCGCGACGTCGTACTCGTCCGCGGCGAGCAGGCCCGGGTGCTCGGCCGTCTCCCCACCGATGAGGGCGACGTTCGCCTGACGGCATGCCGCTGCGATGCCCTTGACGATGGCCGCGATGCGCTCGGGCACCACCTTGCCGGTCGCGATGTAGTCGGTCATGTAGAGCGGCTCCGCGCCGCACACGACGATGTCGTCGACGACCATGCCGACGAGGTCGAACCCGATCGTGTCGTGTGTGTCGAGCGCCTGCGCGATCGCGACCTTCGTGCCGACGCCGTCCGTCGACGTCGCGAGGATCGGGTGCTCCATGCGCGCGAGGACGGAGGCGTCGAACAGCCCCGCGAACCCGCCGAGGCCGCCGAGCACCTCGGGGCGCTGGGCCTGCTTGACGGAGGCCTTCATCAGTTCGACGGCCTTGTCGCCGGCCTCGACGTCGACGCCGGCGCCGGCGTAGGTGATGGGTTCGTTGTGCTGGGTCATCGTCGTCCTTCGAAGTGCGAGGTCACGGTGCGGGCGCGGCGCCGCCGTCAGGGCTGCGGCGGCGCGGGAGGATCGAGAGGCGTCGGTCAGTTCGACGTGTGCCGACGGACCGGGCTGACGGCGGCGCCCCCGGCGTGCGAGACGCCGTCGGGGTTGGTGCGGGCGAGGTCGATCGACTCGTCCTGGCCGAGGTCGGCCGTGCCGACCGTCGTCGGATCGACGCCGCCGAACTCGACAGGCAGCTGCAGCTCGAGCAGGCCCTTGCCGAGGCGATCCTCAGCGGGCAGCTCGACGGGGTAACGGCCCGTGAAGCACGCGGTGCACAGGTTCTCGCGCGGCTGCCCGGTGGCGGCGATCATGCCGTCCTCGCTGATGTAACCGAGCGAGTCGGCACCGAGAGACGTCGCGATCTCGTCGACGACGAGGCCGTTGGCGATGAGTTCGGCGCGCGTCGCGAAGTCGATGCCGTAGAAGCACGGCCAGCGCACCGGCGGGCTCGAGATGCGCACGTGCACCTCGGCCGCGCCGGCCTCGCGCAGCATCCGCACGAGGGCGCGCTGGGTGTTGCCGCGCACGATCGAGTCGTCGATGACGACGAGGCGCTTGCCCTTGATGACGGGCTTGAGCGGATTGAGCTTGAGGCGGATGCCGAGCTGGCGGATCGTCTGGCTCGGCGCGATGAACGTCCGCCCGACGTAGGCGTTTTTCACCAGGCCCATGCCGTACGGAATCCCGGACTCCTCGGCGTACCCGATCGCGGCGGGCGTCCCGGATTCCGGCGTCGGCATGACCATGTCGGCGTCGACGGGGAACTCACGCGCGAGCTGACGGCCCATCTCGACGCGGCTCTCGTAGACCTCGCGGCCGGCGATCGTCGTGTCGGGACGGGCGAGGTAGACGTACTCGAAGACGCAGCCCTTCGGCTCGGGCTCGGCGAACGTCGTCGAGCGCAGACCGTCCGCGTCGATGGCGATCATCTCGCCCGGCGCGACCTCGCGCACGTAGCTGGCGCCGACGATGTCGAGCGCCGCCGTCTCGCTCGCGACGACCCAACCGCGCTCCAGACGGCCGATGACGAGCGGGCGGATGCCCTGCGGGTCACGCGCGGCGTAGAGCGTGTTCTCGTCCATGAAGACGAAGCAGAACGCGCCCCGCAGGTGAGGCAGCAGGGCGAGGGCCGTCTTCTCGAGGCTCGTGTCGAACTGAGCGCCGAGCAGCGCCGTCACGAGCGCGGTGTCGGTGGTGTTGCCGCGACGCAGCTCGCCGAGCGTGTTGCCGAGCTCGCCGTGAATCTCCTCGAGCTTCTCGCGCAGCTCGGCGGAGTTGATGAGGTTGCCGTTGTGCGCGAGCGCCACGGTGCCCGCCTCGGTGTCACCGAGCGTCGGCTGCGCGTTCTCCCAGGTGGAACCACCCGTCGTCGAGTACCGGCAGTGGCCGATCGCGAGGTGGCCGCGCAGGGAGGCGAGGCTCGTCTCGTCGAACACCTGGGAGACGAGGCCCATGTCCTTGTAGACGAGCAGGCTCTTGCCGTCGCTCGTCGCGATACCTGCCGACTCCTGGCCGCGGTGCTGCAGCGCGTACAGGCCGTAGTAGGTGAGTTTCGCGACCTCTTCACCCGGTGCCCAGACCCCGAAGACGCCACATGCGTCCTGGGGGCCCTTCTCGCCGGGAAGGATGTCGTGTGAGAGTTTGCCGTCGCCGCGTGCCACAGACATCAGTCTTTCACGACCTGAGCCGCAGCGTGCATCGTGCGAGCAGCCGGGCGCCGGGGCGCAGGACGCGTACGGGCGTCAGGAACGACGGTCGGCGACGACGAACGCGAGGCCGCCGAGCAGCGTGCCGAGGGCACCGAACAGGACGACGAGGTAACCGGTCGACGACGACGCCGTGTAGTTGCCGCCGTCACCGCCGTCGAGGGATACGAAGAGGCCCGCGAGGGCTCCGATGACGGCGCCCGTCAGCAGGAACGGCATGACGCGGGGCGCACGACGCACACGAGCGAGGGGCACGCCGTCGCGGTTCATGGCCGGACGTTCGTCGGCGCGCGCCTCGTCATGGGCCGGGCGTGGGGCCTCGGACGCCGGGCGGGCGTCGTCACGGGTGTCGTGGCGGCTCTCGTCGCGCTCGGCGGTTTCGGTGCGGGGTTCAGGCGTGCTCACCCCACCACGGTAGCAACGCCCGCGGGCGCATCACGACGCGGTAAATCCCGGCCCGGCGCAAGTGACTCGGCGGTAGGGTGGCCACAGAAATGTGTGCTCGTACGACTGATGGGACGCGACCGTGAAGTGGTTCATCCTCGAAAACGTCATCCTGCTGTTGGCTCTGATCGCCTACCTGCTCATGCGCGACCCGAAGAAGGGCGCGCCGAAGCGCCCGGGTTCGGTCGGCGTCCACGGAGTGAACGGCAAGAACAAGATCGGCCGTGACGACTCCGTCGACGAGAGCGTCGAGACGCCTGACGCGAAGGCCGCGGCCACCTCCGAACTCGAGGAGAAGCCTGCGAAGGGTGCCGCGAAGACGGCCGACGAGGTGAAGACCGGCGCACCGAAGAACGAGACGGCCAAGCAGCAGCCGGCCGCCCAGGACGCGCCCGCGAAGGCGGAGGCTCCCGCGCCGAAGAACGCGCCGTCCAACGGCCAGAAGGCTGCCGCGGCCGGTGCTGCGGCGTCTGCCGGTGGCGCTGCGTCGGCAGCGGCCGACGACTGGGATGCCGCCCCGGCTCCTGCTCCTGAGACACCCGCCGCGCCCGCCGCATCGAGTGGTGACGACTGGGACGCCCCCGCTCCGGCTCTCGACGCGACCGCTGCCCCGGCCGCGCCGGCTCAGGCTGCGCCCGCCGCGCCCGCCGCATCTGGCGGCGACGACTGGGACGCCCCCGCCCCCGCTCTGGACGACTCCGCCCCTGCCGCCGCTGCGCCTGCCGCGTCCGGTGGTGACGACTGGGACGCTGCTCCCCCGGTTCTCGATGACGCGGCGGCTGCCGCACCGCAGCAGACCCCGGAAGCCGTCCAGACACCGCAGGCCACGCCTGCGACCTCCGGCGGAGACGACTGGGACGCCCCGCCGCCCGCACTCGACGACTCGGCTCCGGCCGCCCAGCCGCAGCAGACACCCGAAGCCACCCAGGCACCGCAAGCCGCACCCGCCGCCTCCGGTGGCGACGACTGGGACGCTGCTCCCCCGGCTCTCGACGACTCCGCTCCCGCCACCGCTGCGCAGCCGCAGGCAGCTGCCCCGGCAAGCGATCCGGCCCAGGCCGAGACCCCCGCGCCGGCCCAGGACACGGCGACGAGCCAACCTGCCGCGGCCCCGACACCCGCACCGGCGTCGTCGGGTGGCGATGACTGGGGAACGGAGCCGCTGCCGCTCGACCAGCTCGACTCGCTCGCCCCGGCAGCGCCCGCAGCGACGGACGAGAAGGCTGCCCCTGCGGCCGCGTCCACCGCTGCTGACTCGACCCCGAGCACCCCGGCTGCTCCCGAAGCTGACGGCGAGAAGGCCGCTGCCGAAGCAGCATCCACCCCGGCGGCGGACTCGACGTCGACTCAGGCCGCGTCGACGAGCACGAACGACACGACGACTGACGCCGCCACACGCCCGTCTGAACAGGCCGCTGACACCACCGACCACGGCACGTCCGGTGCTGCGGTTGCGGCCGGTGTCGCGGGAGGGGCGGCCGCCGCTGCCGCGATGGCATCGGGCCGCTCGTCGGACGACACGGCGACCGACGCGTCGAACCGTTCCGCGGAAGCCGACTCGACCGCGACGCAGACGCAGTCCAAGCACGCGGGCTCGGGAGCGCCGGACGCCACCATGTCGGCACCCGCCACGACCCCTGCTGCGCCGAAGCCCTCGGGCGGCGACGACTGGGGCACCGAGCCGCTGCCGCTGGACCAGCTTGACCAGTTCGCTCCGGCGACGACCGACGCGGCCGCAGCGCCTGCGGAGTCGGCCGGTGTCGGTGTGAGCGAGCCCGTCGCCGACCCGTCCACGTCGACGACCGGCGCTGCGTCGAACGCAGCCACGACGACGGTGGCACAGCCGTCGGCGTCCGAGGATGCCGCGAGCGCCTCGCAGACGGCGGTCGAGGCCGACGGACGCACCGACGACGCCGCTCAGCCACTGCAGGACTTCACGTCCGACGAGCTGGCTCACGACACGGCTTCATCGAGCGAGTCGGGGCAGTCGCCGCAGGGCGCCGGTTCGCCGTTGCAGGCTGCTCCCACGGCGGCTGAGGTCTCGGCTGCCGAGGTGGCTGACGGTCCGTTCGGTCCTGGCTCGGCCGAACCCAACGAGGACGGTTCGGCGCCGTCGCCGGCGTACACGATCAAGGGCAACGCGGACACGATGCTGTTCCACACGCCCGACAGCCCGAGCTACGAGCAGACCGAGGCCGAGGTGTGGTTCACAAGCGTGGACGCCGCCAAGGCCGCGATGTTCCGCCACTGGGACCCCGCCCAGCGCTGATCGACTCAGCTCCTGAAGATGGCCGCTCACCTCGAAGGTGGGCGGCCATCGCCGTCCTCGGCCGCCTGACCGAGCCCTTCGGCACCCTGCGCGCGTCCGCACACGCTCTCGATGGCGAGTAGCTCACACGTCGGCAGGTAACTGCCCGCCGACCTGTGAGTTACCCGCCATCCTCCAGGCTCCGTTTGCCTCGCGGGCGGGGCGGGGCCGCGGCCGGCGCTGCTGGCCGGCCCGGCACCGTTGCGAGTCCCGTCAGGCTGGGACGAGCGGCAGTTGGGCCGAGACGTCGGCGCGCTGCCCCGACGTGCGCAGGCGCCCCTCGGCGCGGGCGGCGTCCCACGTCAGGCGGCCGGTGGCGAGTTCGAGCCAGGTGACGGCGTCGGTCTCGATGACGTTCGGGGGCGTGCCGCGCGTGTGGACCGGGCCCTCGATGCACTGGACGGCGCCGAACGGCGGCACGCGCACCTCGACGGTGCGGCCGGGCACCTGGATACCGAGCTCTTCGAGCGTGTAGCGCACGGCGAGGGCGGTGGTGGGTCGTGCCGTGTCAGCGGGGTTCGCGGCCCAGTCGAGGACGGCGGCGCGACCCGCTTCTGGCGCGATGCGGCGACGAGGTGGCATGCGCCCCATCCTAGGGGCGCCTTCTCCTTCCGCGATTCTCGTTCCCATCGGCGAACCACCGACACATCGGCGATTCCTGTCCACCTTCGCGATTCCTGTCCCCATCGGCGATCTTCGTCCACATTCGCACCGCCTACATTGGTCGCATGGCTCGCCGACGCATCCCCACGACTGCCCCTGAGACCGCCGCCGGCGACCCCTTCGAGTTCATCACCGACGAGCGCGGCGGCGTCACCGTCATGCGCGACGGGCACCCACAGTCGCACGTCCACCCGGACGATCCGACGCTGCTGGAGTTCGAGTACGTCCAGCACTTCGCGCTCGTGCTCGACGCGCTGACGCCGCCCGCGCCGTCCCTGCTCGGCGTCACGCACGTCGGCGGCGCAGGGCTGACGCTGGCACGCTACGTCGAGGCGACCCGCCCCGGTTCGCCGCAGATCGTCCTCGAGCCCGACGTCCGCCTCACCGACGCCGTCCGTCGCGAACTGCCGCTGCCCCGCGCGCATCGCATCCGGGTACGGCCGGCTGACGGCGCCTCGGGCGTCGTAGCTCTCAAGGACGACTCGGCCGACGTCATCGTCCTCGACGCATTCGCCGACGGACGCGTGCCGGCCGAGCTCGTCAGCCCGACGTTCGCGGCCGACGTCGCGCGTGTGCTCAAGCCGGGTGGCGTGTTCATCGCCAATCTCGCCGACGAGCCAGGGTTCGCGTGGACCTCACGCGCCGCCGCGACGTTCACCGCCGTGCTGCCACACGCCGTCATCGTCGGGGCGCACGAGGTGCTCAAGGGCAAGCGCTTCGGCAACGTCGTGCTGGCCGCGTCGGCCGACTCCAGCGCCCTCGACCTCGACGCCGTCACCCGCGCCGCCGCTCGTGCGCCCCTGCCGACGGGCGTCCGGCGCGGCGCCGAGCTGGCACGGATGTTGCGGGCGGCCGCCCCTTTCACCGACAACGACGCGGCACGCTCCCCCGTCCCGCCGCAGCTCGGTGCGTGGCGAGTGCGCTGACGCTGCGAGCGTGACACGATCGGCTGCACCGCCACGACGAAGGAGAACGATGCCCGAGGGCCACGTCACGCACCGCATCGCGGGGATGATGAACGACAACTTCGCTGGGCGAATCATCAAATCTTCCTCTCCCCGGGGCCGATTCGCCGAAAGCTCCGCGCGCATCGACGGCCGTGCCTTCGATCACGCCGAGGCCTACGGCAAGCACATGCTCGTCGCGTTCGAAGGGCTCGACGAGCGCGTCAACATCCACCTCGGTCTGCTCGGAAAGTTCTTCTGGACGTACGGTGTCGAGCCCGTCGAGGCGCCGATCACCGGCGCCATCCGGTGGCGTCTCGGAGCATCGTCCGACGACGGTGATGCGCGCGGCAGTGTGGTCATGGATCTGAGTGGACCCAACGTCTGCGCGCTCAAGACGCCGGACGAGGTGGCGGCGATCGTCGGCAAGCTCGGGCCCGACCCGTTGCGCGTGGACGCCGACCCTGATGTCGCGTGGGTGCGGATCCGCCGCACGTCGACGCCGATCGCTGCGCTGCTCATGGACCAGAAGGTGTTCAACGGCGTCGGCAACATCTACCGAGCCGAGGTGCTCTTCCGCCACGGCCTCGACCCGAAGATGCCGGGGAAGTTCTTGCGCCGCACCGAGTTCGACGCGATCTGGGCGGACCTCGTCGCGCTCATGCCGCTCGGGGTACGCGACGGCCGCATCGACACCGTCCGCGACGAACACTCGCCCGAGACCATGGGGCGTGATCCGCGCGTCGACAAGCACGGCGGCGAGGTCTACGTCTATCGACGCGCGGGGCAGCCGTGCCTCGTCTGCGGCACGCCCGTGGCACTCGAGGAGTTCGCGGGCCGCAACCTGTTCTGGTGCCCGCGCTGCCAGCCGCGTCACCGCCGTCGCACGCCCAACCCGTGAGGGTCGCAATCCCGCATGGCCGAGTTTCGGACCCCGACTCGCCGGTTGAGAGCCGCAATCTGGCATGGCAGAGTTTCAGCCCCAATCCGAGCAGCCGAGCCGAGATGGGGCACACGCCCGGACCGCACCTCGTGAACACGTCGAGAGGCCCATTCCTGGTTCCAGGAATGGGCCTCTCGAACGAGCGCGCACCAACCGTCAGCGATGCGCAGGCCGTCAGCCGAAGATCTTTCGCAGCGGCACCTGGTGCGTCTCGGAGAGCTCGGCGACCGGGATCGAGAACAGGTCGCCGACGGCGAGCGCGCCGCCACCCGTCTCGCCGATCTTCGCTGCGGCTACACCGGCCTTCGACGCGAGCGCCTCGAACGCCTCGACGTGCTCCGGTGCCACCGCGACGAGGGCGCGACCGGCCGACTCGGAGAACAGCGACACGAACGCGTTGTCGGTGAACGACACCGACGCACCGACACCATGACGCATGACGCCTTCAGCCAACGCGACCGCGAGACCGCCGGATGACAGGTCGTGAGCCGCGGCGAGCAGGCCGTCACGGGCACCGTCGATGAGCACCGACGCGAGCGCCTTCTCGTTCTCGAGGTGCACCATCGGCGGCAGGCCCCCGAGGTGGCTGTGCACGACGCCGGCCCATTCGGAGCCGTCGAGCTCGTCCCGCGTCTCGCCGAGCACGTAGAGCGCGAGGCCCGCATCCTTCCACGCCGACGGCGTGCGCTTGCTGACGTCGTCGAGCACGCCGAGGACGGCGACGACGGGCGTCGGGTGGATCGCGACGTCACCCGTCTGGTTGTAGAACGACACGTTGCCGCCCGTCACGGGAGTGCCGAACGCGCGGCACGCCTCGATGATGCCGTCGACGGCCTGGCTGAACTGCCACATGACGCCCGCGTCCTCGGGCGAGCCGAAGTTGAGGCAGTCGGAGACGGCGAGCGGCGTCGCGCCGGCGGCCGCGACGTTGCGGTACGCCTCCGCGACGGCGTGCTGCGCGCCGATGAACGGGTCGAGCTTCGCGAAACGGCCGTTGCAGTCCGTCGAGAGCGCGACGCCGAGCCCGGTGCCCTCGTCGACGCGCACGACGCCGGCGTCGTCAGGCATGGCGAGCGCCGTGTTGCCCATGACGTAGCGGTCGTACTGGTCGGTGATCCACGACTTGTCGGCGATGTTCGGCGAACCCAGCACCTGCAGCAGCTGCGCGCGCAGCTCGTGGCCCGACGCCGGTCGGCGCAGCAGCGACGACACGTCGTCCTGCATCGCGTCGAGGTACTCGGGTCGCGCGAGCGGGCGCTCGTAGACCGGCCCGTCGTGCGCGACGGAGCGCGGCGGCACGTCGACGACGACGTCGCCATGCCAGGTGATGACGAGGTTCTCACCGTCGGTGACCTCGCCGAGGACGACGGCCTCGACGTCCCACTTCTCGGCGATCGCCATGAACGCGTCGAGCTTGTCTGGCGCGACGACGGCCATCATGCGCTCCTGCGACTCGGACATGAGGATCTCCTCGGCCCGCAGCGAGCTGTCGCGCAGCGGCACGCGGTCGAGTTCGATGTGCATGCCGCCGTCACCGGCGGAGGCGAGTTCGGATGTCGCGCAGGACAATCCGGCGCCCCCGAGATCCTGGATGCCCTCGACGACGCCCGCGGCGTACAGGTCGAGGCAGCACTCGATGAGGACCTTCTCGGCGAAGGGGTCGCCAACCTGGACGGCCGGTCGCTTCGTCGGCCCTTCGGAGTCGAACGTCTCGGAGGCGAGCACGGAGACACCGCCGATGCCGTCGCCACCCGTCTTGGCGCCGAACAGCACGACCTTGTTGCCCTGGCCTGCGGCCTTGGCGAGGTGCAGATCCTCGTGGCGCAACTTGCCGACGCACAGCGCGTTGACGAGCGGGTTGCCCTGGTAGCAGTCGTCGAACACGACCTCGCCACCGATGTTCGGCAGGCCGAGGCAGTTGCCGTAGCCGCCGATGCCGGCGACGACGCCGGGCAGGACACGCGCGGTGTCGGGGTGGTCGAGCGCGCCGAAGCGCAGCGGATCCATGACGGCGATCGGGCGAGCACCCATCGCCATGATGTCGCGGACGATGCCGCCGACGCCGGTCGCGGCGCCCTGGTAGGGCTCGATGTAGCTCGGGTGGTTGTGGCTCTCGACCTTGAAGGTGACGGCCCAGCCCTGACCGATGTCGATGACGCCGGCGTTCTCGCCGATGCCGGCGAGCTGCTTGCCGCGCGGCGTCTCGCTCGGCAGGTCGCCGAAGCGGCGCAGGTGCGTCTTCGACGACTTGTACGAGCAGTGCTCGCTCCACATGACGGAGTACATCGCGAGTTCGGCGCTCGTCGGGCGACGCCCGAGGATCTCGCGGATGCGTGCGTACTCGTCGTCCTTGAGGCCGAGTTCGGCCCACGGCTGCTCGACGTCGGGCGTCGCCTCGGCCTTGCTCACCGTGTCGAGGCCGTCCGTCTTCGGCGCGGCGATGATCTGGCTGTCGGCGCTGAAGCCCTCTTCGGCAGCGGCGAGCTGGCCCGGCTCCGGGCTCGTGTTCATCTCAGTCATCAGTGCTGTCTCCTCAGACGCTCGCGAGCGCCGTGATGGCGGACGTGAAGAAGGCGAGCCCGTCGGTCGAGGGGCCGAAGCCCTCCTCGACGCAGTGCTCGGGGTGCGGCATGAGGCCGACGACGTTGCCGCGTTCGTTCGTGACGCCGGCGATGTCGCGGTACGAGCCGTTCGGGTTGCCCTGCAGGTAGCGGAAGACGACCTGGCCCTCGCCCTCGAGGCGGTCGAGCGTCGCGTCATCGGCGACGAAGCAGCCCTCCCCGTTCTTCAGCGCGATGGTGATCTCCTGATCGGCCGTGAAAGCGTTCGTCCACGCGGTGGAGGCGTTCTCGACACGCAGCACCTGGTCCTTGCACAGGAACTTCTGGTGGTCGTTGCGAATGAGCGCGCCGGGCAACAGATGCGATTCGCACAGGATCTGGAAGCCGTTGCAGATGCCGAGCACGGGCATGCCGCCCTGCGCCGCAGGGATCAGCTCGTCCATGACAGGCGCGAACCGCGCGATGGCGCCGCAGCGCAGGTAGTCGCCGTAGCTGAAACCGCCCGGCACGACGACGGCGTCGACGCCCTTGAGGTCGGCGTCACCGTGCCACAGGTCGACGGGGTCTCCCCCAGCGAGGCGGACGGCGCGCTTCGCGTCGTGATCGTCGAGCGAACCGGGGAAGGTGATGACGCCGATCTTCACTGCTCGTCCTTCAGGTCGTGCACGCTGACGACGTCCTCGATCACGGGGTTGCTCAGCAGCTTGTCGGCCGCCTCACGCGCCGCGGCGAGGTGCGCGTCCGTCACATCACCGTCGACGGTGAGGACGAAACGCTTGCCCTGACGCACGTCGGTGAACTGCTCGAAACCGAGGCGCGGCAGCGCACCGGCGACGGCCTGACCCTGCGGGTCGAGGATCTCGGACTTCAGCATGACGTCGACGACGACGTGGCCCATGGGTTCTCCCTGTGAGAGGCGGTGTGTCCAGCACCCTGAGTCTAGGCGGCGCCACCGACAACGCCCCATTCCCGCTCACGTCGTGCGCAGCGGCAGGTGGATCCAGCCCTCTTGACGGGCCGCGTCACGGTGCGCACACGTGGGCGATGCGATCGGACGAGACACTGAGCGGCCTGACGGCCGGCCGCGCCGGATCAGCGCTCGAGCCGTGGCGCTTCGTCACCTCGATGACGTCGAGATCCGTCGCCCGATAGACCAAGCGCTGGCGTTCGTCCGGCGTCTCGAAGGACGCTTCCCGCACCTCGGACCCTCCCGGTTCCCCACTACCCTGATCACCCACGAGTTCGACGAACTCCTGAGGCCAGCCGAACGGGCAGTCGACGCCGATCTTGGCGTCACTGCGATCGAACAGGCTGATGAGCATCGCGTCTTCGACGCGCTCACGACCCTCGCCCCAGACGTCGACGATCGTCGCGCGGTCCCCCTCCCAAGCCAACTCCACCGCAGCGGTGTTGACCGGGGCGGCAGCCAGATCGACACCGATACTGATGCCCTGGGCCGGTCGCTGAACCTCTGGCTCGCCCGCCGCCCTGCGACCCGTCACGCGAACGTGCGCCCCGTCAGTGCTTCGTAGGCCTCGATGTACTTGGCGCGCGTGGCGGCGACGATGTCATCCGGCAGTGCCGGCGGCTGCTCGCCCGACGACTTGTCCCAACCAGAGGCCGGGGACGTCAGCCAGTCGCGCACGAACTGCTTGTCGTAAGAATCCTGTGCGCGCCCCGGCTGCCACGACGCGGCCGGCCAGAAGCGCGACGAGTCGGGCGTCAGCAGCTCGTCGGCGAGCACGAGCGTGCCCTCGGCGCGCACGCCGAACTCGACCTTCGTGTCGGCGATGAGGATGCCCCGCTCGGCGGCGATCTCGTTGCCACGCGCGAGGATTCGCACGGTGAGGTCACGGATCTCATCCGCGCGCTCCCGCCCGACGAGCACGACGGCCTCGTCGAACGTCATCGGCTCGTCGTGATCCCCGATCTCGGCCTTCGACGTCGGCGTGAAGATCGGCGTCTCGAGCTTCGAGGCATCGACCAAGCCGTCCGGCAGGGCCACCCCACACACCGCCCCCGTCTCGCGGTACTCGGCGAGCCCGCCACCCGTCAGGTACGCGCGGGCGATGGCTTCGAGCGGCACCATGTCGAGCCGTTCGACGAGCACCGCACGGCCCGCGACGGCGTCGGGCACGTCCGTCGAGACGACGTGGTTGGGCACGAGGTCTGCCATCTGCTCGAACCACCACAGCGACAGCTGCGTCAGCACCTTGCCCTTGTCGGGGATCGGTGTCGAGAGGATGAAGTCGAACGCCGAGATGCGGTCGCTCGCGACGAGCAGCACCTGGTCGTCGCGAGCCTTGCCGTCCGCGTCGAGCGGAGCGTACAGGTCGCGCACCTTGCCGGAGTAGACGTGCGCGTACCCAGGAAGGTCGAGTGTCTCGCTCATGCCTGCTCTCCTTCGACGGTGATCTCACCCTTGAGTGCCTTGAGTGCGATGTCGGTGCGGTGATGACCGCCGGGCAACGTGATGCGCTCGACGCCCGCGTACGCCATCTCACGGGCGGCGGCGAGATCCGCCCCCCGTCCGACGACCGACAGCACGCGCCCACCGGACGAGACGATTCCGCCGTCGCTGCCGAGCTTCGTCCCCGCATGCAGGACGTACGCACCGTCACCCGCCGCGGTGCCGTCGCCGTTCAGCTCGTCGAGGCCGTCGATGCGCGCACCCGTCACCGGCTCTGCGGGGTAACCCTCGCTCGCGACGACGACGGTGACGGCGGCGTCATCGCTCCATTCGAGCGGCCCGAAGTCAGCGAGCTCACCCCGTGCGGCAGCGCGCAGCAGACCGCCGAGCGGCGTCCGCAGACGCGCGAGGACGACCTGCGTCTCCGGGTCGCCGAAGCGCGCGTTGAACTCGACGACCTTCGGGCCCTTCGACGTCAGCGCCAGCCCGACGTACAGCACACCCGCGAACGGCGTGCCGCGGCGCGACATCTCGTCGATCGTCGGCTGCGCGACTCGCTTCACGACATCGTCGACGAGCCCCGCAGGCGCCCAGTCGAGCGGCGAGTACGCGCCCATGCCACCGGTGTTCGGGCCCGCATCGTCATCATGGGCGCGCTTGAAATCCTGCGCCGGCTCGAGCGGAACGACCGTCGCACCGTCGCTGATGCAGAACAGCGACACCTCGGGGCCGTCGAGAAATTCTTCGATGACGAGGCTCGACCCGGCGTCGAGACAGGCCCGGGCGTGCGCGAGCGCCTCGTGGCGGTCGTTCGTCACGACGACACCCTTGCCGGCCGCGAGCCCGTCGTCCTTGACGACGTACGGGGCGCCGGTCGCATCGAGGGCCGCGGCGACCTGCGTCATGTTCCTGCACGCGTGCGCGCCGGCGGTCGGGACGCCGGCGGCCGCCATGACGTCCTTCGCGAACGCTTTCGACCCCTCGAGTCGGGCGGCTTCGGCGGACGGGCCGAACGTGTCGATTCCGGCTGCGCGCACCGCGTCCGCCACCCCGGCGACGAGCGGCGCCTCGGGCCCGATGACGACGAGGTCGGCCCCGATCTCCTGCGCGAGTTCGGCGACGGCGTCACCGTCGAGGATGTCGACGTCACGCACCTGGGCGTCGCCGGCCATGCCTGGATTTCCGGGGGCGGCGACGATGACGTCGACCTGCGGATCCGCTGCAAGCCCCTTGACGATGGCGTGCTCGCGCGCGCCCGTTCCGACGACCAAAGCCTTCATGGCTGCAACCCTACCGGCGAGGAGGCGGCGCACGCGGCCCCGGGAACCCAGGGGGAGGAAATACTCCCGGGGCGGCGCGCACCTGGCGCGAAGTGGGTCGAACCATCGGGGGGAGGTGGTGACACGCTCCTTCGCGCACCGGACGGGCCGGCACGACCCACTATGGCACGACCACGGGCACCCGTTCGCTCACGGTTTGGCAGAATTGCGTCATTGGCGAACATTCGCCAAGAGCGTCACTTCTTCCTCCCTCGTCGACAGGCGGCCGTCATGCCCCATGAGTCATCCACCGATGTACCTTCGGGGGCACCCGGCACACCCGCCGGCGCTCTCGGCGCGCCTTCCGACGCCCCCGGCACGATCGGCGGCGGCACGCCCGCCGACGCGATCGCCGACCTCGCCGCGATGATGCCCGAGGGCGCTGCGACGACGAACGCGCTCGCCGACCTCATCGGCGAGGACCGTCCGACCGAGCTCTACCTCCACCTGCTCATGCACGGCGCGTGCGACGAGGACGATCTCGCCGCAGCCGGATTCGCCGTTGACGCTACCGCCGTCGCCCTGCGCATCCTCACCGCGCGTGCCATGGTCGAGCGGGATTCGTCGGGGTGGCGGGTCACGCCTCCGGAGCAGGCGCTGCCCACCCTCGCGGGGCAGCTCGAGTCACGCGCGACGAGTATCCGCGCCGCGTTGCCGGGCCTCGTCGCCGCCCACCGCAACGCCGCGAAGGTCACGGGCGCGAACCGACTGTTCGAAGGCACCGACGCGCTCGACGGCGAGCGCGAGGTCGCTTTCGCGTTCGCCCAGTGCGTCGCGAACGCTCGTCATGAGGTGCGAGCCATGCGCACGCGATCCATCGCGACGCGCTCGCCCATCCTCGACGCGCTGCCCGGTTCACGCGACGGGCGCGTCGGCGCCTCGCAACGTCTCGTGACGGTCGACACCGTCATCGACTCGAGCCTGGTCGCCGACTTCGACGCCGACGACTTCGCCTCGCTGCAACCCACGCCGAACGTCCGCGTCACCCTTGCGACGGGCGTTCCGTTCACCGCCGCCGTCAACGACGACGGGATGGCGGTCATCGAGACCGTCAGCGGTGGCGGTGTGGCGGGGCTCGTCGTGCACGACGCCGGACTCGTCGCGGCGGTGTCGTCGACGATCGACCTCATGCTGCGCCTCGCCGCTCCCCTCGCCGCGACCCATCCGCGTGCGTCGACGCAGTCCATCGCGCGCCAGCGCACGGACGGTGTGCAGGCTGCCACGACGGATGCGTTGAGCGACCAGGAGCGCCTCATCCTGACGCTGCTCGCCGCAGGAGTGCCCGACGCCACCGTGGCGCGTCGCGCCGGCGTCAGCCAGCGCACGTTCGATCGGCGCGTCCGCAGCGTCATGGATCGCCTCAACGCCCAGACACGGTTTCAGGCCGGGGTGCTGGCCGCCCGACGCGGCTGGTTGTGAGCCCTGTCGCGACACGAACCCCCGACGCGCCGAACGGGCCGACGAACGCTCTAAGGTAGAGGGTCATCCGCGCGCGGCGCGGTGAGCCAGCACGGCGAGGGGAAGCACTGCGTGAGCACGGTTGAGGGACGTCCGGCCGGCCAGGTCGACGAACTGCCCGACGAGGTCACCCGCGAGATCGCGATCGAACAGGCGCACGTCGAGCGCGTCTACGCCGAACTGGCGAAGGCCGGCGAGCGCGTCGGCATCGTCGAATCCGAAGGCCTCGCGCGCGGGCGCGCGAGCCGTTCCGGCGACATGCGCGACGAGGAGAAGGCCGGCCTGTTCGAGCGCGACGCGCTCATGTTCTCCGCCGGCAAGCGACGCGCGACACTCGAGCAGCAGTTCGAAGGCCTCGTCTTCGGGCGCCTCGACCTCGACCACGCGATGACGGCGGGTGCGGGCGCGACCGACGCGACGGGCACCGAGGCGGCCGGCGGGTTCGTCTCCACCGGCTCGGGTGACGACCTCGAGGTGCGATACATCGGTCGCCTGGGCGTGCGTGACGACGAGTACGAACCACTCGTCATCGACTGGCGCGCGCCGGCGGCATCACCGTTCTACCGCGCGACGCCCGTCGCCCCGGAGAAGGTCGTGCGCCGCCGCGTGCTGCGCTGCCGTGACGCTCGCGTCCTCGGCGTCGAGGACGACCTCATGACGGTGGAGGCGCCGGAGGGCATGACGGTCGTCGGTGACGGCGCGCTCATGGCCGCCCTGACGCGCTCGCGCGGGGCGCGGATGCGCGACATCGTGGCGACGATCCAGCGCCACCAGGACGAGGCGATCCGCGCCGACGCGCGCGGCGTCACCCTCATCACGGGTGGGCCGGGCACGGGCAAGACCGTCGTCGCGCTGCACCGCGCGGCCTACCTGCTCTACTCGGATCGGCGCCGATTCGAGTCGGGCGGCATCCTCGTCGTCGGCCCGTCGGCCGCCTACACCGCGTACATCGAGCGCGTCCTGCCGTCGCTCGGCGAGGATTCGGTGGCGCTGCGCGCGCTCGGCGACCTCGTCGGCGGGCTGACGGCGACGCGCCTCGACGCGCCGGCTGCGGCCGCCGTCAAGGGTGGGCTGCGCATCCGAAAGGTGCTCTCGCGCGCCGCGAAGGACGTCGCGCCCGACGCGGCGACGAGCCTGCGCACGATGGTCGCGGGCCTCGCCGTCCACCTCGATGAGCGCGAGCTGCGCCGCATCCGCGCGAGCCTGCTCAGCCACCACCAGCACAACAAGCTCGCCGGCAACCCCGCCGACGTCGTCGAGGCCCTCGCGGCCGCGGCGTGGCTGCAGGTGCGCGAGCACACGAACCTGGAGCGCCCCGAGTTCGTTGACCGCTTCGAGGATTCGCGCGACGTCGAGGCGTTCGTCGCCGACTGGTGGCGCCCGATCGACCCGCGTCACGTGCTGCTGTGGCTCGGTGACGCCGAACGGCTCGGGCGCTATGCACGCGGCGTGCTGAGCATTGGTGAGCAGGCGGAACTCGTCGCGTCGATCGCCGTCGCGGTCGAGCGCGGCGAGTGGTCCGTGGCCGACGTTGCGCTCGTCGACGACCTGCTCGCCCGCCTCGCCGAGGTGCCCGAGGCCGCGCGCGAGGAGCGCGGTTTCTACGAGATCGAGGAGTTCGACAACCTCACCGACTACGGCGTCCACGAGGTCGAGGTGACCGGATCGCGCCGTCAGGGCGGCGAGGTCGGCTTCGAGGTGACGCCCGCCGACGCCCGCGAGCGCCTGCTCGCCGGGCGCCTCACGCGCGCCGAGGAATACAGCCACGTCCTCGTCGACGAGGCGCAGGACCTGTCGCCGATGCAGTGGCGCGCCGTCGGTCGGCGCGGAAAGTTCGCGTCGTGGACGGTCGTCGGCGACCTCGCCCAGGCGTCATGGCCCGACCTCGACGAGGCCGCCGAGGCGCGCGACGAGGCCTTCGGGACGAAGAAGCGCCAGAGCTTCCACATGACGACGAACTACCGCAACGCGCGCGAGATCTTCGACTTCGCGGCCAACCTCATCCGACGCTACGTGCCCGACGCCGACATCCCCGAAGCCGTACGCGAGACCGGCATCCACCCCGTCTCGATCGACGTGAGCCGCGACGACGTCATCGCCCGCGCCCGCGAAGCCGTCACCGGCCTGCTCGAGCAGGTCGACGGCAGCGTCGCCGTCATCGCGCCCGCGGCGTGGCGGCAGGCGCTGGCCGAGCTCGACGGCGCAGCGGGCCGCGTCGTCGTCATCGACCCGATGTCGACGAAGGGCCTCGAGTACGACGCGACGCTCGTCGTCGACCCCGATGAGATCACCGCCGAGTCACCTGGCGGCGCGCGTGTTCTCTATGTTGTGCTGACTCGTGCCGCGCACCGCATGACGGTGCTCGACGTGCGCTGACGCGAGACACGAGTGACGACGGAGCGAGGACGACATGACCCACACCCCTGACGCCGCCCTGCCGACCAGCGACGGCCCCGACGGCGGCGCGAACGCGAGCGCGACCGCGACCGCGGGCGACGGCGGTCTGCACGGCTCGGTCGCGGGCACGTCCGACGCGGTGCTCGGCGCGTACCGACGCAGCATCGACAACATCGACGCGGCGATCATCCACATGCTCGCCGAACGCTTCCGCATCACGCAGGCCGTCGGCGAGTACAAGGCGACGCACGAGCTGCCGCCCGCCGACCCGTCGCGCGAGGAGCGTCAGGTCGCCCGCTTGCGCGGCCTCGCCGCCGAATCGGGCCTCGACCCCGAGTTCAGCGAGAAGTTCCTCCGATTCGTCATCGACGAGGTCATCCACCACCACCTGCAGGCGGCGTCCGACGCGTCCTGACGTCGTTGGTTCGCGTGTACGTCAGCCGAACAACGCCACCGTCTGACGACTGATGGCGACGAGGGCGCCGCTCGCGGGGTCGTAGATGCGCGCCCCCGAGTGGGCGTAGCCGTCGTGGGCGGCGTCCGTCGTGACGTCGTACCACCACGTCGTCACCGGGTCGGACGAGACGGGCGCGGTGAACTCGAGTGTCCACGTCATCGTCGACATCGGGGCCGGCGAGTGCAGCATCTGCCCCGCTGCCGGCGGCCACGCGTCGATGAGCGTGACGAGGTGCGCGACGCTGAAGTCGTCCGTCAGCTCGCGGAATCGCATGTAGCCGGTGAGGTCACCGTCAGTAGCTGCGGAGAACGGCAGCACCCCGCTGGCCGGGCGCAGGTCGACGCGTGCGATGAACTCGGGCGTGAACGGCTCGATGTACGGAATGGCCTCGAGCATCTCGAACGCCGGGCGCGTGCCTGCGTCGAAGGTCGGATCGAGCGCCACCTTCGAGTCGCGTTGCGCACCGAACGTCAGCAGGGCGATGGCGCGGACGGTGCTCTCGCCGGAATCGTCCGGCTGCACGAGGCGCGCCTCGACCTGCGTCGCCGACTTGCCCTGACGCAGCACCTCGACGCGCACCTTGGCCGTGCCGGCGGAGGCCGGTGTGACGAAGTTGACGGTGAGCGAACGCAGCGACGTCGGATCCGCGGCCAGCTCACCGAGCACGCGGGCGACAAGGGCGCCCGCGACGACGCCACCGAACGTCGCCCGACCCTGCCCCCAGCCCGCCGGAATCGTGACGGCGCCCTGCCGCGCGGCGGCGGCGAGCAGGACGTCGATGTCGTGCCGGTTCTGTTCGCCCGGCGTGTTCGAGGTGGTGGTGTCGCTCATGACGCCATCGTAGGAGTCGATCGGCCTTGTGCGGGCTGAATCATACCGGCGAGTAATCCAGGGGGTGGCGGGGCGTGGCCGGGCCCTTCCCGCCCACGGTGCGCGCCTGCATCGGCCGGCGTCGAGCTGGGTGGCCACCAGGCCGACGTGGTGCGCTGCGGTCAGGTCAGTCGTTCGCCATGCGCCACCCCGCGGCGATGGCCTCGGCCGCGGAGCAGAACATGCGCTCCCCCTTGCTCGGCGTGATGACGGTCTTGTCGTACGTCGCCGAACCGGGCGCGTGGGCGATCTTGGCGCCCTTCGAGTTGATGTTGCCCTTGATCGTGCACGCTCCGCCGCTCGAGCCGGCGCCGGCCGGCGACGATGGAGCGGCTGGCACCGCCGGCGCGACGGGCGTCGAGGGTGCCGGCGCAGCTGACGTCGACGCAGCAGCGCTCGAGCCTGCGTCATCCTGGTGAAAACCGTTGCACGGCGGGCCCCACGTGCCGCGGTGGGCGTTCTTCGCCTGGTTCTGCGCCGCGAGGTATTCGAGGCGGTGCTGGTACGGCCCGTCGTAGGTGTACTCGCGCCCATAGCCGCCCTCGATCTGCGCGAGCGCGACGTTCGTCGTCCCGCCGACGAACACGTGACGCAGCAGGCGGCCGTACTTGTCGCGATCGCCCTGCGACGAGTCCGCCGCGAGCTGCACCTGCTTGCTCTGCACGAGCGACTGCATGTGACTGCTCGCCTCCTTGCCGAAGCACTGCACGGGCGTGTTCGGCTTGCGCGTCTCGGGGGTGTCGAGGCCGATAATGCGGATCTTTTCGCGCTTTCCGTCGATACGGACGGCGATGGTGTCGCCGTCGATGACGCTGACGACGTCGTACGCCGCTCCCGGACCCGTCCCGGCGCCCTGCCCGCGCATGTCGCCGCCCTTCGCGGAGCTCGACGTGGCGTCGGACGCCGGCTTCGTCGGTGTCGAGCCACTGTCGGCAGGCGTGGGCCCTGACGCTGACGCGCGCGACGAGCCCGACGCCGAGGGCGCCGGCTGCGTGCCGTTCGACGAGGACGCCGTGGGCGACGCGCTCGTCGCCGAGTGCGATGCGTCCGACGAGGTGCCGCAGGCCGCGGTGCCCGCGAGGAGCGCAGCCGCGCCCAGGCTCGTCACGGCTCCGCGGATCGTCGTCATCGTCATCACGCGCGTCAGCGTAGACGTCGGCACCGACAACGCGGCACGATCGGGCCGGAGACGCCCGTCACTGCGGCGTTCGCTGACCCGATCACCGACCCCGCCCGGCTCGACGAATGTGGACGAGAATCGCCGACGTGGACTGGGGTCGGCCGTCAGGGGGTGACGAGTTCGCGCAGGCGCTGCGGGCCGACGGCGAGCAGCAGCGTCGGAAGACGCGGGCCGGTCTCCTTGTCGATGAGCAGTGTGTAGAGCAGCTTGAAGAACTCGCGCTGGCTCGCGCCGAGGGCTGCGGCCGTCTCGGGGTCGGCCTTGCGGTCGGGTCGGAAGTCGGCACCCTTGCCGATCTGCACCTTCGGCACACCGTAGACCTGCGTCGTCAGCCCGTCGAGCGACCACGCGTCCTCGATGCGCGGCAGCCCCTGCTCGCCCGGTACGTCGAGGCCGTCGAGCAGGATGCGCAGGGCGGTCTTCTGCTCGTCGCTGGCGGCTGCGAGGGCGTCAGCGTTCTTCGTCTCCCGCACGACCGTGCGTTCGTCGTCGGGCATGTAGCGCGCGACCCAGTTCTCGACGTTCGTCAGGCGCGGGCGCAGCGCGTCGAGGCTCGACGGGGGGTTCGCCGGGTCGAGCGTGCCGACGATGCGCAGCGTCTGCGTCTCGTCACCCGTCGTGATGTCGGTGATGCTCGCGAGGGTGCGGTAGGCGACCGGGTACGCGGTCGCGGGCAGCACCTTCTCAGCCGTCGTCGACGCGCGCACGTAGGCGGCGACGTCACCGGGCTGGCCCTTGTCGGCGGCGACCTTCGCGACGAGCGCGTCCCACTCGTCGTACATGCGCTGCACGTCGGAGTCGAACGCGACGGTGAAGCTCTGGTTCGGCTTCTTGCGCGCGTAAAGCCAGCGCAGCAGGGCCGGTTCCATGATGCCGAGCGCGTCCTTCGGGGTCGGCACGCCACCCTTGCTCGAGCTCATCTTCGCCATGCCCTTGATGCCGACGAACGCATACATCGGGCCGAGCGGGCGCTCCCACCCGAAGATCGGAGCGACGTCCTTGCCGACGACGAAGCTCGAACCGGGGCTCTGGTGATCGACGCCCGACGGCTCGAAGACGACCTTCTCGACCGACCAGCGCATCGGCCAGTCGATCTTCCACACGAGCTTGCCGTTGCGGTGCTCCCGCAGGTCGACGGTCTCGGTGTGCCCGCAGCGGCACGTGTACGTGAGGTCGTGCGTGGCGTCGTCATAGGCGGTGACGGTGGTGAAGTCGGTGCCGCACGCCGAGCAGTACGGCTTGTACGGGTAGTAACCGGACGCGCTGCCGCCGTCGTCCTCGGCTGCCGCCCCGGAACCGGCCTCCGCCTCGGCGGCTGCCGCCTGCTCCTCCTCGGACAACACGGGCGCCTTCTTGCCGCCCTTGACGGGCTTGCCGCTGCCGGCGGCGTCGCCGTCAGGCTTCGGCAGGGTGCGGTAGCGCGCGAGGATGGCGTCGAGCTCGTCGCGCTTGCTCATCGCGAAGAGGATCTGATCCGTGTAGGCGCCCGCGCCGTACTGTTCGCTCTGGCTGATGCCTCGGTAGACAACGCCGAGCGCGGCGAGGCCCTCCTCGAACTGGGCGCGGAAGTGCTCGGCCCAGCTGCTCGCCGAGCTGCCCTTCGGCGCGGGCACGCGCGTCAGCGGCATGCCGATGTACTGCTCGTACGAGGCGTCGACGCCCTCGACGTTCGGCACCTTGCGGTAGCGGTCGAAGTCGTCCCAGCTGATGATGTGCTCGCACTCGATGCCGCGGCGACGGATCTCGTCGGCGACGAGGTGCGGCGTCATGACCTCGCGCAGGTTGCCCAGGTGCACCGGGCCCGAGGGGCTGATGCCGGAGGCGACGACGACCTTCGTGCCACGCTTCTCGGCTTCGGCGATCGTCTCGTCGGCAAGTCGCGAAACCCAGTCGGCGTCAGGAGGCAACACAGTCGTCATGGGTTCATTTTAGGCGCCCGGTCAGGGTGGTTCTGACGCGCCCGCAGGGGGCTCTTCGCGCTGACATCGGCAGGATGGCGGACGAGCTGGCCGTGAACCGAAACAGACGGCGGCTCGTCAGAGCTTCGCGAGCCACGTCTCGTGCGAACCGTCGAACGGTGCGGCGCCGTCACGCACCATCGCCATGACAGTGTCGGCAGCTTCGCGCGCCGCCGTCACGAGTCGCGGCGGGTAGCTCATCTCGCGGGCGTGCTGCTCGAACTCGTCCTCGTCGTCGAGGTCGAGGTCGCCGTTCGTGCGCTTGACGACGTCGAGGTCGAGGTCGAGCGTGAACGCCTCACCCTGGTTGACGGTCGTCGGCGTCGTGATGTCGACGTAGACGTCGATGTCATGGTCCTTGCCGCCCGGAGCGGTGTTGAAGGTGGCCACCCACCAGGCGTCGTCGGGAACAAGGACGACGAAGTCGCCGTGCGCTGCGAACTCGAGCCCGGGTCGTGCCACACGAGTGCCACCCGTCACCCCGAGCCACAGCCCCTGCGCATCACGACCGAGAACGACGGCGTCGAACCCCCAGTGCTCGTCACCGTTGTACTTGCCGAACTGCAGTCGGATCGCTTCCCTCGCCACACACTCAGCCTACCGGCGGCCCGCCGACGCCAGGACGCACACGAACGCGCCGCAGGGGCCGACTCGTCAGCGAGTCGACCCCTGCGGCGAGGATGCGAGCGTCAGTCGTTCAGGAGATCGTGACGCACGATGACTTCGTCACGACCCGGGCCGACGCCGATGACGCTGACGCGCGCGCCGATCTGCTTCTCGACGAACTCGATGTAGCGCTTCGCGTTCTCGGGCAGGTCCTCGAACGTGCGGCACCCGGTGATGTTGGCGTTCCAACCCGGCAGCATCTCGTAGATCGGCTTCGCGTGGTGGAAGTCGGTCTGGTTCTCCGGCATCTCCTCGACGCGCTCGCCGTCGATGTCGTACGCGACGCAGACGGGGATCTCGTCGAAGGTGTCGAGGTTGTCGAGCTTGGTGATGACGAAGTCGGTGACGCCGTTGACGCGCGTCGCATAACGCCCGATGACGGTGTCGAGCCAACCGATGCGGCGCGGGCGCCCCGTCGTGGTGCCGAACTCGCCGCCGATCTCGCGCAGGCGGCCGCCGACCTCGTCGTGCAACTCCGTCGGGAACGGGCCCTCACCGACACGCGTCGTGAACGCCTTGAGGATGGCGATGACGCGGTCGATGCGCGTCGGCGGGATGCCCGCACCGGTGCAGGCGCCCGCCGAGATCGCGTTCGAACTCGTCACGTACGGGTAGGTGCCGTGGTCGACGTCGAGCAGCGTCGCCTGACCGGCCTCGCACAGCACGACCTCGTCGGCATCGAGCGCCTTGCTCAGCAGCAGCGACGTGTCCTTCACCATCGGGCGCAGCCGCTCGACGTACTGCAGCAGATCCTCGACGACCTCGTCGACCTCGATCGCGCGACGGTTGTACGTCTTCACGAGCAGCTGGTTCTTCGTCTCGAGCGCCGCCTCGACCTTCTGCCGCAGGATCGACTCGTCGAAAAGGTCCTGCACGCGGATACCGATGCGGTTCATCTTGTCGGCGTACGTCGGGCCGATGCCGCGCCCGGTCGTGCCGATCTTGCGATTGCCGAGGAAGCGCTCGGAGACCTGGTCGATCACCTTGTTGTAGCGCGGGATGAGGTGCGCGTTCGAGGAGATGACGAGCTTGCTCGTGTCGAGACCACGCGCCTCGAGGGCATCGATCTCCTCGAACAGCACGCCGAGGTCGACGACGACACCGTTCGCGATGACGGGCGTGACACCCGGGGTCAGGATGCCCGACGGCAGCAGGTGCAGCGCGTACTTCTCACCGTCGATGACGACCGTGTGCCCGGCGTTGTTGCCGCCGTTGAACTTCACGACGTAGTCGATTCGGCTTCCGAGAAGGTCGGTGGCCTTGCCCTTGCCTTCGTCGCCCCACTGGGCGCCGACGAGAACGATTGCCGGCATCGGTATCAACTGCCTTTGCATAGCTGGTGGGCTGACGCCGCTCCCCCGCCACGCTCGACCCCCGGCGCGCGGCGGCCTCGAGCGACGAACCGGGCGCCAACTCTTACCGCCTAAGGTTACCCGCTGGCACGCATCCGTCGCCGTCGTCGTCAGCAGGCGAGCCGACGCGCCGCCCGCCGAACGCCCCGGGGCGCCCCCATCGAGTGCCTGGTCAGCCCTCGAAGCCGGTGAGGCCACGTTCGGTGAGCTTCACCGCGAGCTGGAAGCGCGTCTCGACACCGCACTCCTCCATGAGCGCCGCGACGCGGCGTCGCACCGTCCGCAGGCTGACACCGAGCGCCCGCGCGATCGCCTCGTCCTTCAACCCGGCCTGCATGAGTTCGACGAGACGCTCCGACGTCGGTTCCGCGCCGTCGTCGACGCCGGAGGCGGCCGCCCACATCCGGTCGAACAATTCGACGAACGCACGCACGACGACGGCGTCACGCAGCACGACGTACCGCCCACCCTCGCCGCCCCAATCGGTGTTGGCGATGACGGCATCCGTTCCATAGCAGACGAACTCGTTCGGGATGTGCGTCGCGAGGCGCTGCTCCTCGCCCAGGTTCGCCCACTCGACGACGTCGAGGCTGCGCGTGCTCGCGGCGTCGAACTCGTGCAGGCCACGCAGCAGGCGCCCGTCGGCGACGAGGCGCGCGAGCACCGGCTGCTCCCCGGCGCTGACGGCGAGCGCGTCGGTGTGCGTGAACCGGATCGGGCCCGAGGTCGATGCCGCCAGGTGCTCCATGACGTCACCGAGCCCGTCGATCTCGACGTACTCGCGACCCGCCTCGGCGGGGTCGGCCTGCTCCTGGCCCGCACGGTGGTCGCCTGCGAAACCATCGATGGCGTCGCGCAGGCGGGCGAGGTCGCGGCGTCGCTCGGCGAGGCGCGCCTCCTCGGCCGACAGGACGCGTTCGAGCCCGGCGCGCGGATGATCGGCGGAGGGACGACCGTCCTCGGTGATGCGCACGAGACGCAGCGCGCGCAACTGTTCAGCCGCTGCCTCGACGTCACCGACGGGGGTGTTGAGTCGGGAGGCGTACACACCGAACGGTCGCGCCTGGTCACGCAGCACCTGACGGTAGAGCTGTTCGGCGAGGTCGTCGATGCCGAGGACGGCGAGAGGATTCACGCCGTCAGGCTAGCGCGCCGTGGCCGCCAGATGACATGCGACGGGGGTGTGGCCCCTCCCGGCCACACCCCCGTCGCGCCCGCCCTGTTCCAGGCGGCGGACGACGCCCGAGCTTCCCGTTCGCTCATCCCCCCAGAGATATCGGGCGCCGACAGCCGCGCCCCGAGAGGCACGACGATTCGACGCACCGGGTGCGAGCGCTCCCTGATCGGGCATCGTCACATCTGAGACGCCGCGATCAGGAGATCGGTTCCCTCACGCCGACATCATTTTCGGACGCGGCGCTCGAGCGCGTCTCAGACGCCCAACTCACGCGCCGCGGTGGCCGAGGAGTCGCGCAGGAAGTCGGCGCAGCGTCGCTGCTCGTCGACCTCACCGATCTCGCCGGCGGCCTTGCTCAGCGCGGCGAGTGCGCGCAGGAAACCGCGGTTCGGCTCGTGCTCCCACGGAACGGGCCCCTGGCCCTTCCACCCGGCGCGGCGCAGGGAATCGAGGCCGCGGTGGTAGCCGGTGCGCGCGTAGGCGTACGCCTCGACAGCCTCGCCGTCACCCAGCGCGTCCTCGGCGAGCGTCGCCCACACGAGCGAACTCGCCGGGTACATGCGGGCCACGTCGCGGGCGTGGACGCCGAGGTCGAGCTTCTCGGCTGCGGGGTCGACGTCGAGCTTGGTCTCCGGAATGGCAAGAAGGTTGTCCATGCCGCCATTCAAGCATCGACACCCGACAACCCCGCCGCGGCGGGCCGGCAACACCCACGTCACACCCCTCACGCCGCCGACCGACTCCACCGAGCGTCAGGACCAACGTCCCAGCCCCTTTCATCGCTCGTGCCGCACGACGAGAATGGAGGCATGACCTTCCACGTCAGCACCGCGACCCCCTGGCAGCCCTCCCCCGGAACCGAGCTCACCGACGCGACTCTCGAGACGATCCACCGCTGGTGGCGCGCCGCCAACTACCTGTCGGTCGGGCAGATCTACCTGCTCGACAACCCCCTGCTGCGCGAGCCGCTGACGCGCGACAACGTGAAGCATCGCCTGCTTGGGCACTGGGGTACCACGCCCGGGCTCAACTTCCTCTACGCCCACCTCAACCGCGTCATCGCCGAGCGCTCTCAGCCGACGATCTACGTCACCGGCCCCGGCCACGGCGGCCCCGGCATGGTCGCCAACACCTACCTCGAGGGCACGTACTCGCAGATCTACCCGAACGTCGGGCTCGACGAGGCGGGCCTGCGCCGGCTCGTGAAGCAGTTCAGCTTCCCCGGCGGCATCCCGTCGCACGCGGCACCCGAGACGCCCGGCTCGATCCACGAGGGTGGAGAGCTGGGTTACGCCCTCAGCCACGCCTACGGGGCCGTCTTCGACAACCCCGAACTGCTCGCGTTCACCGTCATCGGTGACGGCGAGGCGGAGACGGGGCCGCTCGCGACGTCGTGGCACTCGAACAAGTTCGTCAACCCTGTCACCGACGGCGTCGTCCTGCCCGTGCTGCACCTCAACGGCTACAAGATCGCGAACCCGACGGTGCTCGCCCGCATCAGCGACGAGGAGCTCGATGCCCTCATGCGCGGCTACGGCCACACGCCGTACGTGTTCGAGGCGGGCTTCGACGACGAGGATCCGATCTCGATCCACCGCCGTTTCGCGACGCTGCTCGACGAGGTGTTCGACCACATCGCCCGCATCAAGGCCGAGGCCGCCGAAGCGGGCGCCGAGAACGCCGAGCGTCCGCACTGGCCGATGATCGTCTTCCGCACGCCGAAGGGTTGGACGGGCCCGAAGACGATCGACGGCAAGGTCGCCGAGGGTCACTGGCGCAGCCACCAGGTGCCGCTCGCCAACGCCCGCGACACCGACGAACATCTCCACGACCTCGACGCGTGGCTGCGCAGCTACCGCCCCGACGAGCTGTTCGACGAGGCCGGCCGCCCAGCCGACGACATCATGGCCCTCGCCCCCGACGGCGAGCTGCGCATGGGCGCGACGCCCTACGCCAACGGTGGCGAACTGCGCATCGCCCTCGAACTGCCCGACTTCCGCGACTTCGCCGTCGACGCGGGCCGCGACGACGAGCGCGGCACCTCGGTCGCCGAGTCGACGCGGGTGCTCGGCGAGTGGTTGCGCGCCGTCGCAGCCGCGAACCCTGAGAACTTCCGCATCTTCGGTCCGGACGAGACCGCGTCGAACCGGCTGCAGGCCGTCTACGAGACGACGAACAAGCAGTGGATGGGCGCGTACGAGCCCAACGACGCCGAAGACCCGATGGGCCGCGTCGGGCAGGTCATGGAGATGCTGTCGGAACACCAGTGCCAGGGTTGGCTCGAGGGATACCTGCTCACCGGCCGCCACGGGCTCATGTCGAGCTACGAGGCGTTCATCCACATCGTCGACTCGATGTTCAACCAGCACGCCAAGTGGCTCAAGGTGACGAACGAGATCGGCTGGCGTCGACCCATCTCGTCGCTCAACTACCTGCTGAGCTCGCACGTGTGGCGTCAGGATCACAACGGATTCAGCCACCAGGACCCCGGTTTCATCGACCACGTCGTCAACAAGAAGAGCGACGTCATCCGCGTCTACCTGCCGGCTGACGCGAACACGCTGCTGTCGACGTTCGACCACGTGCTGCGCACCGAGCAGTACGTCAACGTCGTCGTCGCGGGCAAGCAGCCCAACCCCGTCTGGCTCACGATGGACGAGGCCGTCCGGCACTGCGCGCGCGGCCTGGGCATCTGGGAATGGGCCGGCACCGAGGTCGACGGTGAGGAGCCCGACGTCGTGCTCGCCTGCGCGGGCGACATCCCGACGATCGAGGTGCTCGCGGCCGCGAAGATCCTGCGCGAGCGCGTGCCGGGGCTGAAGGTGCGCGTCGTCAACGTCGTCGACCTCATGCGCCTGCAGGCCGAGAAGGAGCACCCGCACGGGCTGAGCGACCGCGAGTTCGACACGATCTTCACACCCGACAAGCCCATCGTGTTCGCCTACCACGGCTACCCGTGGCTCATCCACCGCCTCACCTACGGCCGGACCGGCCACAGCAACCTGCACGTGCGCGGGTTCATCGAGGAAGGCACGACGACGACGCCGTTCGACATGGTGATGCGCAACGACCTCGACCGCTTCCACCTCGTCATCGACGTCCTCGACCGTGTACCCGGCCTCGGTGCACGCTGCGCGGGGCTGCGTCAGGAGATGCAGGACCTGCGCCTCGAGGCACGCGCCTACGCCTACGAGAACGGCGAGGACCTCCCCGCCGTCGCGTCGTGGGTGTGGTCCGACGCCGGCGACACCGGCACCGAAACCGGCGGCCCGCAGCAGGACACGGGCGGCGACAACGTCTGATACCTGACACGCGAACGGCCCACCCCGATCATTCGGGGCGGGCCGTTCCTCAGCGGCGGGTCAGGCGATCAGGCCTTCTTGGCGGCCTTGCTCTTGCCGGCCGAACCGAGCTCGTTGCAGGCCTGGACGACACGCTTCGCCATGCCCTCCTCGGCGGCCTTGCCCCAGGCACGCGGGTCGTACAGCTTCTTGTTGCCGACCTCACCGTCGATCTTGAGGACGCCCTCGTAGTTGCCGAGCATCCAGCCGGCGACGGGGCGCGTGAACGCGTACTGCGTGTCGGTGTCGACGTTCATCTTCACGACGCCGTACGAGACGGCCTCGGCGATCTCCTCGGGCGAGCTGCCCGAACCGCCGTGGAAGACGAGGTGGAACGGCTTGTCCTCCGCCTCGGAGAACTTCGCCTTGACAGCGTCCTGCGCGTCCTTGAGGACGGACGGGCGCAGCTTGACGTTGCCCGGCTTGTAGACGCCGTGCACGTTGCCGAACGTCAGGGCCGTCATGTAGTACACATCCGTGCCCGCGCCGAGCGCCTGGGCGGTCGCGATGGCGTCCTCCGGCGTCGAGTACAACTGCTCGTTGATCTCGTTGGCGACGCCGTCCTCTTCACCGCCCACGACACCGACCTCGATCTCGAGGATGATGTTCGCCTCCTTGCACTTGGCGAGCAGCTCCTGGGCGATCTCGAGGTTCTCCTCGAGCGGCACGGCCGAACCGTCCCACATGTGCGACTGGAAGAACGGCTCCCCACCGTTCTTGACGTTCTCGATCGACGCCTCGAGCAGCGGACGGACGAAACCGTCGAGCTTGTCCTTCGGGCAGTGGTCGGTGTGCAGGGCGATGTTGACGTCGTACTGCTTGGCGACCTCACGAGCGAACGCGGCCATGGCGAGCGCGCCCGCGACCATGTTCTTCTGCGTCGGGCCCGAGAAGTACTCGGCGCCACCGGTGGAGACCTGGATGATGCCGTCCGAACCGGCCTCAGCGAAGCCACGGATGGCGGCGTTCAGCGTCTGCGACGACGACACGTTGATGGCCGGGTACGCGAAGCCCTCCTTCTTCGCGCGATCGAGCATCTCGCGGTAGATCTCGGGGGTTGCGATGGGCATGTCATCACCTCTCGTGTTGGCACAACAATGACGCGTTTCGGGCGCACTTCGTGAGCGGCTGGCCCGCTGCCTCCATCCTCGCACGGGGCGTCGCGCAACGGGGCGGGCGGCGGGAGTTTGCTTCGCCCGAGTTCCGGCCGCGTCAGGCGCGGGGGTGGGCGTCGCCGGCGTCCGCGTGGTTGCTTCCGATTGCGCTCCCAGGGGCGTCGCCGTCGACACGCTGGCCGAACACGTGCCGTCGGATCCACGCGTGCATCGTGACGGCGGCCGCGGCGCCCGCGTTGATCGAGCGCGTCGAACCGAACTGGGCGATGTCGAGGACGGCGTCGGCGCGTTCGAGCGCGTCAGCGCTCACACCCGGGCCCTCCTGGCCGAAGAGCAGGACGCAGTGCTCGGGCAGGTCGAACGTCTCGAGCGGAACGCTGCCCGCCACGTTGTCGATGGCGATGACGGGCAGGCGCATCGGGTGGCCGGCGGCGTCGACGGGCCCGGCCGTGGCGGCCCAGGCGAGCAGGTCGTCGACCGTGGGGTGGTGGAACTCGTGCTGGTAGCGGTCGGTCACCATCGCGCCGCGACGGTTCCAGCGCCGTCGTCCGACGATGTGAAAAGCCTTGGCGTTGAACGCGTTCGCCGTGCGGATGACGGAGCCGATGTTGAAGTCGTGCTCCCAGTTCTCGACGGCGACGTGAAACGCATGACGCGCCGTGTCGAGCTCTTCGACTATGGCGTCGTGCCGCCAGTAGCGGAAACGATCCTCGACGTTGCGGCGGTCGCCGTGCTCGAGCAGCTCGGGGTCGTAGCGCGGGTCGAGCGAGCCGTCGGGTGTGCTCGGCCAGGCGCCCTGCCACGGTCCGACGCCGACCTCGTCCGCGCCCCCGGCGTCAGCACGGCGGTGTTGTGCGTCGCCGTCGTCGATCTGTTTCGCCCCGTCCACGTCTGCCATGGCCGTCAGCGTAGGCGGGCGCGACGAGTTCACCATCGTCCGCGTGACGCGCCGTGCCTCACCCGCGCGTCTCAGCAGTTTCTTATCGCCCGCCGGTAGGCTCGGCCTCGTGATGCATGCCCTCGGCCCTCAGTTCATGGATCCGAACTACCTGCTCGCCCACTTCGGCGGCGCGTTCTTCTGGATCTCGCTCGCGATCGTCTTCATCGAATGCGGGCTCCTGTTCCCGATCCTGCCCGGCGACTCGCTGCTGTTCGCGATCGGCATGTTCACCGCGACGTCTGCCACGAGCGGCTTCGACATCCCCCTCTACGTCTCGCTGCCGGCTCTGTGCGTCGCCGCGTTCGCGGGCAACGTCGTCGGCTACGAGATCGGGCGGATCGTCGGCACACCCCTGTACGAACGCGACGGCAGGGTGCTGAAGAAGAAGTACTTCGACCAGACGAACGCGTTCTTCGACAAGCACGGCAACAAGGCCCTCGTCATCGGACGCTTCGTGCCCATCGTCCGCACGTTCATCACCGTCGTCGCGGGCGCGAGCCACATGGACCGCAAACGCTTCTTCACCTGGTCGGCCATCGGTGCCGTGCTGTGGGTGCTCGTCGTGACGTTCGCCGGGTTCTTCCTCGGCCGCGCCTTCCCGAGCCTCGGCAAGAACATCGACGCCGCCATCATGGTCGTCGTCCTCGTCAGCGTGCTGCCGATGATCTTCGAGTGGGTCAAGCACCGCAAGCGCGCCAAGGCCCTCGCCAAGGAAGCCGGCGACATCGTCGACCACAACCCTGACAACTGAAACTCGTCGCGACCACGCCGACGAAGCGAGCAACGCTGCCGCATCGAGAAACGCTGACGAACGGCGCCCGGCCCAGGCCGCGGCGCCGTTCGTGCGTGCGGTTCGTCGGACGTCGCGTCACTCCCTAGGATGAGGGCGTGGATACCCAGGCTGTTCTGACCCTGCTCCAGCAAGCCGCCGAGACCTACATCAACCCCCGTTTCGAGGCGCTCGCCTCGCACGAGGTGATCGAGAAGAACCCGGGCGACCTCGTCACCGTCGCCGACCGCGAGGCGGAGGTGTTCATCACCGCCGAACTGCAGAAGGCCTACCCTGACGCGCTGATCGTCGGCGAAGAAGCCGTCGCAGCCGACCCGAGCATCCTCGACCGCATCGAATCCGCCGGCCACTGGTTCACGGTCGACCCCGTCGACGGCACGAAGAACTTCGTCCACGGCTCACCCAACCACGGCGTCATGGTGGCCGAGATGCGCGGCGGCGACATCGTCCGCAGCTGGATGTGGCAACCGCAGCTCGGGCACGCGTACGTCGCGGAGAAGGGCAAGGGCGCCTTCCTCGACGGGGTGCACATCGAGCCGCGCGTCGTCGGCAATGCCCCCAAGGGCGTGACGTCACGTCAGACGCGCATCGGCGAATCACTCGACGGGCTGCCGCCGCTCGGGCTGTCGTGGGTGTGCTGCGCGGTCGACTACCCCCAGATCGCCTCGGGTGGCGCGGACTACATCCTGTACGTCACGACGAAGCCGTGGGACCACGCGCCCGGCGCGCTCTTCATCCGCGAGGCGGGAGGCGTCTCCGCCTACGCCGACGGCTCGCCGTACGACCCGCGCTACGAACTGACACCCAAGCCGCTGCTCGTGACGGCCGACGCCGCGCTGCACGAGCGGTTGCGGCCGTTCGTCTGATGACGCGCTGCGCTGCCTGCGTGAGTGGCGCCGATTGAGTGAGTGGCGCCGATTGAGTGGGTGGCGCTGGCTGCGTGGGGGGCGTGGCCGTGTGAGCCGGCCGGCTGTCGGTTAGGAGCTGCAACCCCACCATGCGGAATTACAGCTCCCAGCGGTGCCCCTGAGGGCCGAAACCCCGCCATGCCGGCTCGCAGCTCTGACCGGGGCATGACGAACCCGCGCCGAGCGTCGGTCAGGCAGTCTGCGTCGGTCAGGTGGTGAGCGTCGGTCAGGCGCCGCGCTTCAGGTGCTGGTAGCTCGCGATCAGTCGCTCGCGCCACCACTGCTGGCGCTCGGGGCTCGCGCGGTGACGCTCGACGCACGTCGGGTCGAGGTGGCGCGCGGCGGCGGCGCGAGCTACGTCGATCGTCCCGTCACGAGGGACGAGGGGGTCGGCGATGACGTCGCCGTCGAGCAGGTTGATCGTGCCGAGGCCGCACGCGTGATCGAGCTCGGTCAGAGCAGCCGCGAGCGCCACGCCTGCCGCCATGCCGGGGCTCGAATCGAGCGCCGAACTGACGACCATCGGGAGGCCTGTCTCGTCTGCGATGCGCAGCGCCGCGCGCACTCCCCCGAGCGGCGCGACCTTGACGATCGCTAAATCAGCGGCCTCGAGCTCGACGACGCGCATCGGGTCGTCGGCCTTGCGGATCGACTCGTCGGCGGCGATGAGAACGTCGATTCCGTTGCGCGCGAGCGTCTTCCGAACGCGCGCCAGATCTTCGACGGGCATGACGGGCTGCTCGACGTATTCGAGGTCGAACGCAGCCAGTCGTGTGATCGCGGCGACGGCCTGGTCGACATCCCATCCGCCGTTCGCGTCGAGACGCACCTTCGCGTCGGCGCCGAGGCCGTCACGGACGGCGGCGACGCGGGCGACGTCGTCGTCGAGGTTCTGGCCCCGCTCGGCCACCTTGACCTTCGCGGTGCGGCACCCATCGAACCGGGCGAGCACCCCGGCGACGGCGCCGGCGGGAACAGCCGGGACGGTCGCGTTGACGGGCACCGTCGCGCGCACCGGCTCGGGCCACCCGAGGTACGCCGCCTCGATCGCAGCCGCGAGCCAGCGCGACGCCTCGGCCGGCCCGTACTCGAGGAACGGCGCGAATTCTCCTGCACCACAAGGCCCCTGAAGATAGGCACACTCGCGATGCTCGACACCACGAAAGCGCGTGTTGAGCGGAATCGAGACGACCTCGAACCCATCGAGCAGCTCATCGAGCGACGAGAGGGGCAGTTCAAGAGGCCGCGCGTTCATGCCCCCTATCGTCGCAGCAGCTTCCGCGATGCAGGCCCCGGGACACGAACCGCCCTTACGCCACGTGCAGGCCCGCGCGTCCAGCCCGGGACATGAACTGCCTTCATGCCATCTGACGGCCATGCGCGGGCGGCGCTTCCCAGACTCGCGCGCAGCACCCCCGCGAACACGAGCGGCAGGGTCGAATCGGCGCATCCTGCCGCTCCTACTCGACCGATTCGCTCGTGTTCAGGAGGCGGGCACACAATGGCGTCATGACGAAGATCGCGCTCATCACCGGAACCTCCAGCGGCATGGGGCTGCATGCCGCCATCGCTGTCGCCAAGGCGGGCGCCACGGTCGTCGCGACGGTTCGTTCGTTCGACAAGGCGGGCGAGCTCAACGAGACGGCGGCCAAGGCGGGCGTCACGCTCGACGTCCGTGAACTCGACGTCACCGATCATGGCGCGGGCGAGAAGCTCGTCAATGCGGTCGTCGAGCAGTACGGGCGACTCGACGTGCTCGTCAACAACGCGGGGCGCGGGTGCGTCGGTACGGCGGAGACGCTCGACATGCTGACGATCAAGGAGCAGATGGAGACGAACTACTTCTCGGCCGTCGCACTGACGCAAGCCGCACTGCCGCACATGCGCAAGGCCACGTCCGGCACGATCCTGACGGTGACGTCGGTCGGCGGCGCCGTCGGTCAGCCGTTCGCCGACGCCTACTGCGGAGCCAAGTTCGCCGTCGAGGGCTTCATGCAGTCGCTGTCGACGGTCGCCGCGGCGTTCGACATCAAGGTCAGCGTCATCGAACCCGCTGCCGTCGCGACGAACTTCGTCGACAACGTCCAGCGCGAGGACGCGGGGCCGTACGCCGACCTGCTCGCGGCGTACATGAAGCGCACCGAGGGCGCCTTCGCCAACGCCCAGAGCGCCGAGAGCGCGGGCGAGGCCATCGCCGGGGCGGCCATGTCGGACGAGTACCGCTTCCGCTGGCAGACGAGCGACGCGGCGACGACGTTCGCGGGGGTGTCGCTCGCCGACCTCGACGGCTCGACCGTCTTCGGCGCGACACGATCATGGTCGCAGACCTGACGCACCGCAGAACATGACGAACGCACCGGACGATCACGGATCGTCCGGTGCGTTCATCGTCGGCAACGCCGGTTCCAGAGCGACGACGTCGAGGGCCTCAGGCGTGCGCGCCGCCCTCGATGAGCACGACGCCGACTGAGATGAGGGCCATTCCGCACCACATCATGCGAGTGATGGGCTCCTTGAACACGAACCGGCTGACGAGTGCCGTCAGCGCGACGCCTGCGGCGGCCCAGATGCCGTACGCGACACCGATGCCCATGCCTTCACTCAGAGTGCGCACGAGCAGGTACAGCGCCAGGGTGTAAGCGACCCCGACCACGGCGTAGTACCGGGCCCGCCCCTGCGCTGCGACGCGCATGAAGGCCGTGCCGATCACCTCGCTGATGACCGCACTGACGAGGAAGATGTAGCTCACGCGCGCACCTCGTTCATCGTCGCGCTCGAACCGTCCTCGGCCGGCGCTTGGGAGTCGGAGCCGACCTCGACCATGATCACGCCCCCGATGACGAGTGCGACGCCGCAACCCATCATCAGCGTGAAGGGCTCGCCGAAAAGCACCGTCCCGACGAATGCCGTGAGCGCCACGCCGAGCGCGCCCCAGATGCCGTAGACGACGCTGAGTGCCATGCCCCGGCGCAACAACAACGCCAACAGGACGAAGGCGACGAGGTCGGCGATGAGCGTGAGCAGAAACCACGCGGCTTCCTGCTCCGCGCGCTTCAGCGCTGACGAGCCGATGACCTCGCACACGACCGCGCATCCGAGCATCAGGTAGTTCTTCACGCCTTCTCCTCCTTCACGTTCTTGATCTTCTTGCCGGGCTTCGTGTCGGGTTCGTGTGGCGACGTGTGGTGAGGGGCGTCATCGTCGACGGCGCCGATCTCCGATGTGGCGCCCATGCCGGACGTCGTCAGCATGCCCCTGGTGCGAAGACGCTGCGTGTCGCTCGCCCTGCGTCTGAGGGGCGAGGAGCTGTTCAGCGAGTGCCTGCACGCCGGAGCGGCCGTCGTCGTCGAGGGGTAGGGCGCCACTGGCGTCGGTGAACCACACCCCCTCAGCCATGAAGCGGGCACCCTCGAGGCGTGCCCGCGTCTGCGGGTCGAGACCTTCGGGCAGCGCCACCCAGGGCTCGAAGTGCTCTTCCCAGCGGCGCGTGAGGACCTCGCGCAGGCGCGGATCGGCCATCATCGCGAGGTCTGCTTCGTCGACCTCGCCCGCGAGCATCCATCGGACGTACGCCGTCAGCCGCGGCCACGGCGACACGGGGTCGACGTCCGCCAGGAGCTTCTCCAGTTGGCGCTTCTGGTCGTCAGCCACCCGATCGACGACCGCGAGCATGAGCGCTTCCTTCGTCTTGAAGTGGTACATCAGCCCCGGCTTCGTCAGCCCGGCCGCGTGCGCGACCGTGTCGAGCGACACCGGCTCCTGACGCCGCATCAGCGCGAGCGCCGCGTCGAGGATGACCTCACGTGAACTCTGCCTCATGGGCTTTACTTTACCTTTCGGTTGGTAAAGTTCGAATGCCGCGAACGGGGCTGGCCTCTGCCTCTGCCTCTGCCTCTGCCTCTGTGGACCATGGACCAAAGCGATGAGCGCGCACCCCCGCGGGTGCGCGCTCATCGCAGATCACGTGTGGAACGCCCGGCCCGCCATGCGCGAAGACCGCGCCCTCACCTTGCCCGCAAATGCACCCGGGTGCATTTGCGCGCAGAGGGCGGCCCCCGGCCTCAGCAGGAGGCGGCGCGGGCGGCCCTGGCGGTTCTCAGAAGTACCAGGGGAAACCCGACCAGTCGGGGTCGCGCTTCTCGAGGAACTGATCGCGGCCCTCGACGGCCTCGTCCGTCATGTAGGCGAGGCGCGTGGCCTCACCGGCGAACACCTGCTGGCCCATGAGGCCGTCGTCGGTGAGGTTGAACGCGAACTTCAGCATGCGCTGTGCCTGCGGCGACTTCGCCATGATCTCCCGCGCCACCTGCAGGGCCTCGCTCTCGAGCTCGGCGTGCGGGCAGACGAAGTTGACCGCACCCATCCGGTGCATGTCGTCGGCGGTGTAGGTGCGGCCGAGGAAGAAGATCTCGCGCGCGAACTTCTGCCCGACCATCTTCGCGAGGTACGCCGAGCCGTAGCCTGCGTCGAACGAGCCGACGTCGGCGTCGGTCTGCTTGAACCGCGCGTGCTCGCGGGAGGCCATCGTCATGTCGCACACGACGTGGAGGCTGTGCCCGCCACCGGCGGCCCAGCCGGGCACGAGGCAGATGACGATCTTCGGCATGGTGCGGATGAGCCGTTGCACCTCGAGGATGTGCAGACGCCCACCTTCGGCCTTGACACGCAGTTCGTCGACGCCGCTCGCGGAGTCGTCACCCGTTGGATCGGCCGCGTACTGGTAGCCGGAGCGGCCACGGATGCGCTGGTCGCCGCCCGAGCAGAACGCCCACTTGCCGGCGCTGCCGGTGCCCTCGGGCCCGGGGCCGTTGCCGGTGAGCAGGACGACGCCGACGTCCGGCGTGCGGCGCGCGTGATCGAGCACGCGATACAACTCGTCGACGGTGTGCGGACGAAAGGCGTTGAGCACCTCGGGACGATCGAACGCCACACGCACACAACCGAGTTCGCGACTGCGGTGGTACGTGATGTCGGTGAGATCCTCGAACCCCTCGACGGCGGTCCACGCGCTCGGGTCGAAGGGGTTCTCGGGCTGCCGGACGGCTTCGTCAGGGGTGGTCTCACTCATGCCGTCAGTCTAGGACGCGGCGGTGACGACCCCATCGCGCCACTCGAAGGGCGACGGTGGCGGTCCCGCAGGCCCCGTGCACCCCTGCGATTTTCGTCCCCCTCCGTGAATTTCGTCCACATTCGCTACTGGCCGTGGCAGAGTGCCGGTCGTCATGGACGGCGGCGAACTCGGCAGGAGCATGCCCGCCGGCACCGACCGTCGCGGGCGTCGTCACCCTCCGTGGATGGACGCGGCGAGCTCGTCAGGAGCATGTTCGGCGGCGACGCCGGCCGTCGCGTCACGCCGTGACGCCGTGATGGCCGACCCCGCGCCGGCGATGACGACGAGGAGCACTGCAAGCGCGCGCGTCGCACCGAAGCCCTGATCGAGCAGCAGCCAACCCGCGAGCGCCGCGATGACGGGTTCGAGGGCGAGCAGCACCCCGAACACGGCCTTCGGCAGCCGTCGCAGCGCAGACAGCTCGAGCGCATACGGGACGACGGAGGCGAGGAACGCGGTGCCGATGGCGAGCGCGAGGTAATGGACGTCCGTCAGCCCTGTCCAGGCACCCTGTGCGCCGAACGGGACGAGTGCGATGGTGCCGACGACAAGCGCCATCGCGAGGCCACCCGCGCCGTCGACCGCTCCCCCGACGCGTTCACTCGCGAGGATGTACAGCGCCCAGAAGAACCCCGCGCCGAGGACGAACGCGACGCCGACGAGGTCGAGCGAACCACCTGCGTCATCGAAACCGAGGATCATGACCCCGACGAGCGCCAGCACGATCCAGGCGAAGTCCTTGAGCTTGCGCGACAGGATCGCGGCCAGCCCGAGCGGGCCGAGGAACTCGATGGCGACCGCCGGGCCGAGAGGAATGCGCGCGATCGCCTCGTAGAACATCCCGTTCATACCTGCGAGAGCGAGGCCGAACGCGGCGACAGCCGTCCACTGCGAACGCGTCCAGGTGCGCACCCTCGGGCGCGTCACCAGCGCCAGCATGACGGCGGCGAGACCGAGCCGCAGCGTCGTCACGCCCGTCGCTCCGAGCGGGCCGAAGAGCTGCGTCGCGAGGCTCGCGCCGAACTGCAGGGATGTGCACGAGCCGATGACCATGAGGACGGCCGGGGCCGTCGAGGAGGACATGACGCTGGATGAGGAAAACCGTGACGGGGCCACCGAAGCTCCTGAACATCTGTGGGCCGCCGCAAACCCGGGTTCTCACGACAGTGACCGCGCCGCGGTCACCACTGCTGACGGGCGCCACGATACGGCCGCGCCGCAACGCGTCGCCAGACGGGCTCAGCCCGTGAACCGGTGGCATGCAGACGGGGCCCTGGCAGCGTCGTCACCCAGCCCCGACCGCTCATCCCCAGCCCCGACCGCTCGTCCCGCACGCGCCGCGCTCGACCCACCGTGCCCCATCTGTGGACCGGCGGGCGAGAGCGTCAGGAGGTGCGGTGCACCTTGTGCTGCGCGGCCTGGGCGCGCGGACGCACGACCATCTGGTCGATGTTGACGTGCTCCGGCAGTTCGGCGATGTAGGCGACGGCGTCGGCAATGTCGTCCTGCGTCAGCGGCGCCTCGACGCCCTGGTACACGGCCGCGGCCTTGTCGGCATCACCGCCGAAGCGGACGAGCGCGAACTCGTCACTCTTCACCATGCCGGGGTCGATCTCGCAGACGCGCACCGGCTTGTCGAACAGCTCCAGGCGCAACGCCCCCATGAGCGCGCGCACGGCGTGCTTCGAACCGCAGTACCCGGCGCCGCCCTCGTAGCTGACGATGCCGGCCGTCGACCCGATCGTGATGATGACGCCGTGTGCCGCCTCGAGCGCCGGCAGGAACGCCTGGATCGTCGCCGCGGTTCCGATGACGTTGACGTCGTACATGCGGCGCCAGTCGTCGAGGTTCGCGGTCGCGACGGGCTCGGCACCGAACGCGCCACCGGCGTTCGCGACGAGCACGTCGACGCGCGAGCCGGCCTGAGCGGCGAGGTTCTTCACGTCGTCGACGTTCGTCACGTCGCACTGGACGGCGCGCCCGTCGATCTCCCGGGCGAGCTCCTCCACCCGGTCGAGTCGGCGCGCCGCGCACACCACGTCGTACCCCCTCGCCGCGAGAGCGCGAGCCGATGCCCGCCCGATCCCGCTGCTCGCACCCGTCACCACTGCCACCTTGCGCTCAGTCATGACCCCATCCTGCCCGTCCTGGCCGCACCCCGCACCTGACGTCCGCCGGCGCGAGGCACCTCACCTGGCTCTGCCGGGCGCGTCGTATAGTGCACGTCATGCCTGAGCTGGTGCCGTTCGCCGTCGACCGCGCCGACATCACGCCCTACTACGAGGCCCTCGATGCCGCGCTCGCCGGAACCGGCCCGGCCCTCGCGCCCTACGAGGCGGGCACTCCGGCCCCAGACGTCCCGCGTCACCCCACCGACGCGCCCGAACGCCTCGCGCTCGTCGTCTCGACGAGCGGATCCACCGGCACCCCGAAGCGCGCGATGCTGACGAAGGACGCGCTCATCGCGAGCGCCACCGCGACCCACGAGCGCATCGGCGCGGGTACGTGGTTGCTTCCGCTGCCGCCGCATCACATCGCGGGCACGCAGGTCATCGTGCGTTCACTCATCGCGGGCACGACACCGATCGTCATGGACGCCTGGTCGCTCGAGCGGTTCACCAGGGCCACGACGCTCGTCGCCCGCAACGCGCCGCCCTTCTCCCCCATCCACACGAGCCTCGTCCCGACGCAGCTGCGTGACGTCCTCGACGCCGCCGAGCGCGACGACCCCGTCGGCGTGCGCGCTCTCGAGGCGGCACGGCGCTACCGCAGCATCCTCGTCGGGGGCGCCGCGACGCCCCCCGACCTGCAGTCGCGCGCCCGCGACGCCGGGCTCGCCATCGTGACGACGTACGGCTCGAGCGAGACGGCCGGCGGCTGCGTCTACGACGGCGTCCCCCTCGCGGGCGTCGGCGTCCACGTCCTCGACGCTGACGACGAAGGCCTCGGTCGCATCGCCCTGTCCGGCCCGACGCTGGCGAGTGGCTACCTCGGTGACGCCGAACGATCGGCCGCGACGTTCGTCGCCGCACGCACTCTCGCCAGGCCCACGATCGACTCATCGCCCGTCGACTCCGCACCCGACGGCGACGCGTCCCGCGAATCTGCCCCCACGGGCCTGTCAGAGCGCCGACGCAGCGAGGCGACACCCGGCGAGGCGACGCTGTTCTTCACCGACGACCTCGGACGCTTCGACGGCGCGTTGCACATCGAGGGGCGCATCGACGACGTCATCAACACCGGCGGGTACAAGGTGAGTCCGCGCGTCGTCGAGGACGTCGTCCGCGGTGTCGACGGCATCCGTGACGCCGTCGTCGTCGCCCGCCCGCACGAGCGCTGGGGGCAGTGCGTCGCTGTGGCTGTCGTCACGACCGAACGTCGCGAGGCAACCGATGACGTCCTCGCGCGTCTCATGGGTGAGTGCCGAAAGGCGTTGCCGCCGTACGCCGTCCCGGCCATGGCTCGCGTGCTCGAGACGATCCCGCTGACGGGCGTCGGCAAGCCCGATCGCGCGCTCATCGCCTGCTCGCCCGAGTGGCACAATCTACGAGACCCCCGCTAGATCGCCGGAGCCCCGGCCCACACGACCTGGAGAACATCCCGCACATGGCCACCCTGAACCAATGGGTCGAGGGCGCGCGCCCCCGCACGCTGCCCGCCGCCATCGCCCCCGTCCTCGTCGGAACGGGCGCGGCCTACGCGATGGAGAAGGCCAACCCCGGCTATGCGCTGCTCGCGCTCATCGTCGCGCTGTTCCTCCAGATCGGCGTCAACTACGCCAACGACTACTCCGACGGCATCCGCGGCACCGACGAGGACCGCGTCGGCCCGGTGCGCCTGGTCGGTCAAGGCCTTGCGAACCCGGGCAACGTCAAGCTCGCCGCGTTCGGGTGCTTCTTCGTCGCCGCGTTCGTCGGCCTCGCGCTCATCACGCTGTCGAACACGCCGTGGCTGCTGCTCGTCGGCGCCGCCGCCATCCTCGCGGCGTGGTTCTACACCGGCGGCAAGCGCCCTTACGGCTACATGGGGCTCGGTGAGGTCTTCGTCTTCGTCTTCTTCGGCCTCGTCGCGGTACTCGGCACGACGTACACGCAGGCCCACACGCTGTCGCCGTCCGCGTGGGCGGGCAGCATCGGCGTGGGCGCGATCGCCTGCGCGATCCTCGTGACGAACAACCTGCGCGACATCCCGACGGACGTCGAAGCCGGCAAGCACACCCTCGCCGTGCGGCTCGGCGACAAGGCCACCCGCACGTTCTACGTCCTGCTCATCGCCGTGTCCGTCGCCGCCGTCGCGGTGTGCACGCTGTTCCACGTCGCCGCTGCGGCGGGCTTCGTCGCCCTCATCGCCGCGATCCCGCCGGTGCTGCGCGTCATGCGCGGCGCCACGGGCCGCGACCTCGTGCCGGCCCTCGCCGGCACCGGCCGTTACCAGCTGCTCTACGGCCTGCTCCTCGGCGGCGGCCTCTACGCCGCGCACCTCATGCACTGACGGCCCTGACGGCTGCAGCGCCCACCACGCCGTCATCCGCTGCCAATCCGACGACGACAGCAGCAACGACGACAAAGACTTCAAACACACGCGAAGGCCGGCCGCCCCCTCGGGGACGGCCGGCCTTCGTCATCATTCGTCCGCGACCAGCACGCCCGGCCCGTCAGGGGCCCGGTGCGGATCGAGCGTCGATCAGTCCTCTTCGACGTCCTCGGCCTCACGCATCTGCTGCGCACGGGCACGACGCTTCTCGACGCGATCTTCGACGACGTCGACCGTCTCCTGACGGAAGCGGTTGAGCGCGAAGAAGCTGATCGCCGTCGACGCGAGCGCCGCGACGATGAGCAGCAGGAAACTGCGCAGCCCGCACAGGTAGCCCAGGCACACGCAGCCGAAGAAGACGAGGATGCGCAGAACGGTGTAACGAGCGACAGGTGCCATCAGCCGATCACAGCCCCGAGTAGGAGTGCTGGCCGACGAAGAACACGTTGACGACGCCGTAGTTGATGAGGATGCACGCGAAGCCGACGAGGACGACGGCGGCGGCCTTGCGTCCGCTCCACCCGACCGTCACGCGGCTGTGCAGGTAGGCCGCGTAGACGATGAAGATGACGAGCGACCACACTTCCTTCGGGTCCCAGTTCCAGTAGTGACCCCAGGCCTCCTGCGCCCAGATGGCGCCGCACAGGACGGTGAACATCCACAGCGGGAACGCGATGATGTGCACGCCGTAGGCGAGGCGGTCGAGGGTCTCCGAATCGGGCAGCGAGCGCAGGAAACCGCCGCTCTTGCCCCTCTCCTCGCGCGTCTTCTGGGCGAGGTACAGCGCTGTGATGACGAAGCCGATCGTGAACAGGCCGACGGACAGCGTCGCGACCGTCACGTGGATCGACAACCAGTACGACTGCAGCGACGGCATGAGCTTGCTCGCCTCGGTGTAGTACACCTTCGCCGCGAGGATGAGGAACAGCGTCGCGGGCAGCGTGACGAACGCGCCGAGCCAGCGCACGTCCTTTCGCAGGCTCCACAGCAGGAAGCACACGAGCAGGAACGCGGTGCCGGCGAGGTCGAACTCGTACATGTTGCCCAGCGGCGGGCGGTGCACGGCGAGCGATCGCATGACGATGCCTGCGGTGAGGAACGCGGCACCAAGCCACGTCAGCGCCATGCCGGTGCCGGCCCACTGACGCTTGTGACCGTCGGCCGGGACGTCGGGGGTGCCGTCGCCGTCGAGGTCACGACTTTCGCGGGTGCGTTCGAGCACCGCCGTCGCACCGCCGACGCCAGCCGTCGACGTCGCTGCCGCGACGGCGCTCGTGGCCTCGGCGCTCACGGCGTCGGCCTCCACCGCGCTCTCCGCGCCGGCCTCGACGGCAGCCTCATCGGCCGCGCCTCGACGTCCGGCCCGCGCCTGACGGCCGGGGGCCTGGGCGAGGTCGACGCAGAACGAGAGCATCGCGAGGGTGAGGACGAGCGCGGCCGCATACACGGCGCGCGTGGAGTTCTGCGCGAGGGTGCTGTGCGCCTCGTCGATGAATGCGAAAGCGGACATCATGCCTTACCTGTCGTCTTCGTGGTGGGGGCCGCCGCGCGGCTGATGCGTTCGAGGATGTCGTCGACCGCCAGCGCGAGACGAGGATCCTCACCCTTGGCGAGCCCACCGATCTCAACCACTGTACGCGCGTCGGTGTCACCATCCGTAGCGGGACGGACGCGGACGAACACGCGCCGACGACGGATCGTCAGCGAAAGCACGAGGCCGGCGAGTGCGAGGACGCTGAACAGCAGGGCCGGCCCCTTGCCGGGGTCGTGACGGATCGACAGCCCCGCCCACCGTGGCGCCGCGTCGAACGTCACGGAGCCGAGGTTGTTCGGCAGCTGCACCGTCTGGCCGAGGGCGAGCTGCAGACGCACCGGCTGGCCCTTCTCGTCCTTGAGCTGCGTCATCGTGCCGGTGTCGAGGCTGAACACCGACTGCGGGCGACCGTTCGGGTACAGGTCGCCCGTGAACGCCGTGAGGTACAGCGCCGGCGCCTTGGCGTCGGGGAAGGCCGAGCTCGGGCCCAGGTTCGGGTCGAGGTAGGCCGTCGGCAGGAAGAAGCCGGTGAGGCCGATCTGCTTCGGTGAGGCGCCCGAGATCTTGAATGCGCCGGTCGACTTGTACTTGTTGTCGATCGACAGGAACGGCGTGGATTCGTCATACAGGACGTTGCCCTTCGCGTCCTTGAACGTGATCTTCGGGGCGTAGCCGTTGCCGAGCAGGTACACCTCGCCGCCTCCCACCTTCAGCGGGTGGTTGACCTTGATCGTGTCCTTCTTCCACGCGCTGTTCGCCGACTCCCGGTAGTCGACGTCGGCGGTGAAGTCGCGCGGTTGACCCCACTGGCTGCTCGTCGGGTCGACGTTGCTCTCGAACATCACCTTGAGCGTGTTCATCTTGAGCGCCCAGTCGGGGATGTCCTGCTCCGCATCGACCCACGGCCCGAGCTTCAGGGTGTCGTAGCGCGACGGCGTCGAGGCGAAACCGCTGCCCTCGGGGACGATGACGTCACCGCGCCAGCCCCAGACGTGCCCGGCCGCGACCGAGACGATGATGCCGATGAGGCTGAGGTGGAACAGCAGGTTGCCCGTCTCGCGCAGCATGCCGCCCTCGGAGGCGACCTCGAACTCGCCCGTGCCCTTGCGCAGCGCGAACCGCTTGCGCCGCAGGACGGTACGCGTCGCGGCGATGACCTGCTCGGGGGTCGCCTCGAGCGTCACCTCGCGGTGCGCGGGAAGGCGTGAGAGGCGGCGGGGCATCGCGGGCGGGCCCTGCCGCATCGCCTTGTAGTGCACCCGGACGCGCGGGATGATGCAGCCGACGAGCGACACAGTCAGCAGAAGGTAGATGGCGGCGAACCACGGCGAGCTGTAGACGTTGAACATGCCGAGCCGGTCGAGCCACGGCGCCAGATCCGGATGATCGAGGCGGTACTGCGTGACACGCTGCTCGTCGATCGAGTGCTGCGGGAAGATCGAGCCCGGCACGGCCCCGACCGCGACGAGCAGCAACAGGAACAGCGCCGTGCGCATGCTCGTCAACTGCCGCCAGAACCAGCGCAGGCCGCCGAGGAACCCGAGACGCGGCTGCGTCACCGTCGCCCGATCGTCCCGCGAGGACGTCTTCGTCGAGTCTGCGTCGGCCGCATCGTCACGGGGCACGTCGTCGCGCGCCGCACCGCCCATGGATGCCTCGCCGTGAGCAGCGTCGTCGACGCGGAACGCGCCGGGTTCGGGGTTGTCTGACGTCTTGGCCACTAGATCACCGGTTCGAACTGATTGACGAGATGGGTCTGGATGTCGGCGATGAGCGAGTTCCACAGACCCGTCACCATGAGCACGCCGATGGCGATCATGAGGCCGCCGCCGACGAGCTGGATCGGACGATGCCGCGCGCGCAACCACTTCGAGGCGCGCTCGGCGCGGCTCCAGCCGGCCGCGATGAGAATGAAGGGGATGCCGATGCCCAGGCTGTAGCAGGCGGTGAGCAGCAACCCGCGCCCGTTGACGCCGCTCGATCCGAGTGCGGTGTTGGCCGCGAGGATCGCGCCGTAGACCGGCCCGACGCACGGCGACATGCCGAGCGCGAACACGGCGCCGAGCAGCGGAGCGCCGAGCAGCCCCGCGGCCGGGCGCCAGCGCACGGTGAATCCGCGCTGGCCGAGCACGCCGAGGAACAGCAGGCCCATGACGATGACTAACACCCCGCCGACGCGCAGCAGCAGCGTGTCGTGGGCGCCGACGGTGTCGACGAAGAACGACAGCGCGGCCTGCAGGCCGACGAACACGACGGAGAAGCCGAGGACGAACAGGCACGCGCCGAGGATGATGCGGGTGCGACGCTTCTCGTCGGTCAGGCCGGTCACGTAGGCGAGGAAGCCTGGTACGAGTGGCAGCACGCACGGCGAGGCGAACGAGACGAGCCCCGCGAGGGCAGCGAAGAACATCGCGAGCGGCAACGCGCCGTCCGCGACGATCTGTCTCGGCGAGTCGCTCGCCGCGAGCAACGCGATCAAGCCTTCTCCGCCAGCACCTTGTCGACCATGTTGCGCACCGTCGTCTCCGTCGTCGCCCCACTGACGCGCGCGGCGATGCGGCCCTGCGCGTCGAGCACGAGCGTCGTCGGGGTCGCGGAGACCTTGCGCTGAAGGCCCTGCAGGTTGGCGCCGTCGTCATTGGCCAGGGACGGGTACGTGACGCCCCACTTCTTCAGGGTCGAACTGGCGACGGCGTTCGAGTCACGCTGGTCGATGCCCATGAACACGACGTTCTTGCCCGCCTTCTCGTACGACTGCCACGCCTTCTGCAGGTGCGGCATCTCGGCCCCGCACGGGCCGCACCAGGCGCCCCAGACGTTGAGCACGACAACCTTGCCGCGAGCCTGCTCCACGTTCCAGTCGGTGCCGTCGAGCAGTTTGCCACTCAACGTGACGGGCTTGTCGCGCTTGGCTGCGGGAAGCTCCTCGACGGTTCCGTCGCCGCCGACGTAGCCCTTCTGGTCCTGCGCCTGCTTGCTGATCTCGTCGTTCTTGCCGTCACCGCACGCCGTCGCACCGAACGTCAGAGCACCGGCAGCGATGACGGCGGCGGCGCGCCGGGTGATGCTGCTGCTCATGCTCCCACCGCATTCGTCGAGGCGGCGAGCAACCGGCCGGCGGGTTCGGTGTAGCGCACGTCGGTGATCTCATCGTCGATGAACTCGATCGTCGTCACCGACGCGAGCGTGCACTCGCGCGAGCGCGGGTCGTGCCACAGGCGCTTGCCCTCGGCGAAACGACGCGCCGTCCACACCGGCAGCTGGTGGCTGACGATGACGGCCTCGTGCCCGGATGCCGCATCACGAGCATCACGGATCGCCGCATCCATGCGCGCGGCGATCTCGTCGTACGGCTCGCCCCAGCTGGGGCGGAACGGGTTGGTGAGCTTCGGCCAGAAGCGCGGCTGCATGAGCTGCTTGGGGTTCGAGCCCACCGTCATGCCCTCGAAGTCGTTGCCTGCCTCGATGACACGCTCGTCGAGCGTGACGGGCAGACCGAGCTTGTCGGCGATCGGCGCCATCGTCTCCTGCGCTCGCTCGAGCGGCGAGCTGACGAGGTGCGTGACGTCGCGTGGCGCCAACCACTGGCTCGTCAACTCGGCCATCTCGTGCCCGAGCTCAGAGAGGTGGTATCCATCGAGGCGCCCGTACAACACCTTCTCGGGGTTGTGGACCTCGCCGTGGCGCACGAGGTGCACGAGCGTCGTGACGGGCACCCGCGGCTCGCTGACGGCAGCGAGCGACGGCTGCGGCGTCCGCGACGGATCGGAGGTGGCGTGCTCGGACATGCTCACAGTGTCGCAGCCGAGTCTGTGGACGCCGCGGCGCGCGCCGCGGTCGGCAGCGCTTCGACGATGTGCGCGACGGCCTCGTCGTCGTGACTCGCGGAGACGAACCAGGCCTCGAACGACGACGGCGGCAGGTGCACGCCCTGGGCGAGCATCGCGTCGAAGAAGCGGGCGAAGGCATGGATGTCCTGTTTCTTGGCGCCGTCGTAGTTCGTCACGGCCTCGTCGGTGAAGAAGATCGAGAACATCGAACTCGCCCACTGCACCTGGTGCGGGACGCCGGCCTTCGTCAGCTCGCTCGAGGCCGCATCGGCGATCGTGTGTGCGACGAGGTCGAGGTGCGCGTAGACCTCCGGCGTGCAGGCCTGCAGCGTCGCGAGGCCGGCGGCCGTCGCGATCGGGTTACCGGCGAGGGTGCCCGCCTGGTAGACGGGGCCGTCGGGTGCGAGCAGCTCCATGAGGTCGCGACGCCCACCGAACGCGGCAGCCGGGAAGCCGCCGCCCATGACCTTGCCGAACGTGAACAGATCGGGCGCCGTCTCACCCTGCTGACCCTCGTGACCGAACCAGCCGGCCGCGGAGCAGCGGAAGCCCGTCATCACCTCGTCGGAGATGAGCAGAGCGCCGTGCTTCGTGGTGATGTCGCGCAGCGCCTTCGTGAAACCGGGCGCCGGCGGCACGACGCCCATGTTGCCCGGCGAGGCCTCGGTGATGACGGCGGCGACCTCGTCACCGTGCTCGGCGAAGGCCGCGTCGAGCGCGTCGACGTCGTTGTACGGCAGCACGATCGTCTCTCCCGCACTCGAGGCGGGGACGCCGGCCGAGTCGGGCAGGGCGAACGTCGCGAGGCCGGAGCCGGCGGCGGCGAGCAGCGCGTCGACGTGGCCGTGGTAGCACCCTGCGAACTTGATGATCTTGCTGCGCTGCGTCGCGCCGCGGGCGAGACGGATGGCCGACATCGTGGCCTCGGTGCCGGAGGAGACGAGGCGTACCTGCTCGACCGGCTCGACGCGGCTGACGATCTCGGTGGCGAGCGCCACCTCGTTCTCGCTCGGCGTGCCGAAGCTGAACCCGCGCGACGCGGCCTGCTGCACCGCGTCCATGACGCGCGGGTCGGCGTGGCCGAGGATCATCGGCCCCCACGAGCAGATGAGGTCGACGTAACGGTTGCCGTCGACGTCCGTCAGCCACGGCCCCTTCGCCTCACGGATGAAGCGCGGCGTGCCGCCGACGGCGCGGAACGCCCGCACCGGGGAGTTGACGCCGCCTGGGGTGACCGAGCGGGCGTGATCGAGCAATGCCTGAGACGTCGAGGTGTTCTGGCTCATGCGCATCATTGTTCCATCGCGCACTGACAACCCCCTCCACGCCGGCCCCCTCACGGCCCGTGAGGCTTACCACAGCAGCGTCGCGTCGTCGCACCCGCGACGGGGACGGCCGGTGCGCGCCGTCGCAGGGAACGTCCCGTCATACTCCTCGCTCCGGGCGTGGCAGGTGGTGCCTCGACACACCGTGCGCGGGGTGGTGGCGTGCTCCGGTCGTCAGCGCTCGCTGGCCTCGACGGCCTCGCCGACGCGGCGCATGGCATCCCCGAGGCTCGCGAACTGACGCGCGGGCATCACGTCGACCATGAAGGCGCGCACACTCGCGACGTGCACCTTGGCTGCCTCGTGCAGGGCCTGCAGCCCGTCCTCGGTGAGGACGAGTTCGACGCCGCGCGAGTCGTCGAGGCAGGGCTGACGCTCGACCCAGCCGCGCCGTTCGAGGCGGTTGGCGGTGTGCGTCAGCCGACTGCGTGACTGCACGACGATGGTCGCGAGCGCACTCATGCGCAGGCGCCGACCCTCCGATTCGGAGAGCATCGAGAGGATCTCGTACTCGGCCAGCGACATGCCGTGGGCGAGCAGTTCACGATCGAGCGCCGTCTCGAGCGCCCGCGCGCCGCGCAGGTAGTGGCGCCACGCAGCCTGCTCGGACTCGCTCAACCACGCCGTCTCGCCACCTCGCGTCACGCTACTCGCCTCTCCTGCAACCGATTCCTCAACAGACCCAGTATTCCCGGTGTTCAGCGTCAGTTCCACACGAACCCCCTGTTGGGGTGTGGAATGGAATACGCACCCCCGGGCATGTAGTTTAAAATTCAACAACACTCCGCTACGGTGAGTGCATCGCCCATCAACGATCTGAAGGAAAGGGGCTCGTCATGGCCTCCCTCAACACCCTCCCCGCCGGCACCTGGAACATCGACCCGGCGCACACGGAGATCTCGTTCGTCGCCCGTCACCTCATGGTGACGAAGGTGCGCGGCAAGTTCACCGACTACTCGGCAACGGTCGTCGCCGCCGACCCGATCTCGGATTCGAGCGTCGAGTTCACGGTGCAGACCGCGTCGGTCGACACGGGCAACGCCGACCGTGATGCGCACGTCAAGTCGGGCGACTTCTTCGACGTCGAGACCTACCCGACGATGACGTTCAAGGCCACGCAGATCACGGACGACGAGATCACGGGTGACCTGACGATCAAGGATGTGACGAAGCCCGTCACGTTCTCGTACGACTTCAACGGTGTCGCGACCGACCCGTGGGGCGCCACGCGCGCCGGTTTCGAGGCGTCGGGTGAGATCAACCGCAACGACTTCGGCATGACGTTCAACGCTCCCCTCGACGGTGGCGGCGTCCTGATCAGCGAGAAGATCAAGATCAACCTCGACCTCGAGTTCACGAAGGCCTGACGACGATCAAGCGAGCGTAGGTAGGACCGCAGCGTCGTGTTCGTCGAGCACGGCGCGGGTGGAGTCACCGCAGCGAAGCGAGGATGGCTTCACCCGCGCCGGGCGCGGACGACCGCGCATGTCAAGCGAGGATCCTGCCGAAGCGAGCGTTGAGGAGTCAGGCCCAGGAAAAGGCCTGACGTCGATCAAGCAACCCCAGGGGTTGTGGGGGGTGGGGGGGGGGGGGGGCCCGCCCCCCCCCCCCCCCCCGGGGGGGGGGGGGGGGGGGGGGGGGGGGGGGGGGGGCGCGGGGGGGGCGGGGGGGGGGGGGGCGCCCCGGCCGGCCCCCCGGGGCGGGGGGGGGGGGGGGGGGGGCGGCGGGGGGGGGGCGG
>NZ_JBIYDW010000014.1:0-70117 GCF_044909235.1 Dermacoccus sp. GAS27A | reverse complement strand
ACCGAGAAAAAAACGGTGACAAACAACAACCCCAAAAGGGTCATCGTCGTTCTGTACAATCATTAATCACTCAGCCAAAACACGCGACACTCCATGAGTGCCACTAAAATGTTTGGCGATGATCACATCGGCACGCTGTTGAGTTCTCAAAACACCATCGCACACCACACGAAGCGGCGAACTTTTGCTCGCCACCCGCTCGGGGCAACTTCTTAACCGTAATCCATCCGGCTCTTGGGCGTCAATTCCGGCTCTCGCCGTTATCTCGCGCACTTGGCTCCAGATGAAGCATCAGCCGGGCCGCACCGTCGTGTACCTGCCGGACCTTCGATCATGGATCGAAGCGGGGTTTTCGCTTCCGGTGCCCGCCCTGTCGGGCTGACTTCGTAAACATTAGCCCAGGTTCTTCGGAGCGTGCAAATCGGGCCGGCCGAGCCGCTTGGGCCGTTCCCCTCCGCGGCGGGGGCGTGGCACCTAGACTCGCATCGGAAACCGTGGGCGACCGCGCCCAAAGCCGGAAGGAACACCCCATGCCTGAAGCCGTCATCGTCTCCGCAGCACGCACGCCCATCGGGCGCGCGTTCAAGGGTTCACTCAAGGATGTCCGACCCGACGACCTCGCCGCCCAGGTCGTCGACGCCGCCCTCGCCAAGGTGCCCGGCCTCGACCGCTCGCTCGTCGAGGACCTGTACCTGGGGTGCGCCGAGCCCTCCGGGCGCCACGGCAACAACATGGCTCGCGTCGTCTCGGTCCTGCTCGGGATGGACACCGTGCCGGGCGCCACCGTGAACCGCTTCTGCGCCAGCTCCGTGCAGACGACGCGCATGGCCGCTCACGCCATCAAGGCCGGCGAGGGCGACATCTTCATCTCCGCCGGCGTCGAGTGCGTCTCCCAATACACGAACTTCGCCGGTGCGGGTGCTTCGGACGACGCTGACCTCAACCCCCGCTTCGCCGACGCCATGGCCCGAACCCTCGAGACGGCCAAGACGAACGCACGCTGGAGCGACCCCCGTGAGTCGGGCGAGCTTCCCGACGTCTACATCGCGATGGGCCAGACGGCCGAGAACGTCGCCACCTACCGCGGCGTCTCCCGTCAGGAGCAGGACGAGTGGGCCGTCCGCTCGCAGAACCGCGCGGAGAAGGCCATCGCCGACGGGTTCTTCGCCCGCGAGATCGCGCCCGTCACGCTCTCGGACGGCACTGTCGTCTCCACCGATGACGGCCCCCGCGCCGGCGTCACGTACGACTCGGTCGCCGGACTCAAGCCCGTCTTCCGCGAGGAGGGCACCGTCACCGCCGGTAACTGCTGCCCGCTCAACGACGGCGCCGCGGCGCTCGTCGTCATGAGCGACGTCAAGGCCCAACAGCTCGGCCTCAAGCCGCTTGCCCGCGTCGTCTCCACCGGCGTCAGCGGCCTCTCCCCCGAGATCATGGGCATGGGCCCCGTCGAAGCCAGCAAGCAGGCCCTCGCTCGCGCCGGAATGAGCATCGGCGACATCGACCTGTACGAGATCAACGAGGCCTTCGCCGCGCAGGTGCTGCCGAGCGCCCACGACCTTGGCATGGACCTCGACAAGCTGAACGTTCACGGCGGCGCCATCGCTCTCGGCCACCCCTTCGGCTCGACCGGCGCGCGCATCACGACGACGCTGCTCAACGGACTCCAGTCCACCGACGGCCAGTTCGGCCTCGAGACGATGTGCGTCGGCGGCGGCCAGGGTATGGCCATCATCTACGAACGCCTCAACTGATCGACCCCGCTGCTCGGCACGGCCGAGTGGCGCTGGCGATCAGGACACCGCATGACACGAACGGCGGGCCCTTTGGGGCCCGCCGTTCGTCATGCCGTGATACTTGTCCTGTGGTGACGCTCGGCTGAGGCATCGCATGCGGGTGGTCGTCATGCGCACGTGCCCATGGGATGCGCGTGTGCAGGCTGTACCGCGGGGTGGATGAACGCCGCGATCGATCTCGTAGGGTGTGCCGGCCATGCCCAGCCCGGGTTCAGGCCTGCGCACGGGCCTGCGACGTCGCGATGTTGACCATCCAGTTCGCGCCGAAGCTGTCGGTCAGCATTCCGAACTCGTCCCCCCACATCTGGACGGCGAGCGACAGCGTCACGTCGGCGCCTTCAGAGAGCGCCGCGAACCATCCGCGCAGGTCGTCGGCGTCGTCGCCGGAGAGCGAGATCGTGATGTTGCCACCGGGCGTGTGCTCCATCTGCTCCGGCGTGTCCGAGGCCATGAGCGTGAAACCGGACGGCGTCTTCAGCATGCCGTGCATGACCTTGCCCGCCCCGGCGCCCTCCACTCCCATGTCACCGAACGTCGAGATCGTCAGTCCGCGCCGAAGACCCGGGCGTAGAACTCGAGTGCGTCCTTCGCGGTGTCGCGGAACTGGATGTAGGGGTTCATGCGCGAGGTCATACGGAGCTCCTGAGATCAACGCGGCGGGGCGCCACGCCCGTGCGACGCCCTGCGATGGCCCCCGGGGCAGCACCCACGGCCGTCGAGTTCGCGTCTCAGCCGACGGAGCTCATCTGCCAATGCCAGGCGCTGCCCGTCGGATGCGCCGGACGAGCCGTCAGCCATCGTCGCGGGGTTCACCACGTCGTGGACGAGCGTCGCGATGACCGCGGCAGCCCACGCGCCGTCGAACTGCGCCGTGCGCGCCGCCAGCCGTTCCGACTCCTCGTCCTCCCCCGCGACCATGCGGACGAACCGTGCGAGCGCGCAGGCTGCGTGGTCGGCCGGCGCGCCCGGAGGCAGCGCCCGCAACGTGCGGACGACCCGCCCGAGTTCATCCTCGAGCGGGTCGCCGGCGCCAGGAAGAATCGCCGTCATCGTCAGTCGCGGAAGCGGGCGATGAGACGCAGCATCTCGACGTAGAGCCACACCACGCTCAGCATCAGGCCGTACGCCATGAGCCACGACGTCTGGCGCGGAACGCCCGCGTTGACGCCCTGCTGGATCGAGTCGAAGTCGATCGCGAGCGAGTACGAGGCGAGTGCCACCGCGAACAGCGAGATGCCGATGCCGAGCGCGCCACTGCCGCCGATGCCGAAGCCGCTCTGGAGCCCCGTCAGGACGAGAACGAAATTGACGAGCGCGAACAGCAGGTACCCGATGAGCATGCCCGCGAAGATGCGACGGGAGCGCGCCGTCACGCGGATGACGCCGGTCTTGTACCCCAGCAACATCCCGCCGAAGACACACAGCGTCGCGAGGATGGCCTGCCCGACCACCCCGGGGTAGGCCGAGTTGAAGAACGCGCTGGCGGCGCCGAGGAACAACCCCTCGAACACCGTGTAGGCGAGGATCAGCGGAACCGAGATCGTCTTGCGGAACGCGATGACGAGCGACAGCACGAAGGCGACGATGCCACCGCCGGCCCACAGGCCGAGGGCCGTCGAACTCGTCTGCGAGTCGATCGCCCGATCTGCGAAGACGAACGTGCCTGCCGCCACGACGAGCAGCAGCCCGAAGAGGTTGAGTGACTTCGTCACGACGTCATCGAGCGTCATCCGCTCCGGCTGCACCTGTGGCGCACCGAACGTCGGGTTGTACATGGGCCCGGACGCCGGCTGCTGCGGGAAGCCGTACCCCTGCTGCTGCCCACCCGCCTGAAAGCTGGCGGCCTGACCTGAACGCATGTCACGCTCGAACTTGCTGAACACCGGATTACCGGCCATGGGGCCCCTCCTCAAGGACGTGACGTGGTGCCCTCGACGGGATTCGAACCCGCACTGAAGCGATTTTAAGTCGCCTGCCTCTGCCGTTGGGCTACGAGGGCACCTCATCCTAACGACAGGGTCATGACGCCCTTGCGGACGACATGACCTCGTTCACCATGACAACGCCCCGGCAGAACGCGGTGTTCCCCGGGGCGCCTTCGCGTCATGCGCTCTGCCTCAAAGCATGCTCATCGCGATGCCGTCGAGAATGTCCGACTCGCTCGTCACGCACGTGGTGACGCCCGCGCGCTCGCGCACGCGTTCGACGATCGTGCGCCAGATCAGCGCACCCGCGCCGATGACGTCGACACGACCCGGATGCATGAACCCCATCGCGCCGCGCTCGGCGCGCGTCGCGCCCAGGACGGCGTCGCACGAGCCGATCACCTGCTCGCTCGTGAGGCACGCACCGTGGATGCGCGACGAGTCGTACGCAGGCAGCCCCAGCGCGTGCGCCGTCACCGTCGTGATCGAACCGGCGAGGCCGACGAGCGTCGCGACCTCTGGCAGGTCGACGGCGGCCTCCGCCTCGTCGAGGGCGGCATCGATATCGACGAGGGCAGCGTCGATCTCGGCCTGCGTCGGCGGATCGCTGCGCAGGTGACGCTCACTCAGGCGCACGGAGCCGATGTCGAGGGAGATCGACTGCTCGACATCCTGCGAGCCGCGCACCAGCTCCGTCGACCCGCCGCCGAGATCGACGACGAGATACGGCGCGCGCGCCTCGGCACCGAGGCCTGCCGTCGCGCCGGCAAAACTGAGCGCCGCCTCCTCCAGCCCGGAGACGACCTCGGGGACGACGTCGTCCCCGAACGCGGCGAACGCGCGTCGCACGCCGTCGGTGAATTCATCCGCGTTGGCGGCGTCGCGGGAGGCCGACGTCGCGACGAAGCGGACGGTGTCGACGTCGTACTCCCGACACAGCTGGGCGTACTCGCGCGTGACGAGCAGTGTGCGCTGCATCGCGGCGTCGGCAATGCGGCCGGAGACGTCGATGCCCTGGCCGAGGCGCACGATCTCGCTGCGCCGCGCCAGGTAGGTGAGCCCCGAGCCGCCGTCGGCCGCCACGAGCAACCTGATCGAGTTGGTCCCGCAGTCGATCGCCGCGACCCGACGCTCACTCATCGTCATCGTCTCCTTCGTCTCCCGCACCGCAACAGCCGTTCTTCCACCACGCATCGCCGAGCAACGCCAGCGCTTCGTCACCGAGCGGGTTGATGCCGGGGCCCACCGACAGCGAGTGCGCGACCAGCACGTGCAGGCACTTGACGCGCGTCGGCATGCCGCCCGCGGAGATGCCGTCGATCTCCGGCACATCGCCGAGCTCGCCGCGGCGCCTCAGATAATCCTCGTGGGCGGCGCGGTAGGCGGCCGCAAGGTCGGCGTCGGCTTCGAGACGCTCGCTCATCTCCTTCATGACACCCTGCGACTCGAGCGTCGAGATGGCGCCCGTCAGGCGGGGGCACGTCGCGTAGAACGACGTCGGGAACGGAGTGCCGTCCGGCAGGCGCGGCAGCGTGCGCACCACCGTCGGACACCCGCACGCACAACGCGCCGACACCTCGACCGCGCCGCGCGGCACCCGTCCGAGCTGCTTCTCGATCGCCGCAACGTCCTGCGGGCTGACGCCCGAGTGTTCGTTCATGTCCATCGTGCTCACTTCTCGCCCTCCGCCGGGGTCGAGATCGAACCCCAGATCTGCCCGTACCACGGGTGCGATGACAGACCCGTGGCATCTGCCACGCCGTTGCGCGGCGTCGTCGCGTGCGTCGTGCCGGCATCGTCCACGTACACCGTGATCGACTTGCCCGGCATCGCGTACCCGAGCCGCTCCTGCGCCTGCTGCTTCACGTACGCCGGGTCGTCCCAGCGTTTGCGCTCGGCGGTCAGCGCGTCGACGCGCTGCTGACCGGCGACTTTCTCCCGCTTCAATTCCGCGATCTCGCTGCGCTGCTGCAGATAGCTACGCAGCGTGGGCGTGAGGACGACGAGCATGACGGCGAGCAGAGCGCTCATCGTGATGAAACGGCGAACCGTGCCCGGGTCGGCTCGACGACGCGCCACCGGCGCATCGTCGAGCTGCTGACGCAGCGTCGGACGTGTCGAGCCACGCGGACTCGAGCCGCGTGGGCGGGAAAGATCGCGGCCGGCGGGACGCGAGCCGGTGCGGGCGCGCGAACCTCCCGCCCCGGTGTCATCACCGGAGCGGGAGGTACGGAAATTGCGATTCGCCAAGACGCCGCTCAGTTGTTCGAGAAGCGCGGGAAGGCCTTGCGACCGGCGTAGACCGCCGCGTCGTCGAGGTCCTCCTCGATGCGCAGCAGCTGGTTGTACTTCGCCACGCGCTCCGAGCGCGCCGGGGCACCCGTCTTGATCTGGCCGCAGTTCGTCGCGACGGCGAGGTCGGCGATCGTCGTGTCCTCCGTCTCACCGGAACGGTGCGACATCATGCAGCGGTAACCGTTCGTCTGGGCGAGGGTGACGGCGTCGAGCGTCTCCGTCAGCGAACCGATCTGGTTGACCTTGACGAGCAGCGCGTTGCCGGCCGCGTTGTCGATGCCCTTCTGCAGACGCTCGGGGTTGGTGACGAACAGGTCGTCACCGACGAGCTGCACGGCGTCACCGAGCTTGTCGGTGATGTGCGCCCAGCCGTCCCAGTCGTCCTCGTTGAGCGGGTCCTCGATGGAGACGAGCGGGTACGCCTCGACGAGTTCGGCATAGTAGTTCGTCATCCACTCCGCGTCGCGCTTCTGGCCCTCGAACGTGTACGTGCCGCCGTCGTAGAACTCGGACGCTGCGACATCGAGCGCCAGCGCGATCTGCTCACCCGGCTTGTACCCGGCCTTCTCGACGGCCTCGAGGATGAGGTCGAGCGCCGCACGGTTCGACTCGAGGTTCGGGGCGAAGCCACCCTCGTCGCCGAGGCCCGTCGCGAGACCCTTGTCCTTGAGGACGGCCTTGAGCGCGTGGTACACCTCCGTGCCCATGCGCAGGGCCTCCTTGAAGCTCTCCGCACCGATCGGCGCGATCATGAACTCCTGGATGTCGACGTTCGTGTCCGCGTGCGAACCACCGTTGAGGATGTTCATCATCGGCACCGGCAGAACGTGCGCGTTGGGGCCACCAACGTAGCGGTACAACGGGAGACCCGCAGACTTCGCGGCCGCCTTGGCCACGGCCAGCGACACGCCGAGGATGGCGTTCGCGCCGAGCTTGCCCTTGTTGTCCGTGCCGTCGAGCTCGATCATCTCGGCGTCGATGAGGCGCTGCTCATCCGCGTCGAAACCGACGAGGTGCGGCGCGATCTGCTCGATGACGGCGTCGACGGCGTCCTCGACACCCTTGCCGCCGTAGCGCTTCTTGTCGCCGTCACGACGCTCGACCGCCTCGAAGGCGCCCGTCGAGGCACCCGACGGGACAGCCGCGCTCTCGTTGGTGCCGTCGTCGAGGAGCACGACGGCCTCGACCGTGGGGTTGCCGCGCGAGTCAAGGATCTCGCGAGCGCCGATGCCTTCAATGGTTGCCACAGAACTCTCCGATACACGTGGTTGATTCGGGCAGCGGGTCTGATCACCCGCGTCAGTGTCGAGCCTAACGAACCGCTGGGGTACTGCCGGGTAGGAACGTGGGGTCTGTCGAGAAAGGGACGCGCGTCACCCGCCGCCTCGCGGCAGGTCTGCGTCCGGCGGGGCGGGGTGGGGCTCGGCGTGCTCAGCGTGGTCGATGCCCCCGAGGTGATCACCGAGGGGCGCGGCGTGCAGGCGCGACAGCGTGGCGGAGAGCGCGACGCTCGGGTCGACTCCGAGGCCACGGGCCTGCACGACGAGGTCGACCAGCGCCGCCCCGATGGAATCCTCGGCGGCGAGGGCCTCCACGCGTTCGGCCTGCCCCGCCTTCGTCAACCGCCCGACGACCTTGACGGCCCGCTCGAGCGGCGGCATCCCGGCCGGGATGCCTGCCAGCGGATCGTTCGCGTCACGCTCCGGCTTCTCGGCCGCCTTGATCCTCGCCCATTCGGCTTCGACCTCCTCGGGGTTCGAGGCGGCACCGTCGGCGAAGACGTGCGGGTGACGCTTGACCAGCTTCTCGACGAGCGTCGCCGCGACGTCGTCGACGTCGAAGCCGTCCTCCTCGCGCTCCGCGGCCACGCGGGCGTGGAAGAGCACCTGGAGCAGCACGTCGCCGAGCTCCTCCCGCAGGTGCTCGCCGCTCGCCTCGGCGATGGCCTCGGTGACCTCGAACGCCTCCTCGACGAGGTACGGTGCGAGGCTCGCGTGCGTCTGCTGGGCATCCCACGGGCAGCCGCCGGGCGAGCGCAACGTGTCCATGACGGCGACGGCGTCGAGCAGGCGCGAACCGGGGGCGTCCCACGACCCGACGACGACCTCGACGGGCGGCGGGTCGTCGAGACGCGTCAGCTCGCCGGCGAGCGCGTCGGTGAGACCGGGATCGGCGTCCGCCGAACCTAGCCAGACGACGTGACGCCCGGCGACCCCCGCCGCGACGAGGGCATGTGCCGTGGCGGCCGGGGGCTCGTCACGGATCTCGACGTCGAAGCCCTCGTCGCGCGTGACCTCGACGAGCGGTTCGTCACCCGCGCGGCCCAGGACGGCGTCAGCGCTTTCGAGCCGCCGCCAGGCGTCGCGCGTCATCAGCCCGGCGGGCACCCGCGGGCTGACGACGAGCAGGGCGATGCTGCCGCTCATCGTCGCGCTCCGCCCGCGCGCGCCATCTCCTGCGCCGCTGCGGCGGCGGCGATGTCGTCGAGCAGCACGGCCTGGACGAGCTGCGCCGCCCACTGCAGGATCGCCTGGTCGCGAAGCGGCTTGCCGGCGACGGGCTTCGTCATCGGCATGGGCACGAGCAACCGCTCCTGGTTGGTCTTGACGAGCGTGCCCGGGAAGAGGCGCTCGAGGCGCATCTGCTGCGACTCGCGCAACTCGGTGACCGGGCCGAAACGGACGTACTTGCCCTGCACCCCGATGTCGCTGATGCCCGCTTGCCGCGCGATGGTACGCAGCCGGGCCACGTCGAACAGGTTGAGCACAGGTGCGGGCGGCTCGCCGTAGCGGTCCTTCAGCTCGGCGATGATCTCGTCGAGGGCCGCTTCGTTCTCCACGCTCGCGAGCTTCTTGTACGCCTCGAGGCGCAGCCGCTCCCCCGGCACGTACTCGTGCGGCAGGTGGGCGTCGACGGGCAGTTCGATCTTGATCTCGACCGGCATCGACGAGGTGTCGTCGCCGCGGTAGTCGGCGACGGCCTCACCGACCATGCGGACGTACAGGTCGAACCCAACCCCCGCGATGTGGCCGGACTGCTCGCCGCCGAGCAGGTTGCCGGCACCGCGGATCTCCAGATCCTTCATCGCGATCTGCATGCCCGCGCCGAGGTCGGTGTTGCTCGCGATCGTCTGCAACCGGTCGTGCGCCGTCTCGGTCAGCGGCTTCTCAGCCGGGAACATGAAGTAGGCGTACGCGCGCTCGCGACCGCGCCCCACGCGTCCGCGCAGCTGGTGCAGCTGGCTGAGGCCGAGCTGGTCGGCGCGCTCGACGATGAGGGTGTTGGCGTTGGCGATGTCGAGACCCGTCTCGACGATCGTCGTCGAGACGAGCACGTCGAACTTGCGCTCCCAGAAGTCGACGACCACCTCCTCCAGGCGCGCCTCCCCCATCTTGCCGTGCGCCGTCGCGACCCGCGCCTCGGGCACGAGTTCGCGGATTCGCGCAGCCTGCTTCTCGATGCTGCCGACCTTGTTGTGGACGTAGAACACCTGACCTTCACGCATCAGCTCGCGTCGGATGGCCGCCGTCAGCTGCTTCTCGTCGTACGCCCCGACGAACGTCAGGACGGGGTGACGCTCCTCCGGCGGCGTCGCGAGCGTCGACATCTCGCGGATACCGGTGACAGCCATCTCGAGCGTGCGCGGGATCGGCGTCGCCGACATCGCAAGCACGTCGACGGCCGTGCGCATCTGCTTGAGCTGCTCCTTGTGCTCGACGCCGAAGCGCTGCTCCTCGTCGACGATGACGAGCCCGAGATCCTTGAACTCGATCTCCTTGCTCAGCAACCGGTGCGTTCCGATGACGAGGTCGATCGAGCCGTCCTTGAGCCCCGCGACGACCTCGCGCGCCTCCTTGTCGCTCTGAAAACGCGACAGCGACGCGAGCTTGACGGGGAAGCCCGCGTAACGCTCGGCGAACGTCTGATAGTGCTGCTTGACGAGCAGCGTCGTCGGCACGAGGACCGCGACCTGCTTGGAATCCTGCACCGCCTTGAACGCCGCGCGCACCGCGATCTCGGTCTTGCCGTAGCCCACGTCACCACAGACGAGACGGTCCATGGGCACCGTCTTCTCCATGTCGGCCTTGACCTCTTCGATGCTCGAGAGCTGATCGGGCGTCTCGACGTACGCGAAGGCGTCCTCCAGCTCGCGCTGCCACGGCGTGTCGGGCGCGAACGCGTGACCCGGCGTCGCCTGTCGAGCCGAGTACAGGCGGATGAGCTCGCCGGCGATCTGCTTGACGTGACGGCGGGCTTTCGACTTGGTCGCCGCCCAGTCCGAGCCGCCCATCTTCGACAGCGTCGGCATCTCGCCGCCGACGTAGCGCGTCACCTGGTCGAGCTGGTCGGTGGGCACGAACAGCCGGTCGCCGGGCTGACCGCGCTTGCTCGCCGCGTACTCGAGAACGAGATATTCGCGCGTCGCGCCGCCGACGGTACGCTGCATCATCTCGACGAACCGGCCGACACCGTGCTGTTCGTGGACGACGTGATCGCCCGGCTTGAGCTGCAGCGGGTCGACGACGTTGCGGCGGCGCGACGGCATGCGTCGCATGTCCTTCGTGCTCGCCGTTCCCGCCGAGCCGGTGAGGTCGGCCTCGGTGAGGACGACGAGCCCCGCAGCGGGCATCTCGAAGCCGCGGCCGAGCGAACCCGTCGCGACCTCGACACCGGGGGCGACCTGCGTCATCGGGCGCGCGGCGAGGTCGTGCTCGGCGAACACCTGGGTGACGCGCTTGGCGAAGCCCGGGCCGTCCGTCACGACGGCGACGCTGCGCCCGGCCGCGACGTGAGCCGCGACCTCGGCGGACGCGCGCTCGGTGTCGCCGCGGTAGTTCGGCACGTCCTGCGAGTCGATCGTGACGCGGGTACCCGGCAGGTCGTCCTCGAGGAACTCGTGCAACTCGTCGTCGGCCGCGAACGAGCTGAACGACCACCAGGGGTGAGCGGTCGCGAGCGCATGCTCACGCAGTTCGAGAAGGCTGCGGTACGACGCGCCGTCGAGCACGCCTCGTAGGTCGACGGGGACGGCGTTGCCGGCGGCCGCATTGGTCCAGCTCGCCTCGAGGAACTCCTGCGACGTCGAGACGAGGTCGTGCGCGCGGGTGCGGACGCGCTCGGGGTCGACGAGAACGACGCGCGCAGCATCCGGCAGCACGTCGATGAGCGTCTCCATGCCGGCCGGCAGCAGCGCCGGCATGAGCGACTCCATGCCCTCGACGGCGATGCCCTCGCTGACCTTCGTCAACATGTCGGCGACGCCCAGCAGGCTCGGCGCGAGCTCAGCCGCGCGCTCACGGACCTCGGGGGTGAGCAGCAGTTCGCGGCACGGCGGGGCCCACAGCCCGTGCGGGTTGACCTCGAGCGAACGCTGGTCGGCCACCTTGAACCAGCGGATCTCCTCGACGGTGTCGCCCCAGAACTCCAGGCGCACCGGGTGATCCTCGGTGGGCGGGAACACGTCGAGGATGCCACCGCGCACGGCGAACTCGCCGCGGCGCTCGACCATGTCGACGCGCGTGTAGGCCGCGGCCACGAGGGCTTCCACGATGTCCTCGAGCGGGCGCTCGTCACCGGCGGCGAGGCTCACGGGTTCGAGGTCGCCGAGGCCCTTCGCCATGGGCTGCATGAGGGCGCGCACCGACGCGACGACGACGCGGACGGGCCCGTACGTCCCGCCCGCTTCCGGGTGCCTGAGGCGGCGCAGCACGGCGAGACGCCGCCCGACCGTGTCGGAACGCGGCGACATGCGCTCGTGCGGCAGCGTCTCCCACGACGGAAACTCGGCGACGTCGTCGTAGTCGACGAAGTTGCGCAGGGCCGTCGCCATGTCGTCGGCCTCGCGCCCCGTCGCGGTGACGACGAGCATCGGCCCCGCCACGTCGCCGCCAGTCTGCAGCAGAGCCGCCACGAGAGGAGCGCGCAGACCGGCCGCGGCCGCGATGTCGACGAGCGACTCGTCCGCGGCCAGCGCGAGCAGCCGCTTGACGGATTCGTCGGCGCACACGCGCGTCAGCAGGGGCGCGAGCGGCAGGTGGGCGGCCTCGGGCATGCGGGCTCCTTCGTCGAATCGGTGACGACGCACGCAAACGCCGCGCGCGCCCGGAAGGGGCGACGGCTTCGTCGGCGGGCGACGCGTGAAGTCTAGAACGGAGCGGCGACAACCCCGGAATTCCGGGCATTCACCCCCTCATCACCCCGCGGGGCACGAACGATGGAGGGATACGCCGGGGGCAGTCACGGCCGTCCGAACAATTCCACGTCACGCGCCGCCGACGAGCCGTCGAGACGCACGCGCGTCCACCCGTCGGGCGTCGGTTCGAGGACGACGCGCGGCGCGTCATCCCGCCCGGCTCGCTGGTCGCTGGGGCCGCGCTCCTCGATGACCCGGGCGTGCAGGAACGACGACCAGCGCGTTCGCACGATGACGTCGCGTGAGGGTTCGACCCGCAGGATGAGGTGGGAGGAGGTCTTGTCCGTGATCGTGGCGCCGTCGGTGACGAGCGGCTTGGCGTCCGGCACCTCGAACACGCGCCACTGGTCGTTCGACCACACCTCGTGCCAGCCCGGGGGCGTCGCGGCGACGGTGCGCCACTGCCCCGTCTTCTTCACCGGATGGCGGTTGAGAGCGACGTAGCGCACCGCCGAATCCTGCAGCCACCCGGTGAGTTCCGCGTCGGAGATGTGCGCCTCGCGGTCGACGAACGCGTCGGAGAGGCTGCGGTCGGCCTGCGTCTCGTACCCGCGCGCCAACCAGAAATCCTCAGCCATGACGAACGCCGAGGTGTGCGTGCCGTCGGCGACGACCTCGATGCGGCTGTTCTCGATGCCGGGCAACGCCTGGAGCGCGTCCGACAGGGGCCGGTACACCGTCACCGACGACGCCGATGCGCGGGCGTCCGCGAGATCGTGGGCGGTGAAGTACCCCGACCAGACCAGGGCCGGCAGCACGGCGCACGCCGTCATCCGGTTGCTGCGGCGGGCCGTCGCGGCGACGGCGACGGGCAGCACCGCGAAGACGAGGCGCGCGAGGTTGGAGCCGAGCGCGTTGGGGACGGCGGAGAACACGAGCACCGCGACGGCGGTGATGGCGATGGCGAGGACGACCGGTTTCGCAGGCTTGGCGAGCAGGAACAAGCCGAGAAGGACGAGGGAGGTGAGCGCTCTGCCCCAGCCATACCCCTCTGGCCCACTGCTACCCCACACGAGCGACGAGACGCCCATGAAGGCGATGCCGATCAGGATGGGAACGAGCGAGATCCGACGGACGAGCAGCCCCGCCCCGAATCCGACGAGCACGAACGCCACCGCCACGGGTGAGGCGAGGCCGCTGAGGATGACGAGCAGCGACGCCGTCCAGCGACGGTCGCGGATGGCGGCATCAAGCGCCCCGAGGGCGATGACGGCACCGACGAGGAACGTCGTGCGACCGGCGCCGAGCGTCATGACGGCGCTCAGCGTCGCGACCCACACGGCCACGATCGGGCGCCGCACCTGCGTGACGGTGAGTGCCACAGCCCATGGAATGGCCGTGGCCGCGAGCGCGACGACGGCGTGGGCACCAAGGGCGGCCGACAGCCAGGGCACGAGGACGGAGTATCCCCCCGGCGGGTGGGCGCCGCTGTACCAGCTGAACCAGTAGCCGAGGCCCACGCCGTCCCGCGCTGCCTGAGCGCGCGCGAGCGCCGCCCACATGTCGCCCACACCGGGCGCGACGACGACGAAGAGCACGCCGGCGAGCGCGACCACCGCGGTCGCGAGCCAGGTGTGCAGCGCGAGCCGGCGGCTCACGCCCTCAGCGGGCATGCACGAGGTTCTGTGCGTCGTCGAGACCGCGGTGGACGAGCAGTTCGACCGCCTCCGCGCCCGAGTGGATGAGGAAGTCGAGTTCGCGTCGCTCGGTCGCGGAGAAGTCCTTGAGTACGAAGTCGCTCACCTCCATGCGTCCGGGCGGGCGCCCGATGCCGAGGCGGACGCGCAGGTAGTCCTTCGTCCCGATGCTCTTGCTGATCGAGCGCAGCCCGTTGTGGCCGCCCTCGCCGCCACCGAACTTCAGGCGCACCGCGCCGAAGTCGATGTCGAGTTCGTCGTGGATGACGACGAGGCGCTCGGCCGGGATCTTGAAGAACTTCATGAGCGCGCTGACGGGCCCGCCCGATTCGTTCATGTACGTGCTCGGCACGGCGAGGACGACCTTCGGGCCGGGCAGCCCGCCCGGCAGCGTCCCCAACCGAATCTCTGCTGCGGCAGCGCGCGCCTTGTGCGCGCGCAGGGCGACGCCGGGGTCAGCGGCCATGCGCTCGACGACCATCGCGCCCACGTTGTGCCGGTTGCCGGCGTACCGGGGCCCGGGGTTGCCGAGCCCGACCACCAGCCAGGGTTGCGTGCGCGCCTCATCCACGAGGCCCAAGTATGCCGGATCGCGCATGGGCGAACGCTGGGCACGTCGACGAGACGCGCGCCCTCATCCGCGATCGGGCCAGCGATCGAGCCGACGACCGCGCCGCGACGGAACGCGAACGACGGGCTGCCGCTCACCAGGATCGGTGAGCGACGGCCCGTCGTCGTGAAGATCCGATGCCCGCGTGGAGGCGGGCGGCGGATCACTCGGAGTCTTCGGAGCCCTCCGCGGCGTCGCCCTCGGCGGGAGCCTCGGCGGCGTCGTCGCCCTCGGTCTCCTCGTGCTCGATGCCGGCCTCGGCCTCGGCCTCGGCGAGCTCGGCATCGAGGGCCTCGGCGGAGATCTGCTCGGTGACGTTGATGACGAGCATCTCCTCGTCGGAGACGAGCTCGACACCGGACGGCAGCGTGACGTCCTTGGCGAGGATCTGCGTGCCGGCCTCGGTGCCCTCGACGGAGACGGTGAACGCCTCGGGGATGTCCGTGGCGGGCGTGAGGACCGTCAGCATGCCGTTCTCGGTCGTGACGACGGTCTCGGCAGCGGCCTCACCCTCGGCGTGGACCGGAACGTCGACCTCGACCTTCTCGCCCTTCTTGACGATGACGAGGTCGACGTGCTCGATGAAGCGACGGATGACCTCGCGCTGGACATCCCGGGCGAGCGCGAGCTCCTCCTTGCCGTCGAAACGGATCGTGAGCAGCGCGTTCGGGTTCTTGACGGCCATCATCGTGTCGTGGCCGGGCAGTTCGAGGTGAACCGGCGTCTCGCCGTGCCCGTAGAGGACGGCGGGGATCATGTCGTTGCGGCGGATGCGGCGCGCGGCGCCCTTGCCGAACTCGGTGCGAAGCTGAGCTTCGAGAACGATCTGGTCAGCAGCCATGGTGGTGCCCTTCGGTGCGTCAGGACCGACGACGCGTGCCGCCGGAATGGTCGGTGGCCTCGTCGGGACGTGACGTGCGGACACGATGCGGGCGCGTCGACGCAGGTCGGCGCGGGCGGCCTGGGGCCGCGGGATCTCGCAGACGAGCGCCACCGCGTCGATCACGGACGCTCGGGGCTCGCTGCGCGCGCCCGTCTCGTCCCTCGCCGAGGCAACCGGAACAGTCTAGCGGGGCGGCGCGCGAACACGAAACGGCGTGAACGCGCAGCGCCGCGCACCCCGGGTGGGATGCGCGGCGCCGCGTTCGTCAGGGTGAGATCATTCCATCTCGTCGAACATGCTCGTCACGGAGCCGTCCTCGAAGACCTCGCGGATCGCCTGCGACAGCAGCGGTGCGATCGACAGCACCGTCAGCTTGTCGAACTTCTTCTCGTCCGTGATCGGCAGCGTGTCGGTGACGATGACCTCGCGCGCCACCGAGTTCGCGAGCCGCTCGACCGCCGGGTCGGAGAAGATCGCGTGCGTCGAGGCGATGACGACGGACTCCGCGCCCGCGTTCATCAACGCGTCCGCGGCGTGGCAGATCGTGCCGCCGGAGTCGATCATGTCGTCGACGAGCAGGCACGTGCGGCCCTCGACGGAGCCGACGACGCGGTTCGCGACCGACCGGTTGGGGCGCGTGACGTCACGCGTCTTGTGGATGAACGCCAGCGGCGCGCCGTTGAGGCGTTTGCTCCACGCCTCGGCGACCTTGATGCGGCCCGCGTCCGGCGAGACGACGGCGAGGTTCTCGTCGCCGTACTTCTTGGCGACGTAGTCGGTGATGACGGGCAGCGCCTGCAGGTGGTCGACGGGGCCGTCGAAGAAGCCCTGGATCTGGTCGGTGTGCAGGTCGACGGCCATGAGGCGGTTCGCGCCGGCCGTCTTGAACATGTCCGCGACCAGGCGCGCCGAGATCGGCTCGCGACCGCGCGACTTCTTGTCCTGACGGGCGTAGCCGTAGAACGGCGCGACGACGGTGATGCGCTTCGCGGAGGCGCGCTTGAGCGCGTCGACCATGATGAGCTGCTCCATGATCCACTGGTTCACGGGAGCGGTGTGGCTCTGGATGACGAACGCGTCGCAGCCGCGCACGGACTCGTCGTAACGCACGTACGTCTCGGAGTTCGCGAAGTCGTACGCCTGCATCGGCACGAGCTGCGTGCCGAGGCCCTCGGCGACCGCCTTCGCGAGCTCGGGGTTGGCCCGCCCGGAGAAGACCATGAGGTTCTTCTCAGTGGTGCGCTTCATGGACAGGCTCACTTCGTGATCCCTTCGTCTGCGGAGAATTCCTCGTCAACACTAGTGGACGCCGCTTCACCGGCGGCGGCCCGGGGCGAGGCGTGCGCGACGTCACGCGCGGCGTCCGCCGTCTTCGTCCCGGCACGGCGGCGCTCGACCCAGCCGTCGATGTTGCGCTGACGGCCGCGTGCGACAGCCATCTGGCCGGCCTCGACGTCACCGTCGACGGCGCTGCCGGCCGCGACGTAGGCGCCCGGAGCGATCGTGACAGGCGCGATGAGCACCGAGTCGGAGCCGACGAAACTGTGCGCGCCGACGTGCGTCGTGTGCTTCTTGACGCCATCGTAGTTGGCGAAGATCGTGCCCGCGCCGATGTTGGCGCCCTCACCGATGACGGCGTCGCCGCAGTACGTGAGGTGCGGCACCTTGGCGCCGTCACCGATCTGCGCGTTCTTCGTCTCGACGAACCCGCCGATCTTGCCCTTCGCGCCGAGTTCGGTGCCCGGGCGCAGGTAGCTGAACGGGCCGACGCTCGCGCCGGCGCCGATCGTCGCGAGGTTGGCCTGCGTGCGCACGACGGACGCGTCGTCGGCCACCTCCGTGTCGACGAGCGTCGTGTCGGGGCCGATCTCGCAGCGCGCACCGATCGTCGTCGCGCCGCGCAGCTGGGTGTTCGGCTGGACGACCGTGTCGCGGCCGATGGAGACGTCGACGTCGACGAACGTCGTCGCCGGGTCGATGACGATGGCGCCGTCACGCATGGCCTGCGCGACGACGCGACGGTTCAGCTCGCGGCCCATCGCGGCGAGCTGCACCTTGTCGTTGACACCCTCGGTCTGCCAAAGGTCGGTGATCGTGTGCGCCTCGACGCGCCCACCGGCCGCGCGGGCCAGGGCGAGGACGTCGGTGAGGTACTTCTCGCCCTGGGCGTTGTCCGTCGTCACCTTCGAGAGGCTCTCACGCAGCACGATCGCGTCGAAGGCGTAGATGCCCGAGTTGATCTCGCGGATGTCGAGCGCGTGCGCGAGCTTCGCGTCCCCGGCCTCGCGGGCGGCGAGAGCGTCCTTGTGCTCGATGATGCCGGCGACGGAACCGGATTCGTCGCGCAGGATGCGGCCGTAGCCGGTCGGGTTCTCGACCTCCGCGGTCAGCACGGTGACGGCGTTGCCGCCCGCCTCGTGCGCGCTAGTCAGGTCGACGAGGGTCTGCGTCGCGAGCAGCGGCACGTCGCCGTAGGTGACGAGGACGGTGCCGCTCAGGTCGGCCGGCAGGACGTCGAGGGCGCACTCGGCGGCGCGGCCGGTGCCCTTGATCTCGTCCTGATCGGCGATCGTCGCGCCCGACTCGAACTGCTCGATGTGCGCGGCGACGACGTCGCGCTGGTGACGCACGACGACCGCGAGATGCTGCGGCTGCGTGCCGCGCGCCGCGTCGATGGCGTGGCCGAGCAGGCTGCGGCCACCGATCGTGTGCAACACCTTCGGGATGTCGGACTTCATGCGGGTGCCCTCGCCGGCGGCGAGGACGATGACGGCTGCGGGACGGGGTGCGCTCACGCGAGTGACTCCCTGCGGATCGACGATCGGTGGTCTGGCCCGCCCCGGCGGCCCACCCGGTGCGGGCGACGGGGCATATAGAGGTGACTCTACCGCCCACCACCGCCAGAGGCGCTGCGTGCATTCGTCGCGCTCCCCTGTACGCCTTCATGCTGGGTGCATGTCACAGGCGATCGGCGAGACCACCGTGCGTCACCAACGCGTCGGGTCGTTGGAGCTGTTCTGCGACCTCGTCTTCGTCGTCGCCATCGAGCGCCTCACCACCTGCTGCACGGCGACCCGGGTCGCGGGTGCATCGCCGCGACGATCGGGCTCACGATGCTCGTGTGGTTCGCATGGTTCAACGTGACGGCGCTGACGAACGTGCGCGGCGGCATCGGCCCACGCGGACGCCCGCTCATGTTCGCCTCGATGGCCGGCGTCGGCGTGCTCGCACTCGGGGTCGAACCCCTCATCGACGGCCATCCGTGGCTGTTCGCCGTCGGCTACGTCATCGCGCGCACGGCCGTGTGGCCGCTGTGGTGGAGCGGACGACGCGGCGCCGGGGCTCTGCGTCCGCTGCTGTGGGGCCCGGGCGTCAGCGCCCTGTGGCTGCTCACCCCGCTCGTGCCCGAGCACCTGCTCGGCTGGGCGCTCGCCGCCCTCGCCCTCCTCGAGATGAGCCTGTCGCTGCGGCGCCCGGACGTCAAGGAGTCGGACGCGCCGCGCCTCAGCGGCCCGCACCTGGTCGAACGCATCGGCCTGTTCGTCATGATCGTGCTCGGCGAGAGCGTCGCCCCGGATCGCTGACGTGCCTGCGCCTCGGGATGATTCTCGTGCACGTCGGCACGCAGTCGTTGACCCGTCAGGCGTTCGCGACGAACCTCGGGCTGAAACCGCGACGCCGCCCGCAGACGGCCGCTGAGCGTGCACAGATGCGTCGCGAACAGGCTGCGGCCCGCGAAGAGCGGGCACGCGACGCAACGGGGGCGCCGCACGATCCGCAGGGCACCTGGCACGCGGTCCTCGGCGGGTTGACGCAACTCGCGACGTATCTCGTCCCCGTCGTCGTCATCTGGTGGCTCGACGGTCACTGGGCGCCGTGGATCGTCATCACGTTGCTGTTTCTCTACATCTCCGCGGCGATCTGGGTGCAGGGGTACGGCGGGCGCCGCATCACGGCCTATGTCGAGTCGATGCGCGCCGGCGAGGTTGCCGGTGGTACCGGCACTGTCGGTGAGGACGTCGCGGGCGCAGCCGGCGCGAACACTGCTGACGACGCGACGAACGGCCGCGCCGAATGAGCCGCATGAGCACCGCCGCCAGTGCGCCCGACGGCGGCGCCTCCCCTGGCGGCCAGCCCGCTCCAGGGCGTGGTCGACGGCTGGTGCGCCGGGTGGCGCGCGTCGTCGTCAAGCTGTTTCTTGTCGTGACGATCGCATCGTTGACGTTCAACGCCCTCGTGCGGCCGTCGCAGACGCTGCAGGCACCCGACGGGCGCGACGCCGTCGTCGACGGCGCGCGCGTGCACTACCGCGTGTGGGGTTCGCACGGCACGCCGATCGTGCTCGTCCACGGTTTCGCCGAGTCGACGGTCGCGTGGTCGCTCACGGCGCCGGAGCTCGCGAAGAACCACGTCGTCTACGCCATCGACCTGCCCGGGGCGGGCTACTCGCAGTACACGGGCCACTACTCGATCGAGGATCAGGCGCGTGCCGTCACGGGTCTGATCGAGGCGTTGCACATCGAGCGGCCGGTGCTCGTCGGGCACTCGCTGGGCGCGGCCGTCGTCGGGCGCGCGGCGCTCGATGCCCCGGGCGCCATCGGCGGTGTCATCTTCGCCGACGGCGACGCCATGGCCTTCGAGGGACGATCGGCCGACCCGGGTGCGTGGACGGGCGTCGTCTCGCGCCTGCCGTACGTCACGACGCTCTACCGACTCGGCACGCAGACGAACGTGCTCGCGCGCCCGATCTTCGACGACCAGTGCGGTTCGACGTGTCGCGGCCTGCAGGGCCCCGACGCCGACCGACTGATCGACGCGTGGATGCGGCCGCTGCGCTCGCGCGACGCGGAGGACGCCATGGGCGTCATGGCCGCACACGCGATGACGCACCTGAGCCCCGAGCAAGTGCGCGCCATCCGCGTGCCGCGCGGCATCGTCTGGGGCGCCGAGGACGCGACGTCCGGCGGCTCGCTCCAGGTCGCGCAACAGAACTTCGCGGGCGCGCCGACGGCGACGATTCCGCGAGCCGGCCACCTGTCGATGCTCGCCGACCCGGCAGGTTTCGCGGCCGCGATCGAAACTCTGCTGACGCGGCTGCGAACGCCCTGACGTCAGGCGTTCGCCTGCTCTGCGGCCTGCGCGGTCGCGTCGACGAACTCCCAGGCAGTACGGGCTTGGTTGACGTCGCCGGCCTCGGTGAAGCGGCGTGCTGCCTGCAGTGCTACGGCCGTCGCCTGCGTGATGTCGCCCTGTTCACCGTAGGCGTGGGCGGCGGCGAGGTACAGGCGCCCCTGCGTGCTCGGCGGCAGGTCGGCATCCTCGAGGGCGGCGCGGATGTCATCGAGCGCCTCATCCACGTGCCCCTGCGCCCGCGCGAACCGTGCACGCACGATGGCGAGGGTCGCCAATTCATCGGCGCTCTCGAGCAGGTCGAGGCGGCTCTTCGCTTCGCGTAGCAGTTCCGCGACCCCGTCCTCGCAGCCGGCCTGGAGTCGCTCTTCCGCCGCAACGCGCGGAAAACGAGCCCAGTTACGGAAGTCTGCGGTGGGCGACAGGAGCTGGTTCGCTCGATCGTGCGCAGCCTTGCCCGCTTCGACGTCACCGCTGTGCCACGCCACGTTGCCGAGCACCCACTCGGCCAGGCCGCGAGTCGGGGTCTCCTCGAGCGCTGCGGCTGATTCTTCGAGCTCGTGGGCGTAGGCGCCGGCATCGTCATGCCCGGCTGAGATGGCGGCCATGAGTGCCTGCGCCGTCACGATCATGGGGAGGTGCGCGGACTGGCAGAGTCGCACGGCGTCCGCAGCGCTCGACGCGGCGAGCCGCGCGTCCCCGTCGAGACGCGCCGCCTTGGAGGTGAGGATGCCGGCCCGCGCTTCGAGCAAGCTGGAGCCGACCGCGCGCGCAGCTGTCAAATGAGCCGTGGCCTCAGCGACTGCCTCGCGGTAGTGCCCGAGGTCGATGTTGATCTCGACGAGCAAGGCACCGATGAGAAGTGTGATGTCGGAACGTCCGACCGTCGACAGCTGGCGGCGGGCGTCCTGCGCCTGTTCGAAGGCAAGACCGAATGAACCCTGGCGCCACGAAAGAACGGCCTCGGAGTAAAGAGCAACCGCCTCGGCCTCTCCCGCCTTGCGGCGCCCGAACCCGGACAGATCGGAGGCACTCCCGAGCGTGCCGGGCTCGAGATTCAGCTTGGTCTCGAAGTAGCGAAGCATGTCCGGAGTCGGGGTCCGACGGCCCGATTCGAGGTGAGAGACGTAGCTGACGCTGCACCTGTTGCCCGCCAGTTCTGTCTGCGAAAGGCCCGCCTGTTTGCGCGCCGCCTTCAGGCGTTCACCAAAACTCATCGGTAACTACTTCCAGCCCCAAAAGCGAGGCATACTTGACACACAACTTGACTCAGCGTGGAGCAAGTTGTTGAACTCTCTACATTACGCATCATATCCAGGAGTGACCATGGCCATGTTCAAGAAGATTTCCGCATCCGCTGCGCTCGTGGCTGCCGCCGCGGCCCCGACGGTGGCCATCGTCGCCGCCAACTCGGCTGACGCAGCGCAGGCGAGCTCCACTCACCACCTCGTGGTGAAGACCGGCGAGCACCGCATGTCGGACACCTGGCCGGCCTGATCATCCGTCAACTGCGTAACGTCGCGTGCCCCGTAGCCCCAAAGGCTGCGGGGCGCGCGTTGTTCGTCAGCCACTCGCTGTCCATGAAGGCGTTACTCGGCGCCGCCAGGGTCCATCCCTGCCCGCTGCACCCTGAGCGCCATCGCCACAGGCGGACCACCATTGTCGTCAGCTCGCGATGCACGAGCACCGTGACCCACGAGAGAGAGCCCTCATGACCCCGACTGAATCGACGACCGCGCGTCACGTCCTGGCGGCTCTTCGGAACGGCCCGGCAGATCGCGAGGCACTCGAGGCCGCCGGCACAGCGGGCCGCGCTCGACGATGCGCTTACGGCGCTGATCGAACGCGGCGTCATCGTGCGTCAGCATCTGCAGACCCTGCCACCTCGCGTTCTGTACCGCGCGGTCTGACCAGCCTTCCGGTAGGCCGCTGACCGCGACCTCCGTTCGCACGACGACGCGGAAAGCACAGACGTCACCCCTCTCCCCGGCACGACGAGGCCGTCGGCACGCGTGTTGCGTGCCGACGGCCTCGTGATGAGTGCAGTGTCAGCGTCGATGAACCGTCACACGCCCGTGACGTCGGCGATCCACTGGCGGCTGTCCGTCAGGTTGGCGTAGTTGGAGTCGGCGTGGAAGTCGGAGCCGGGATCGGCGGAGTCGCCCGTCGAGCAGACGCCGACGATCTGGCCGTTGACGATGAGCGGGCCACCCGAGTCGCCGTGATTCGAGGAGCCGTTGACGCCCTCGAGGTGGATCGCGCGACCACCGTAGGCGTCGGTGCTCTCACCGAGGATGGAGACGTCGGCCTTGTAGAGCCTCGACGTCGGGACGCGGTTGGCGCGCAGGCCGTAGCCCTCGATGACGCCGGAGTCGCCCGCCGTCGCGTCGTAGGAGTCCGCGAGCGGCATGTTCTGGTTGACGGGGGCCGGTTCGCCGAGGTGGACGAGCGCGGCGTCGCCGTTGGACGAGTTCTGCATGTCGTCGACGGCGATCGGCGTGCCGCGGTTCGAGGTGGAGTTGGAGAAGTAGACGTTCATCGACGTGTCACCGTCGGTGCCAGGTGCGTCGTCCTAATGGCCGACCGCTTTTTTATACGTGACTGTATCGGCGACATGCACTTGTCGCATTGGGAAAATATGGATCACCCTGACGGGTTCGGCGTAGAAGTGGGTCGTTGCCGCACCAAGCTGCGGTTCTCGCGGCCGACGTCGCGCGGAGGGAAGCGCCATCGTGATGCATGCGTCCTGAGAAGTGCCCCATGGAGACGTTCCCCGCTCGTCACCTCTCGAAGATCAACCAGGCCGGGAAGACGGCGACGATCACCGTCAAGGGCAACACGAGCGGGTCGGCGTTCAGCGTCACCGGCACGATTCCGGCGACGGGCAAGGGCCTGCCGACGGTTCAGCCGAACGGCACCGTCACTCCCCCTGCCCAGCCGACGAAGCCGATGCCGGGCACGCTCACTCTGACGAAGCCCGCCCCGAAGCCGATCGGCCCGAAGGTGCAGACGGACCTCGTCGCGTCGCGGAGCTCCTCGACGTCCGGTGAGCTGGGCCTCGCCGGACTCGCGTTCGCGGCCATCGCCGCCGGTGGTGTCGTGACGTCTCGTCGTCGCTGATTGGCGTCACGTCCCGCGTGTTCTTCGCCCGGAAACGCGTCGACGATGACGCGCTCTCGGACGATGATGGTCGGGCTTTCAGGCTCCCCGGGTTGGAATCGAACCAACGTCGCTAGTCCTGATTCAAAGTCAGGCGGCCCCTGCCAGCAGAGCAACCGGGGAACGTCCGCGAAGCGCGGACCGCACAAGAGTAGTTCACGCCGGGCCGCGCTGCACTCCGTCGACGCCGCGACGCATCCCCGGGATCGACGGTGCAGACCGCACCACCGCCGCGTCAGCCCGCCCGGGCGCCCCAGGTCTCGGCTGCGACCTCCCGCCCACCCGGCACAATGGAGGGCATGACAACTCCTCGCCGCACGCGCATGTCGGGCACCCAGCGTCGCGAACAGCTCATCGACGTGGGGCGCCGCACGTTCGCGGAACGAGGCGTCGCAGCGGCGACCGTCGAGGAGATCGCGGCGGCGGCGGGCGTGACGAAACCCGTCGTCTACGAGCACTTCGGCGGCAAGGAAGGCTTGTACGCCGTCATCGTCGACCGCGAGACGCGCAGCTTCCTCGACCACATCGCGAGCGCCCTGACCGACGACGGCACACCCCGCGAACTGTTCGAACGCGCCGTGACCGCCCAACTCAGCTACATCAGCGCCAACCCCGACGGTTTCCGTGTGCTCATCCGTGACGCCCCGTCCTGGCACTCGACGGGCTCCCTCGCGAGCCTCATGTCGGACATCGCCACAAAGATCGAGAACGAACTCTCCCGCGTCATGTCGCGCCGCGAGATCGACCCCCGTTTCGCGCCGATCTACGCGCAGATGCTCATCGGCATGGCCGCCCTCACCGGCGACTGGTGGATCGAGCACGGCCAGGAATTCGACGCCACCCAGATGGCCGCCCACATGGTCAACCTCGGCTGGAACGGACTCACCGGCCTCGACGCCACGCCCACGCTCGTCGCCGCCGCGCCGGTGGCCGACGACGAGCCTGACGTCGACAACATGGTGGCACCGATGGGCCTGGGCGACGACGAGACGGACGACGACATCGCGTGACGAGGGCTGACGCCGTCTGCCGAGGGCAAGTCTCTCGACATCAAGTTTCTTGACGAGCGATAGACTGACGGCATGTCACTCACCGGTTCGCCGCGCCCTGCCGACTCGAACCGTGCTTTCGGCCCAAAGGGCGCCGACGACATCGCGTCTGCGGCGTCGACCGCTCCCGACGGCAAGCCGCACCATGACGAGGTCGACGTCATCGTCGATGCCTGGGCCAGCGTCCGCCCGGGGCTCGACACGACGCCGCTCGAAGTGCTCTCGCGCATCAGCCGTATTGCGCGGCGCCTCGACCAGGCGCGCAACGCCGTCTTCACCGAGCATGAACTCGACGGCTGGGAGTTCGACGTGATGTCCGCCCTGCGCCGCGCAGGCGAGCCGTTCGAGCTCTCCCCCGGCGCCCTCGTGCAGCAGACACTCGTCACCTCCGGCACGATGACGAATCGCGTCGACGGACTCGAACGACGCGGCTTCGTCTCGCGTCAACCATCGCCGAGCGACCGCCGCGGCGTCCTCGTCCGGCTGACCCCCGCGGGACTGCGGGCCGTCGACGCCGCGTTCGACGCGCTGCTGCACCACGAACGCCGCCTGCTCGCCGGCATGGACGACGACGCTCGCGCCCACCTCGCCGGGTCGCTGCGGACGCTGCTCACGGCCGTCGAGAGCTGACCGCGAGGCGCCTCAGTCGTCTTCGGTGCGGACGGTGCTCGACGTCCTGGATGCAGGCTCCGACAGCGCCGTCGGAAGAGATCCGGTCGGCGCCAGCTTCTCGACGAGGGCGGTGATGTCCGCGACGAGCCCGCGTCCCACGGGCAGCCGTGCGAGCGTCAGCATGCGCGCGAGGATGGGGGCGACGCCGTCGATGAGCGTCATCGTGCGCGCCCGCTGCTCGCTGTCATCGCACACCCAGTGCAGCGTGATGCCGAGATAGACGAGCCACAGCAACATCGGCAACTGGCGTCGCAGTGCGCCACCCGGCACGCCCTTCGAGCGTTCGAGCACGTCGGCGACGAGACCGATCGCATCGTCGCGCGCCTGCGTCGACGCTCCCGACAGCGGGCTCGTGCCCGACGACGCCTGCAGCGCCGTCGTCAGCAGCGTCGAACCGAAGCCGTGATACGGCTCCATGACGTCGATGCCCGCCCGCCACAGCGCGCATAGGTTGTCGGCCAGCGGCGCTCCGTCGCGGATGGCGGCCAGCGCGGCGTCGCGATGCTCGGCCTGGAGGCGCAGGTACAACTGCTGGACGAGCGCGTCCTTGCCGTCGAAGTAGTAGTACGCATTTCCTTGCGAGACACCGGCTTCCGCGGCGATCGCGCGCATCGTCGTCTTCTCGTAGCCGTGCTCGCGGAACATCGCCAACGCCGTCTCGACGAGGGCCTCGCGCGTCTGCTCCGACTTCGTCGTCATGCGCTCAGTCAACCACGTTCTTGAACACGTTCAATGGCGCGCGCGGGGTCGCCGAGCCCTCGTAGACAGTCGTTCACGGCGCCTGGTGGCAAACGGCGCAGCGCCACCAGGCGCCGCGCGCGACCGGAACACGCGCTCAGTTCAGGCGAGAACCTCGGCGGCCTCGAGCCATTCCATCTCGAGTTCGTCCTTCTCGGCGAGCACGGCACGCAGCTTGACGTCGATCTCCGCGGCCTTGCCGTAATCGCTTGCGGCAGCGGCGAGTTCGTCGTGCAGCTTGGCCTCGCGCTCGGCCAGCTTCGCGAGCTGACGTTCGATGCGCGCCACCGTCTTGCGCGCCTCGCGCTCCTCGGCGGCGCTCACCACGCGTCCGCCGGCGCCCGTGCCGGCTGCGTCGTCAGCCGCGATCGAGGTCGCATCGACCCCCTTTGCCGCCGCGCCCTGACGCTCGAACGCCGCCTGCGCCTGCAGGTGGTGCGCACGCAGCTCGAGGTACTGCTCGACCCCACCGATGAGGTCGAGGATCTTGCCGTCGCCGAGCAACGCGACCTGGCGATCGCACATGCGCTCGAGCAGGTACCGGTCGTGGCTGACGACGACGAGTGTGCCCGCCCAGCCGTCGAGGACGTCCTCCATCGACTGCAGTGTCTCGATGTCGAGGTCGTTCGTCGGCTCGTCGAGCAGCAGCACGTTCGGCTCGCTCATGAGCAGGCGCAGGAACTGCAGTCGTCGACGCTCGCCACCCGACAGCTCCGACACCCGCGCCTGCTGACGTCCCCCGGAGAAGCCGAGCCGCTTCGCGAGCTGCGAGGCGGACGTCTCCTTGCCGTCGAGCATGATGTAGCTCGCCACGTCCTCGATCGCCTCGATGACGCGCCAGCCCTCGACGTCGTCGAGCTCGCGCACCTCCTGCGTCAGGTACGCGATCTTGACGGTCTTGCCCTGCTTGCGTCTGCCCGCCGACAGCTCCTGGATTCCCGCGATGGCGCGCAGCAGCGTCGACTTGCCCGCGCCGTTGACGCCGACGATGCCGGTGCGCTCGCCCGGCGCGAGCCGCCACGTCTGCTTCGTCAGCAGTTCGCGCCCGCCGAGCGTGACGGACGCGTCGACGAGGTCGATGACATCCTTGCCGAGCCGCGTCGTCGCGAACCGGACGAGTTCGACGTCATTGCGCGGATCCGGTTCGTTCGCGATGAGCGCGTTGGCCGCGTCGATGCGGAACTTCGGCTTGCTCGTGCGGGCCGGCGCACCGCGCTGCAGCCACGCGAGCTCCTTGCGCAGCAGGTTCTGGCGACGCTCCTCCGTCGCGGCCGCGATGCGTGCACGTTCGGCCTTCGCGAGCACGAACGCGGCGTAACCGCCTTCGTACTGCTCGACGCGTCCGTCGATGACCTCCCACGTGTTGGTGCTCGTCGCGTCGAGGAACCACCGGTCGTGGGTGATCGTGACGAGCGCCGAGTCGCTGCGTGTGCGGCGTGCGTTGAGGAAGTCGGCGAGCCACTGCACGCCCTCGACGTCGAGATGGTTGGTGGGCTCGTCGAGCAGCAGCAGATCAGGGTCGTCGACGAGCAGCTTCGCGAGCGCGATGCGACGGCGCTCGCCACCGGACTTGGGACCGACGACGTCGTGCAGATCCATGCCCGGCAACAACCCGTTGATGACCTCGCGGATGCGGGCCTCCCCCGCCCACTCGTGCTCGGCGCGATCACCGACGACGGCCTGCAGCACCGTCCACTCCGCAGGAATCGTGTCCGCCTGCGTCAGCATGCCGACGGTGACGCCGTTCGCCATCGTCAGACGCCCTGAATCGACCTCGTGCACACCCGCGAGCACCTTGAGCAGTGTCGACTTGCCTCCACCGTTGCGGCCGACGACGCCGATGCGCTCACCGCCGCCGATGCCGAGCGACACCGAATCGAGCAACTGCTGGGTGCCGAGGGCGAGCGAGATCTTCTCAGCGGACAGGAGGTTGGCCATGCCCGCGATTGTCTCACCGCCGTGTCACGTCGCCCAAAGCTGATGATGCGGCGCCCGTCAGAGCAGGTGCCGGACCGAGACGAGCGCTCGCCACGCCGTCCGTCAGATGTGGACGTAGTTCGCAGATGGGGACGTAGTTCGCCGATGTGGATGGCAATCGCGAAGGTGGACGAAAATCGCAGGGTGGCAAGGCGGGGCGGGCGGGGGTTCGGTCGGGGCGTCAGGAGGCGGAGGTGATCTGGGCGCCGTGGGGAGTGGAGGCGGCGAGGACGTAGTCGTCCGCGAGGTCACCGGCAGCGAGCACGTTGCGCAGCGCGACGGCGTCCTTGCGGCTCGCCATGAGGAACGCCACCGTCGGGCCCGAACCCGAGACCATCGCGTTGAGGGCACCCATCTCCAGGCCAAACTCCATCAGGGCGCGCAGCCTCGGCATGAGCGACAGCGCCGCAGGCTCCAGGTCGTTGTGCATGGCGACGGCGACGCCGTGGACGTCACCGGAGCGGACGCTCGCGAGCAGGCCGTCCGACGGAGTGGGCTCAGGCACGCGGTGGCACTCCCGCAGCCGGTCGCACTCGGCGTAGACGGCGGGCGTGGACAGCCCCTCGTGCGTCAGCGCGAACAACCAGTGGTAGGTGCCCGTCGCGAGCACCGGCACGATCTTCTCCCCGCGCCCGGTGCCGAGCGCGGTGCCTCCGGTGAGGGCGAACGGGACGTCTGAGCCGAGCTGCGCGGCGAGCTCCTCGAGCGTCGCGCGCGACAGGCCGAGCCCCCAGAGCGCGTCGCAGGCGACGAGCGTCGCGGCGGCGTCGGCCGATCCGCCCGCCATGCCACCGGCCACCGGGATGGCCTTGCGAATCGCGATGGCGCAGCGGCCGTCGACGCCGTACGAGGTGGCCATGAGCTGCGCCGCTCGCCACGCCAGGTTCGACTCGTCGCACGGCACGACGTCCGCGCCGAGCCCCGTCACCGTGAGCGAGAACTCGTCGGCCGACGTGACGTCGACCTCGTCGGACAGGTCGACGGCATGGAACGTCGTCGCGAGGTCGTGAAACCCGTCGGCGCGGCGTGGCCCCACGCACAGCTCGAGGTTGACCTTCGCAGGCACCCTCACGCTGACGCGGGTGATCTGTGCGCTCGAAGCCGTCATGCCCCCACCCTATGCATGGACCGCCCTCCGGTCCGCCACCCGAGCCAACAGGCGCCGTCCGCCACAGTGTTGGGTGGGCATTGCGGCCGGAGGACGACTCAGTCCTGCGTCGCCGCCGCGTGGGCGGAGGCGATGGCGGCGAACTCGTCGATGCCGAGGCGCTCGCCTCGCGTCCGCGGGTCGATGCCCGCCGCGACGAGTGCCGCCTCGGCCCGGTCGGCGCCGCCCGCCCAGCCGGTGAGGGCAGCCCGCAGCGTCTTGCGGCGCTGCGCGAACGCGGCGTCGACGCATGCGAAGACCTGCGCGCGCGTCGCGTCCGTCGTCGGCGGGTCACGACGCACGAGCGAGACGAGACCCGAGTCGACGTTCGGGGCCGGCCAGAAGACGTTGCGTCCGACGCGGTCGGCGAGACGGACGTCGGCGTACCAGGCGGCCTTGACGCTCGGCACGCCGTAGACCTTACTGCCCGGCTCAGCAGCTAGGCGCTGCGCGACCTCGAGCTGCACCATGACGAGCACGCGCTGCAGCGACGGGAAATGCTCGAGGAAGTTGAGGACCACAGGCACCGACACGTTGTACGGCAGGTTCGCGACGAGCGCCGTCGGTGCCGGCTCGAGCGAGTCGACCGTCATCGCATCCGCTTGGACGACGTTCAGCTTCGATGCGTGCTGCGGCGCGAACCGCTCCACCGTCGCGGGAAGCTGCGCCGCCAGGTTCGGATCGACCTCGACGACGCTGAGATGTGCGACGGCCGGCAGCAGCGCGAGCGTCAACGACCCGAGCCCCGGGCCCACCTCGACGACGGTGTCGTCGGCCCCGACCCCGGCCAGGCGGACGATCTTGCGCACCGTGTTCGGGTCGATGACGAAGTTCTGCCCCCACGTCTTCGTCGGACGCACCCCGTGACGCTCGGCGAGCTCGCGGATGTCGGCGGCACTCAACAGGCCCGTCGTGTCGTCACGGCCTGCGGGCGTCGCGTCGTCGTCATGCATGACGCCAACCCTATCGGCACATGCGAAGACCCGGCCCGCCCCACGAGGGGACGAGCCGGGTCTTCATGACCGGGCGCGCGGTGCGCGTCAGGTGTCGATCAGGCTGCGTGGCCGCAGGCCCACGGCTGCAGGCCGCGCTGGGCGTAGACCTTGTTCGCGATGGCGATCTGCTGCTCGCGGGTCGCGAGGTCGGCGCGCGGGGCGTAGGCGCCGCCGCCGGAGCCGAGCCACGTCTGGTTGTCGAACTGCAGGCCGCCGTAGTAGCCGTTGCCCGTGTTGATGTGCCAGTTGTTCGTCGACTCGCAACGAGCGATGCGGTCCCACATGCCCGAGTTGGCGGCGGCCGGTGCGGCAGCGCTCTTCTGCGTGCGCTGGGCCGACGAGGCGTAGGTGCGCTGCTTCGGCGCGCTCTGCTGCGTCACGGCCTTGCGGGCGGTCGAACGCGACACCTGGGTCTGCTGCGACTGCTGCGGCGCCTGCTGAACGGCCTGCTTCGTACCGATCGTGACGACGCGGCGCACGGCGTTGCGCGTGACGGTCGTGTCGATCACCTTGGAGGAGACGACCTTCTCGCCCTTCTTGGCGCTGCGGTGCGTCACCGTCTCGGCGCCCGAACGGCCTTCCTGCGTCACCTTGGACGTGCCCTTGGGCATGTCGGCGCTGTAGACGTACTTCGTCTTCGCCGGGATCGTCTGGACCTGGCTCCAGTTGACGTACGTGACGGCGGGAGCAGCGGCCTTGGCGGGCGTGGCGGGCTTGGCCGGCAGAGCCTGACGGGCCTGCGAACGCGAGGCGCGCTCGGCCTGCGTCTGCTTCGGCGCGGGCTTCGAAGCGGACGGCTTCGGCGCAGCCTTCGTCGTGGACGGCTTCGGCGCAGCCTTCGTCGTGGACGGCGTCGAGGTCGCGGACTTCGTCGGCGTCGAGCTCGAGGAGATCGAGGGAACGTCGGACGCGGTCTTCGAGTCGCTCGAACCGCAAGCGGCCAGCGTCGAGGCGGCTGCCACGGCAGCGGCCGCGGCGATCGTACGAGAAGTGGTGCGGGTGGTCGAGAACGTCATCATGCTCCGATGTCGAAGGTCCCTCACTGGCGGCGCGCAGAGCACCGAAGGCTCGGTGCGAAGCGCTCGGCTCAGGCCTGCGCTCCAGCCCGTCGACCATGAGGTCGAGGGCACGTCCGTGTGATCCAGACTCGGGTTAACCCGGACAACACTGCCGAGGCAACCCGCGAGGGTCAAATTTAGATAACGGAACCGTAACGGATTCTGCGACGCGATGGGGCATCAGGCGCGGCATCCCGGGAAATCTGCCGCTGCAGTGGGATTCGTCACACGCGGCGCCAGCGCCTTGCGTCGATCGCTGCGCTATGGAATCACGCGCGTGACGCTCACCACGGCCCGTAGACGCGCTCGGAGTTCTCCGACAACGCCGCACACAGCCTCGGGACGTCGACGTTCTTGACCTCGGCGAGCGCTCGCACCGTCAGCGGCACGAGGTACGGCGCATTGGTCGCTCCGCGGTGCGGCGACGGCGTCAGGTACGGCGCATCCGTCTCGACGAGGAGCTGCTCGAGTGGCACCTGTGCGAGTGCCGCCCTCAGTTCGCGGGCGTTCTTGAACGTCACGACGCCGGCGACGCTGACGTAATAGCCGCGCTCGACGCACTCGCGCGCCATCGCGACATCACCGCTGAAGCAGTGCAGGACGGTCTTCTCCGGCGCGCCCTGCTCGGCGAGGATGCGCATGACGTCCTCGTGCGCCTCACGGTCGTGGATCTGCAGCGCCTTGCCGAGGCGCTTGGCGAGCTCGATGTGCCACCGGAAACTCTCCTGCTGCACCGCGACGCCCTCGGGGCCGGTGCGGAAGTAGTCGAGCCCGCTCTCACCGACGACACGCACCCGCGGGTGGGCCGCGATGCGCTCGATCTCGGCGTATGCGGCGTCGAGCTCGCCCGCGGCGTGCAGCTTGGGCGCCTCGTTGGGGTGCAGCGCGACGCCGCCGAGCAATTCGGGGTGGGCGTCGATGACGCGCTCGGTGAAGCGCGCGCCCGCAAGATCACACCCCACCTGCACCATCCGGTCGACGCCGACCGCGACGGCCTCGTCGATGACGGCGCGCACGTCGGGTGGCGCGCCGCCGTCACGGGAGATGTCGAGGTGAGTGTGATTGTCGACGACCGGTGACGGCAGCGGCTGCGGCGGCGCCGGCTTGTCGCTGCGGCGCAGGTTGGGGTCGCTCACGCCGAGACGTTCATTCGCTCGAGCTCCTCCTCCACCACCGCCGGGTCGAACTTCTTGAACGCCGGCTTCGGCTTCGCGATCGGCGTGCCCGGCGCGGCGTCACGCGGCTGCCAACGCGGCGTGGCCGAGTACTCGCCCGTGATGATGCGGTACGGACGTCCGTCGTCAAGGTCCGTGACCTCCTTCGCGACCGGCATCGGCATGAACTCCCCCTCACCGCCCATGACCTCGTGCACGAGATTCGCGGAGAACGGCACGAACGGCGCCATCATCGTGTTGAGGTCGACGACGCACTGCGCGAGCGTGTGCAGCACCGTCGCGAGACGCTCCCGCTCGTCCTCACCCTTGAGCTTGAACGGCTCCGTCACCGCGACGTACCGGTTGACCTCGCCGACGAGACGCATCGTCTCCGTGAGGGCCGCCTTGAGACGGTTGCGCTCGATGAGCGCACCCACCGTCGCGAACCCGCCGCGCACCGCGTCGAGCACCTCGCGGTCGACATCGGCCAACTCGGACGGCGCCGGGATCTCACCGAAGTTCTTGTGGATCATGCTCGCCGCACGGTTGACGAGATTGCCCCAGCCCGCGACGAGTTCCGAGTTGTTGCGCTGCACGAACTCGGCCCACGTGAAGTCCGCGTCCTGACTCTCGGGGCCGGCCGCGACGATGAAGTACCGCAACGGATCGGGCCCGTAGCGCTCCAGCACGTCCTTGACGTAGATGACATGCCCCCGACTCGTCGAGAACTGCTTGCCCTCCATCGTCATGAACTCGGACGAGACGACCTCCGACGGCAGGTTGAGATGCCCGAAAGGACTCTCCACCCCGCCCTTCGCGCCCTCGCCATTCGCAGCAAGAAGCTCAGCGGGCCAGATCTGCGAATGAAAGACGATGTTGTCCTTCCCCATGAAGTACTTGGAAACCGCGACTCCGTCGCTGTTTCCAAGTACTTCCGATGCCTTCTGGGCTCCGCCGCTGCCCTCGTCGGACGTCGCACGCTCCGCCCGAGCGAGCTCCGCATCTCCGCCCGTGCTCGCTGCGCTCGTCGCGTCGCCCGTGCTCGCAGGCGCGTTCCACCACTCGCGCCACTTGTCGGGCTCGCCGAGGCGACGTGCCCACTCGATCGAGGCCGACAAGTAGCCGACGACGGCGTCGAACCACACGTACAGACGCTTCGTCGGCTGCTCGCGCCATCCGTCGAGCGGCACGGGAATGCCCCAGTCGATGTCGCGCGTCATCGCGCGCGGACGGATCTCCTCGAGGATGTTCTGGCTGAACTTGATGACGTTCGGGCGCCACGTGCCCGTCGCCTCACGCCCGTCGAGCCACGACGACAACGCGTCCGCGAGCGCCGGCAGATCGAGGAAGAAGTGCTGCGTCTCGATGAACTCCGGCGTCTCACCGTTGATCTTGGAACGCGGATCGATGAGATCCGTCGGGTCGAGCTGGTTGCCGCAGTTGTCGCACTGATCGCCGCGCGCCTCCGCGTACTTGCAGATCGGGCACGTGCCCTCGATGTACCGATCCGGCAGGGTTCGCCCCGTCGAGGGGCTGATGGCGCACGACGTCGTCTGCTCGATCATGTACCCGTTCTCGTGCAGCGCGAGGAACAGCTTCTGCACCACCTCGTAGTGGTTCGCCGTCGTCGTGCGCGTGAACAGGTCGTAGCTGAGGCCGAGGCCGGCGAGGTCGTCGACGATGATGCTCGCGTTCTCGTCCGCGAACTCCTGCGGCGTCTTGCCCGCCTTCTCCGCCATGATGACGATCGGCGTGCCGTGCTCGTCGGTGCCCGAGACCATGAGCACGTCATGACCCGCCATGCGCATGTACCGGCTGTAGACGTCGGAGGGCACACCGAAACCGGCGACGTGCCCGATGTGGCGGGGGCCGTTGGCGTACGGCCAGGCAACAGCGGAGAGAACCTTGGTCATGGCCCCATCCTAGGAGTCGCCGCCGACAACCGCTTTCTCGTGTCATCGCCACGGCCGCACCATGAGGTCAAGGCGGCGAGGGGCACATGGCGCCGAGATCGACTCAGTGCAGGCTGCTCTCGTGAGCCGCGTGGCTCGCGGGCTCGAACTGCAGCGTCGAGTGGTCGACGTCGAAGTGGCCGACGAGGCACTCGAGCACCTCGTCGAGCAGCCGCGGGGCGTGCCCGTCGTGAAAGCACTCGTCGTCGATGACGAGGTGCGCCGACAATGCCGGCAGGTCGCTCGTCACGCTCCACACGTGCAGGTCGTGCACGTCGCGCACGTGATCGACCTCGAGCATGTGCGCGCGGATCGCCTCGACGTCCGTGCCGTCCGGCGCGCCCTCGAGCAGCACTCGCCCGGCCTGCGCGACGAGCCCTGCCCCCGCGTGGAACATGAGAGCGACGACGATGAGCGTCGCGACGGCGTCGGCGCGCATCCACCCCGTCGCCCAGATGACGGCGGCGGCCACGGCCGTACCGATGAACCCGTACAGGTCGGTGATGATGTGACGGTACGCGCCCTCGACGTTGAGCGACGTCCGGTTCGCGCGGGCGAGCAGCATGCCCGCGGCGACGTTGACGACGACGCCCGCCAGGGCGACCGCGAGGACGGGTTTCGGCTCGACCTGCGGCGGGTCGACGAGGCGCCGCACTGCCTCGACGAGCAGCACCGCCCCGAGCAGCAACAACGTGATGCCGTTGCCGAGGCCGGAGAGGATCTCGGCGCGCTTGAACCCGAACGTCAACCGCGCGTTGGCGGGCTTCGCGGCGAGGTGGATCGCCCACAGGGCCAACGCGATGGCGGCGGCGTCCGTCAGCATGTGCGCCGCGTCCGACAGCAGCGCGAGCGAACCCGTCGCGAAGGCCACGACGACCTCGGCGAGCATGTAGAGCACGAGCAGCGCGAGGGCTGCGCTCAGGTAGCGCCGGTCGGCGTCAGCACTCGGAGCGTGGCTGTGGGCGTGGCCGCCATGTCCGTGGCCGTCATGCGCAGTCTGCTGCTCATGGGCCTCGCGCCCGTCATGCGATTCGTGTCGTGTGCCCACGCGCCACCTCCTCGGTCGGCACCATTCTAACGGCCCTCATCGACGGCTGAGTCACGTGATGCGCGCTGCGTCAGTCCTGACTGACTCGACGCGCATCATGTGACTCAGTTGCACCGGCGTCGTTCGGGGGAATGCCCGCGGCTGTGCCAGAGTTGACGCAGTGTTTCGCCGGGGCCGGAGGCGCCGGCGGTCGTTGACCCGAAGGACGTGCCATGTTCGCAGCGCTCACCGGGGCGGGCCTGTCGGCCGCCGCCGGTCTCAACGCCTACATCCCGTATCTCGTCGTCGCTCTGCTCGCGCGCTTCACCGACGTGATCACGCTGCCCTCCGGGTTCTCGTGGGTCGAGAGCACGCCGTCGATCGTCATCGCGTCGATCCTGCTCGTCGGCGAGATCATCGTCGACAAGATCCCGGCCCTCGACAGCGTCAACGATGCGCTCGGCACGATCGTGCGCCCCGCCTCGGGCGCCGTCGTCTTCGCGGGGACGGCGGCCGCCGCGAACCTCGACAACTCGCCGTGGATGACGCAGCATCCGTGGGTCGGCCTCATCGGCGGCGCCATCGTCGCGGGCATCTTCCACACGGGAAAGGCCGCCGCACGCCCCGTCGCGAACGTCGGGACGGGTGGTTTCGCCGCGCCCGTCCTGTCGACGGCGGAGGACGCGACGTCGATCCTGCTCAGCCTCGCGGCCGTCTTCGCGCCGATCCTCGCGCTCGTGCTGCTCGCCGTTATCGCGTGGGTGATGTGGCGGCTGTGGCGCCGCGTCGAAGCGATGCGTGAGCGCCGCGCCGCGCGCGCCGCGGCCTGAGAGCGCCCGGCCCATGTCGTTTCCCGCCCTCACCGCCGACCCCGCGACCGAACGCCGCATCCGGCGTCGGCGTCTCGTCCGCAACATCGTCGCGGCGCTCGTCATCGCGCTCGTCGTGTTCGGGGTGATGCGGACGTGGCACGCTGTCACCGCCTCGGGTCAGAACCCGCACGTCGCGACGAAGACGGTGACGCTCATTGCCGCCGAACCGCGTGACGACGGCGTCCACGTGCGGGCGCGACTCGACGCGCCGTCGGTCGATGCGACCTCGCACGAACTCGAAGCCGTCATCCCGACCGCGACGTGGGACCTCACCCATGCGCTGTGGGCCTGCTACCCCCCGAACGACCCGGCACGCGGCAGCCTGCGCACGCCCCTCGACCCCGGTTGCGTGTACTTCGTCGACGCCCAGGACTGACGACCGGGCCTGCGGTTTGCTCGGGGGCGCCAACCGTCAGCGCGCCGCGAGAGCAGCGTCGTACAGGGTCTTCTTGGACAGGCCGCTCGCCTGGGCGACCTGGCCGCACGCGTCCTTGAGCCGCACTCCCCCGGCGACGAGATCGAGCACCGTCGCGACCGCACCCTCGAGCGACGCCTCACGCGGTTCGGCACCCTCGACGACGACGGTGATCTCGCCGCGTGCCCCGTCGAGGGCCCACGCCGCGAGTTCGCGCAGACCGCCGCGGCGGACCTCCTCGTACGTCTTCGTCAGTTCACGACAGACCGCGCCGCGCCGCTCGTCGCCGAACGCGTCGGCCATCGCCTCGAGCGTCACCGCCAAACGGTGCGGCGCCTCGAAGAACACCATCGTGCGTGCCTCGTCGGCGAGCGCCGCGAGCGTGCGGGCGCGTTCGCCGGCCTTGCGCGGCAGGAACCCCTCGAAGCAGAACCGGTCGACGGGCAGCCCTGACACCGCGAGCGCCATGAGGACGGCCGACGGGCCGGGCACGCACGTCACCGTCAGGTCGCGTTCGACGCACGCGGCGACGAGGCGGTACCCCGGGTCGCTGACGCTCGGCATCCCGGCGTCGGTGACGAGCAGGACGCGTTCGCCGGCGGCGATGCGCTCGACGATCTCGCCCGTGCGCTGGGCTTCGTTGTGCTCGTGGTAGCTCATCATCGACCCGCTCGGGGTGACGCCCAGCGCGTCGCAGAGCCGCTTCGTCCGCCGCGTGTCCTCCGCGAGGATCAGCGGCGCGCTCGCGAGTTCGTGCGTGAGACGCGGTGCCGCGTCCGCCGGGTCGCCGATCGGCGTCGCGGCGAGAACGAGGGCGGGGACGGGGGCTTCGGTACTCACGCGGCCATGGTGTCACGCCGGCGCGGACGCGCCTCGTGCCCGCCGCGGGTCGACCTGGGTCTCGAGGCCTGACGTCGGAGCGGGCCCCTCCTGTCAGTGCCACCGACTACGCTGACCAATCGGGGCAGACCGTCCCACCGCCCGCCCGCGAGGATCGAGGACGCCACCGGTGAACGCCACCCTGACCGACGCCCCGTCGTCCGCCACCCGCGTCGACACCGACGGCCGTCCCGACCGCGACGAGTTGATGCTGCGCGAGCGCCTGCTCGGCGCCCCGGCGAGTGCGCAGCAAAAGCTGTGGAGCTGGTTCGGCCCCCTGATGGTCATGCTGATCGGCGGTTTGCTGCGGCTGTGGGATCTGGGTCGCCCCCACCAGTTGATCTTCGACGAGACGTACTACGTCAAGCAGGGCTGGTCGATGATCCTGTACGGCCACGAACGCAAGACGCCCGCGAACATGCCGGAGCCGGATGCGTTCTTCACGCACGGCCAGGTGCCGACCGTGTATGGCACCGAACCCGACTTCATCGTCCATCCGCCGTTCGGCAAATGGATGATCGGCGCCGGCGAGCACCTGTTCGGCATCACCTCCTCGTTCGGCTGGCGCATCGCGGTGGCACTCACCGGCACGCTCGCGATCCTGCTCGTCGGGCGCGCCGCCTGGCACCTGTTCCGCTCGGCGACGCTCGCGACGATCGCGGCGCTGCTGACCGCGTTCGAGGGCATGGAATTCGTCATGTCGCGCACGTCGATCCTCGACGGGCTCGTCAGCTTCTGGGCTCTCGCCGGGTTCGTCGCGATCCTCGCCGACCGCGACCGCAGCCGCCGGATCCTCGCGCGCAAGGTCGCGCAGCTGCGTCGTGACGGCGACTGGTCGTTCGATGCGAAGCAGCGCCTCGCCGGCCCTTCGCTCGGCCTGCGCCCGTGGCGCTGGGTCGCCGCCGTGTGCCTCGGCCTCGGCATGGCGACGAAGTGGTCCGACGGGTTCTATCTCGCCGCGATCGGTCTGCTCACCGTGTTCTGGGATCTCGGAGCGCGCCGCGCCGTCGGCGTCCGCCGCTGGCTCTCGGCGACCGTCATCAAGGACGCCGTCACCGGGGCGCTCATCATCGTCCCCACGGCATGCCTGACATATCTGCTCACCTGGGCCGGATGGTTCCACTCGAACGACGCCTGGGGACGCAACTGGGCTGCGAGCAACCCGGCGACCAAGAACACCGGGTTCGCACCCGATTCGAGCCTGTTCTCGTGGCTGCCCGAGAGCCTGCGCAGTCTGTGGCAGTACCACATCCAGATGTACGACTCGGCGGAGAGCATCACGTCGCCACACACGTATCAGTCGAACCCGTGGTCGTGGATGGCGCAGACACGCCCCACCTCGTTCTTCTACGAGGCGCCTGCGAAGGGCGATCAGGGGTGCTCGGTCACGGAATGCTCGAAGGCGATCACCTCGCTCGGCAACGTCAGCATCTGGTGGTTCGGCATCGCCGCCCTGCTCGTGTGCGTCTTCATGTGGGCGCTGCGCCGCGACTGGCGTGCCGGGACGCTCATTGCACTCGTGCTCGCCGGATGGCTGCCCTGGTTCAGCTATCAGGAGCGCACCGTCTTCACGTTCTACGCGGTCGTGTTCGCGCCCTACGTCATCCTCGCCGTCACGTACTGCCTGGGATTGATCCTCGGACCCGCCACCGCGAGCCTGCGACGGCGACGCATCGGCGCCGGCGTCGTCGGCGCGTACGTCGTACTCGCCGTCGCGACGTTCGTCTTCTTCTGGCCCATCTACACCGCGCAGGTCATCCCCCACGATCACTGGAGCTGGCGGATGTGGCTGCCGTCCTGGATCTGACGGGGGCTTCCGGCGCGGGTCGCGTACCGACCGGCGGTCGAGGCTCGCGATGCCTGCTGAGGAGCCCGCGGCTTCGCCGATCAGCAATGCGCGACCTCTCATCGTGCTATGACTCAGGTCACGATCTGGGTACGAATCGGGGGACGCGCGGCGGGGCGATTGTCCGATGCGATACGAGCCGTCAGAGTTCTCCACATGAACGCACCCCATCCGCCCGCTGACGGCGAAGCTCTCAGCAGTGGTCTCAAGCCGCGCCACGTCACGATGATCTCGATCGCGGGCGTCATCGGCGCCGGCCTCTTCGTCGGCTCGGCCTCGGCGATCAAGCTCGCCGGCCCGTCGGTCCTCATCGCCTACGCGCTGGCCGGGACGCTCGTCGTCCTCGTCATGCGCATGCTCGGCGAGATGGCGACGGCCAATCCCGACTCCGGCTCGTTCTCCGTCTACGCCGACCGTGCGCTCGGCAAGTGGGCCGGCTTCTCCATCGGGTGGTTGTACTGGTGGTTCTGGGTGCTCGTCATCCCGGTGGAGGCGACGGCCGGCGCGAAGATCCTCTCGGGCTGGATCGACTGGCCTCAATGGGTGTTCGCTCTCATCATCACCGCGTTGCTGACGGTGACGAACCTGTTCTCCGTCGCCAACTACGGCGAGTTCGAGTTCTGGTTCGCGCTCATCAAAGTCATTGCCATCGTCGGGTTCATCGTCCTCGGTGTGCTCGCGATCCTCGGCATCCTTCCCGGCTCGCACGCCTCGGGGCTGCACGGATTCACCGACCACGGCTTCTTCGCCGACGGCTGGAGCGGCGTCCTCGCCGCCATGCTGACGACGATGTTCACGTTCATGGGCACCGAGATCGTGACGATCGCCGCGGCCGAGTCGAAGAACCCGGTCGAGGGCATCCGCAAGGCCGTCAACAGCGTCATCTGGCGCATCTCGCTGTTCTACCTCGGCTCGATCTTCGTGGTCATCGCATTGACGACGTGGAACTCCCCCTCGCTGCAGGAGAACGGCTCCTACCAGGAGGCGCTCAACAACATGGGCCTGAAGAACCTGTCGAGCGTGCTCGACTTCGTCATCCTGACCGCCGTCGCGAGCTGCCTCAACTCCGCGCTCTACACCGCGAGTCGCATGGCGTTCAGCCTCGGCCAGCGCGGCGACGCACCCAAGGCGTTCGCGCGCATCAACCGACGCGGCGTGCCGCAGGTCGCGATCCTCGTCTCCGTCGTCGTCGGCTTCGTCGCCGTGTTCGGCAACTACCTGCTGCCGGAGAAGATCTTCACGTACCTGCTGTCGACGTCGGGCGCCATCGCGCTCATCGTCTACCTCGTCATCGCCGCGACGCAGCTGCGCTCGCGCGCCGCGATGAACCGCGTCGGCGCCCGCCCGGCCGTACGCATGTGGGCCTTCCCCGTCCTCACCTACGTGACGATGGCGTTCATCGTCTTCACTATCGTCGCGATGGCGCTGCGCGCCGACCAGCGCCTCAACCTGTGGCTGACGCTCGGCCTCACCGCCGTCGTCGTCGGCATCGGCATCGCTCGCTACGGCGCGAAGGGCGGCAGCGAGAAAGCGATCCTCGAAGCGGTCGAAGCATCGCCGCACGTCGACACCGAGACGAGCGAGCTCGCACGCCACGAACGTCACCCGTGACGCGCGTCTGACCCGAAGCTCGCGCGACGCGCCGCCCACGACGATGTGGGCGGCGCGTCGCCATTCGGGCGTCATCGCGGCTCTACACTCACGCCATGGCCTCGACGATCTTCAGCGTGATCCTGCTTCTGCTCGCCCTCGCGGCCTTCCTCTACGGGCGCCACCTGCGCCACGCGGGGCGGGAGCACGCCCTCTCGTACTCACGGGGCGAGGCGGGCACGACCGGTCGTGCCCGCGCGGGTGATCTCGACGCATCGGATGACGGTGTAGAAGATGTCGACGCCGATGACAGCGATGATCTCGACGCCGGCGCCTCCCCCGCCCGCGTGTTCCTGCACGCCGCGCGTCCCGAGGCGCCGAGCACGCGGGCTCGCGCGCGTCTGGCCTACCTCGTCTCTGCGGCCTGCGCGACGCTCGCCGTCATCGTCCTCGCGGTCGCGAGTTCCGTCGTCGTGCCGACGAAGGAGATCGGTGTCGTGACGACGTTCGGCAAGCCGACGGGCAGCCTCAGCAATGGCTTCCACCTCAAGGCGCCGTGGCAGAAGGTGACGTACATGGACGCCGCGATCCAGACCGACAGCCACACCGCCGACGACAAGAGCTGCATCAACGTGCGCATCGCCCACCAAGCGACGGCGTGCGTCGACGCGTCCATCCGCTGGCGCATCCGCCCCGACGCCTCCGACGCGCTGTTCCAGAACTACCGCGAGTTCTCGAGCATCCGCTCGAGCCTCGTCGACCGGCAGCTGTCCTCGAGCCTCAACAAGGAGTTCGCGTCCTACGACGCCCTCGCCGTCGACGAGAAGGGCAACCCGACGACCCCGACGCTCGCAAAGCTCTCAGACGACGCGACGAAGGACATGCGCGACCAGATCGGCGACCAGATCGAGGTGCTGTCGGTGATCATCCCGGTCATCAAGCTCGACGACAACACGCAGTCGAAGGCCAACGCGCTGCTCGCCCAGGTCGCGCAGACGCGCATCGCCGAGCAGGGCGTCAAGACGGCCGAACAGCAGGCGAAGGCCAACGAAGCGCTCGCGAAGTCGGTGAGCAAGGACCCGAACGTCCTCGTCTCCAAGTGCCTCGACATGGTCGAGGGCGGCAAGGTGACGCTGCCCGCCGGCTTCTCGTGCTGGCCGTCCTCGGGCTCCGCCGTCGTCGTCCCCGCCACCGGCTCCTCGTCGAAGTAACCCCCGCCCCCCTGCGATGCTCGTCCCCCTTCGCGAATCCCGTCCACATCGGCGATTTTCGGCCACATTCAACGGACATTGTGGCGTTGCGGTCGGTGAGCGGCGTTTCAACGCGTCGGGCGGATTCGTCGTCACAGCGCGAAGCGTCACCCTTGACGGCGGTCTCGACCCATACTGCACCGACCACGCCAGCATCGATGAGGCCGGGGGAAGCACGCAGCGCGCCGGGGCGGGCGAGTAGCCTGACACCATGCGTACCTGGGCCATCGCCACCGTCACACCCCTGCTCGTTCTGACCGCGTGCTCCGCCCAGACCCACCGCTTCGACAGCGCGACGGAACTGCGCAGCGCAGCCGTCAACGCAGGCCTGCACTGTACCGGGTACAACCCGACGACGCCGCCCGCGGGCGCCTCCAGCTCAGGCGAATGCGTCGGCGGCACCCACGCCGTCTTCGTCGTCTACGACGGCGAGAACGCAGCCAAGAAAGCCATCACCGACGCGACCGGCAAACTGACGGGCGACGACGCCGTCCTCGCCGGCCCCAACTGGTACGTCATGAGCAGCACCTCAGCCCTCGACGGCATCAAGGACTCCATCGGAGGAGACATCAAGAGCAAGTAGGCGGCGGCTGAACCCGGACTTGAGACGCGCTTTGCGCGTCAGCGCCAAAGGCGGGGCTCGGCACGCGCTTCGCGTCTCAGCGCGGGGGCAGGGCTCGGCACGCACTTCGCGCGTCGGAGCCATGGGGACTTCGCCATCCTCGCTCCGCTGCGGCGGCTCCTCGAATCACAATGATCGACAGATGTGAATACAGACAGCCACCCGGACAAAAATCTTGTCCGGGTGGCTGTCTGTATTCATCTCGGTGGAGCTATGGGGATTCGAACCCCAGACCTTCTCATTGCGAACGAGACGCGCTACCAACTGCGCCATAGCCCCGTGAAGCGAGAGACACGTTACCACCAAGCGGCGCACAGACCAACACGAGGCGCCCCAATCGGCCGCCACCCACCCTGCTCACCGGGCCCGGCGACCCACGCACGGCTCCCTGCTCCCTCCACGACCCCGCCAGCAGAAACGCTCCTTCGTGCCACCGAAAGCACACGTGCAACCCGTCACACCGGAAACGCACCCTTAGACACACGAAGACGGCGGGCGCCCCGTGGGCACCCGCCGTCCGTCGTCAAAGCCTCGCGTGCGGCCTCAGCCGGCGCGGTAGACCTGCGGAAGCTCTTCGTAGTCCTCGTCGAGCGCCATGCCGTCGAACGGCAGATCCTCGACGGGCGTGTTCTCGTACCGCGCGGCGAGCGGGCGCGTGTCAACCTCGTCGACGGTCGCCGCCGGCTCGACAGGTTCACGCTCGGCCTTCGCCTTCATCGTGTACGTCGGGCGCGGCACGTCGACGGGCGCCCATGCCGCAGCGTCGAACACCTCGGCCTGCGCACGCGCCACGGCGTCCACGTCAGGCTCGACGTCGACGGCCGGCTCGGCGTCGACGTCGCGCTCCGGCAGCTCGGCGACGAGCGGCGAACGCTTCGTCATCGGCACCGCGGTCTCGGCCGCCTCGACCTCGACGCGGGTGGCGCCCACAGTGGCGCTCGAACGCGCGGGCGACGCGGCGCGCGCCGGAGCTGAGACGCCCACCGGGCGCACCGTGGTCGACGCTGCCTTGGCCGTCCGCGCTGCGATCGCCGAGCGGCGCAGCCACACGACGACACCGGCCGTCGCCAGCAGGCCGAGCAACGGCAGCCACGCCGGCACGAGCGTCAGCAGAGCGAGCAGCGCCGTCACGACGAAGAAGCCGAACGATCCGAGCAGGGCAAACAGCTTGACCTTCGGCGATTCGAGCGCCGCCGGCACGCGGGCAAGGCCCTGCGCCGCGCCCTGCAGACGAGCGGGCACCCGCGTCGTCGTCACCTCGACACCCTCAGCGGTCGACGCGTGCGCGTCACCCTCGGGGGCGCAGGGCGTCACGCGCGAGGCACCCTTGACGCTGACCTGAGGGCGCAGGATCGTACGCGACGGCTCGTCGGCGCGCGCCGAGACGTCAGCCTGGATCGGGGTACGGCGTTCGAGCATCCTCATCGCCTCCGAGAATCGATCGACGGTGCGCGCGGTCGCGAGATCCTCGCGGCGGCGCACCCAGTGCTTGAGCATGTAGGCAGCCCACACGGCAATGATGACGAAGAAGATCAGGCTGCTGGCACTCACGCACACCAGGCTAGGGTGCGGCGGCTTGACAACGAGTGAGCCACGCCGCGCGTGTCGCGCAAAAAATCTTCACTGCGTGGGGTAACAATGCCCCGCCGCCGGCGGACGACGGGGGGCACAGACCGACGTCGGCGCCGATCGTCGGTGTGCACGGCGCCGTCAGCTCCGACGCGCGGATGGCGGAGCGTCGGCGAACGTGGACGAAAATCGCAGTTGTGGACATGAATCGCCGATGGATGCCGTTCGCCGATGTGGACGTGAATCGCAGTTGGGTACGGGCCACGTCGAGGTGGGTTTCGACGGCGCTGTTCAGCGGTTCGAGGGGGCAGACGGGTTCGGAGGTCCGAAAGGTCAGACGGGGTCGGGGGCCAGAGGGGGTCGGGGGTCCGCAGAGTCAGGCAGGCTCAAGGCGGGTCAGACGGGTTCGATGCGTCCGAGGCGCTGTGGCGAGTCGACAGTGTCAACAGTGTCGACGGAGCCCGATCGCTCGAAATTCTCCACACGCTGCACGAGCGTGCCGTCGACCTCGTGGCGCAGCAGTGCGAACGAGCGGTGGTCGCGCCACGCGCCGTCGATGTGGAGGAACTCGCGGCGCACGCCTTCGTCACGCCAACCGAGTTTTTCGACGACGCGCAGCGAGTTGGCGTTGTCGGGGCGCACGTTGATCTCGAGGCGGTGTAAGCGCTCCACACCGAACGCGTGGTCGGCGGCCATCGCGACGGCCATGGGCGTCAGGCCGTGCCCGGCGAAGCGTTCACCGATCCAGTAGCCGATCGTGCCGCCCTGCTGCGCCCCACGCACGATCGTGAAGATGTGCACCTGCCCGGCCAGGGCACCGTTCCACGTCATCGCCCACGGCAACAACCGACCCGCGCGTGCCTCCGCGTTCTGCTCCTTGACGGCCGCCTTGAAGCCCAGCGCCGGCTCGGGGTAGGGGTTCGTCGAATCCCAGGGGCCCGTCCACCGGCGGTTCGCGGCGCGCAGCGCACTCCACTCCTGCAGATCCCGACGAGGATGCAACGGACGCAACCCAAGCTCACCGCCGCGATAACGCCGCCGCAGCGTGACGGGCCACGTGCCCGGACCCATCAGTGCGAGCCTCCGCCGAGCTGCGCCATGACGTGCTCGAGGATGCCGTCGAGCACGTCGAGACCGTCGGCCACTCCCCCACGCGAGCCAGGCAGGTTCACGACGAACGCGCGCCCCGCGGCGCCGTCCGCGATGCCGGCGAGCCCACGCGAAAGGACGGCCGTCGCCACCCCTGCTGCCACACCCTTCGTACGCAGCGCCTCCTCGACGCCGCTGAGCTGCATCGTGAGGTACGGCCGTGTCTGCTCCGGCGTCGCGTCGCTCGGCGAGACGCCCGTCCCGCCGGTCGTGACGACGACGCGGCACCCGAGCGCGAGCGCGTCACCGATCGCGTCACCCACCGCCGGCCCGTCGGCGACGAGTCGCGCGTCGACCGTCCACCCCCGCTCATGTAGCCATGCCGTGATGACGGGCCCGGTCGCGTCGGTGTAGATCCCCTGCGCGGCCCGCGTCGAGCACGTGACGACGGCGGCGCGCCGTTCACTCATGCCAGTCACCGCTACGCCCACCCGACTTGGCCGTGACACGCACGTCGGTGATGCGTGCGTGCTTGTCGACGGCCTTGACCATGTCGATGAGCGCGAGCGCCGCGACGCTCACACAGGTCAGCGCTTCCATCTCGATGCCGGTGCGATCGGCGGTGACGACGGTGGCGCGGATGTCGACGCCGTCGTCGGTGACGTCGAGGTCGACCTCGACACCGTGCACCGCGATCGGGTGGGCGAGCGGAATGAGGTCAGGGGTGCGCTTGGCGGCCTGCAACCCCGCGATGCGTGCGACGGCGAGGGCGTCACCCTTGGGCACGTCACCGTCACGCAGCGCCGCCACGGCGCGCTCGCTCAGCAGCACGCGCCCCGCCGCTGACGCCGAACGTCGCGTCACGGCCTTCGCCGCGACGTCGACCATGTGCGCGCTGCCGTCACCACGCACGTGGGTGAGGTCACTCATGTCACTCCTTCTCGTCCGCCACGTTCTCGTCGTAGGCGCCCGCCAGGGGCGCGTCGATCGGCCCGTCGAGCACGAGCACGTCGAGCATCTCACCCGTCTCGACCTGGCGGGCCTCTCGCGGCACGCGCGCGAGCGCGTTGGCCTCGCCCAACTCACCGAGGTGATGCGATCCCTGGCGCGCATTGGCACGGATCGCCAGCTCGCCGTCAGCGCCGCGCACCGCGTGGACGCGCGCGTACTGGGCACGTCCACGCGGGCACGTCCACCCCGGGCCACGCACGACGCCGCGTCGCCACACGGGCGCCGGGCGCCCGCTCATGTGCGCGAGCGCGGGCGCGACGAACACCCAGAACGACACGAGCGTGCTCATCGGGTTGCCGGGCAGCGTGAACACCGGCACTCCTCGCTCGCCGAGCAGCCCGAAACCCTGCGGCTTGCCGGGCTGCATCGCAACCTTGTCGAACGTCACCTCGCCCGCCTCGATCAGCGCGGCCTTGACGACGTCATACGCCCCCGCGCTCACCCCACCCGTCGTGATGACGGCGTCAGCCGTCGCGACGGCACGCTCCAGCACCCGCGCCACCTCGCCGGCATCGTCACGCACGTGCGCGACCTCGACGAGTTCGGCTCCCACCGCAGCGACGAGCGCAGCGAGCATCGGCCCGTTCGAATCGTGGATCTGCCCATGTTGCAGCGCTTCTCCGGCCGGACGCAGCTCGTCCCCCGTCGACAGCACGACGACGCGCGGGCGCGGTGCCACCTCGATGTGATCCACCCCCGCCGAGGCGATGACGGCGACGTGTTGCGGTGCGATGATCGTCCCGGCGCGCAGCAGGACGTCACCGATGCGCACGTCCTCGCCGCATCGGCGGATGTGGCGCCCGTCCTCCACCTCGCCCGTGAACCGCACGCGCTCCAGCCCACCGTCGCTTTGCTCGACCGGCACCACCGTCGTCGTCCCCGACGGCACCGGCGCGCCCGTCATGATGCGCCAGGCCTCACCCGGCGCGCACGTCAGCTCACGCGTGTCACCGGCGGGGATGTCGCCGACGACGGGTAGCTCGCCGTCCGCAGCGTCCTCGGTTCGCAGGGCGTACCCGTCCATCGCGGAATTCGTGAACCCCGGCAGGTCGACGCCGCTGCACACGTCAGCGGCGAGCGCCCGCCCGAGGACGTCACCGACCCAGCCGCCGTCGGCCAGCGCCACCCGCCGCGCAGGCAGCCGTGGAACGGCCGCGAGGATGCGCGCGAGGTGCTCGGCATCGGTGATGAGTTCGGGGGCGTGCGACATGCCCCCATTGTGCAACCCACCACCGACAACGCCCCGTTCGCAACCGGATTCGGTTGCGAACGGGGCGTCATCCTAATGCTGGATGGCGTCAGGCGCCGCGCTCGGTGCGCGTGCGCCCCTTGCCCTCGTCGGTCTCGACCCAGCCCTGCAGCCAGGAGCGGAAGTCGGAACCGAACTCGTTGTGACGCGTGCCGAGACGCACGACCGCCTTGAGGTAGTCGAGACGGTCGCCCGTGTCGTAGCGGCTGCCGCGGAAGACGACACCGATGACGCCGGCGCCCTCACCCGTCGCGCTCGCACGCTCGGCGAGCGCGTCCGTCAGCTGGATCTCGCCGCCGCGTCCCGGCTCCGTCTTCTCGAGCACCGCGAAGATCGACGGGTCGAGCACGTAGCGGCCGATGATCGCGAGGTTGCTCGGCGCCTCCCCCGCGGCCGGCTTCTCGACGAGACCGGTGACGCGCACGACGTCTTCGCCCTCACCGTCGATCGGCTCGACCGCGGCGCAGCCGTAGAGGTGGATCTGGTCGTCCGGCACCTCCATGAGCGCGATGACGGACCCGCCGTGGTTGGCCTGGACATCGATCATCTGCTCGAGCAGGTGGTCGTCCTCGTCGATGAGGTCGTCGCCGAGCAGGACGGCGAACGGCTCGTCGCCGACGTGGTTGCGCCCGACGAGCACGGCGTGGCCGAGGCCGCGCGGCTCGCCCTGGCGGATGAAGTGGACCTCACCGAGGTCGGCCGACTTCTGCACACGCTTGAGGCGCTTCTCGTCGCCCTTCTTCTCGAGGGCCCGCTCGAGCTCCCAGTGGCGGTCGAAGTGATCCTCGAGAGCAGCCTTGGAACGACCGGTGATCGTGAGGATGTCGGGAACCCCTGCGCGCACCGCCTCTTCGACGACGTACTGGATGGCCGGCTTGTCGACGACCGGCAGCATCTCCTTGGGGATGGCCTTCGTGGCAGGCAGGAAGCGCGTGCCGAGCCCGGCGGCCGGAATGACGGCCTTGCGCGCGCGACGGCGAGGAGCGGAGGACGGCGTTTCAGTCATGAGCCTAGGCTAGCCCTCATGACCGACAACGGGGCCCCGGATGCGCCGACCGGCGCGACACCTCCGCGCGACGTCGAGCCGACGCCCGACGAGCGCGAGCGCCTCGCCAAGCGCGATTTGCGCACACGACTTCGCGCCGCGCGTCGAGAGCGTCGTGATGCGACGAGCGCCGAGCAACGTCACGCCGACGGACTTGCGCTGCTGCATCACCTCGAACCGCTGCTGGCACGCGCCACATGCGTCACCTCGTTCGAGCCGCTGGCGAGCGAGTCGAACCTCGAACCGATCAACGCCGCGGTCAGGGCGCGCGGGCGCCTGCTCGTGCCGATCACGCTCGCCGATCTCGACCTGTCCTGGCGTGACGCCGCCACGGGCGACGACCTGGGCACGGGTGGCATCGCGGCCGCCGACCTCGTCATCGCGCCCGCGCTCGCGATCGGCCCGAACGGCGAACGCCTCGGCCAGGGCGGCGGCTGCTACGACCGCGCCCTGCCGCGCCGACGGCCGGGCACACCCGTCGTCGCCGTCGTCTTTCCCGACGAGCTGCTGACCGGCCCCGATGCGCCCCGCATCCCGGTCGAGGCGCATGACGAACGCGTCGACGCGGCCCTCACCGTGGACGGTCTCGTCCGCTTCGGCGTCGCCCTGGGATACTGAGGCACCGGCCCACGACGAGGCCGAGCCGACGCCGACGCACCCACCCGCTGACGCCGACTTGAGGAGGGGGCCCGATGATCGAAGCCGCCGCCGCCACCGGGTTCGACACCGCCGACCTGCCGCTGACGCTGCTCGTCGGCTCGCTCGTCCTGCTCGTCGCCGTCGCCGCCGTCCGCCTCGCCAACCGCTCGGGGCTGCCGACGCTGCTCATCTACCTCGCGATCGGCGTCGCTCTCGGTGAGGGTGGGCTCGGCATCGGCTTCGAGAACACGAACCTCACGCAGGTGCTCGGCTACTGCGCGCTCATCCTCATCCTCATCGAGGGCGGTCTGACGACGCAGTGGAGCAGCATCCGCGCGTCCGTCGCCCCGGCCCTGCTGCTGTCAACGCTCGGCGTGCTCGTCTCCGTCGCGGTCGTCGGTTCGGCGACGCACCTCCTGCTCGACTTCGACTGGAAGACGTCGCTGCTGCTCGGCGCCATCGTCTCCTCGACGGACGCCGCGGCCGTGTTCTCGGTGCTGCGCAAGGTGCCGCTGCCGCATCGCCTCGCTGGCGTGCTCGAGGCCGAGTCGGGCTTCAACGACGCGCCCGTCGTGCTGCTCGTCGTCGCCCTCGCGGACGAGGTGGTGCCCGGCGGCGAGCATCACGGCGTCCTCTCCCTCGCCGGGATGGCGGTGTTCGAACTCGCCGGTGGCGCGCTCGTCGGCCTCGCTGTCGGCTGGGTGCTCGGCGCCCTCTCGCAGCGCATCGCGCCCGGCTCGTCAGGTCTGTTCGCGATCGGCGTCGTCGCCGGGGGTGTCCTCGCCTATGCCGCGGCGTCCGTCGTCCACACGAGCGGCTTCATGGCGACCTACCTCGCGGCGCTCGTCCTCGGCAACATGCCGATCCCCCACCGTCAGGCCGTGCGCGGCTTCGGTCAGGCGATGGGGTGGCTCGCGCAGATCGGCCTGTTCGTCCTGCTCGGCCTGCTCGCCTCCCCCAGCCGCCTCATGGACCAGTTCGTGCCCGCCATGGTCGTCGGCTTCGTCCTGCTCCTGCTCGCCCGCCCCGCCTCGATCATCGCGTCGATGACGCCGTTCGGCTTCTCCTGGCGCGAGCAGGTGTTCCTGTCATGGGCAGGTCTTCGCGGCGCGGTGCCGGTCGTCCTCGCAACGGTGCCGCTCACCGCGGGCGCCGAGCAGATGCGCTGGATCTTCGACCTCGTCTTCGTCCTCGTCGTCGTCTTCACGTTCCTGCAGGCCCCGACGCTGCCGCTCGTCGCCCGCGTGCTCGGCATCGGCAACGACGCGCACGCCGTCGAGCTCGAGGTCGAGAACACGCCGCTGACGGAACTGCGCGCCGACATGCTGCACGTCAAGGTCGGCGAGCACTCGCAGCTCGTCGGCGTCATGCTGTACGAGCTGCGCCTACCGGTCGGCGCGAACGTCACCCTCGTCGTCAACGGCGAGCGCAGCTACGTGCCCGGTGAGCGCAGCGTGCTGCGCGCCGGCGATCAACTGCTCGTCGTGACGAAGGAGGCGGTGCGCGCTCGTACCCTCGCCCGCTTCCGCGAGGTGAGCGAGGGCGGACGCCTCGCAGGTTGGCGGATGCCCACCGCGCCCCGCGCATGAGCGACGCGCGCCTGCCTGACCCTGACGCTGCCTTACCATGTCGCAGTCGAACCAGCGCCGCCCGCCGGCACGAGAGAAGGAATGACGATGCCCACCTACGCCTACGCGTGCAAGGAATGCGGCCACGGTTTCGAGGCGCGCCAGTCTTTCGACGACCCGGCTCTCACGACGTGCCCCGAGTGCGGCGGCCCGCTGCGCAAGGTGTTCAACAGCGTCGGCGTGACGTTCAAGGGGGCGGGTTTCTACCGCACCGACAGCCGTTCCTCCGGCACGAGCTCCAGCTCGAGTTCCGGTTCGAGCTCGAGCGGTTCGAGCAGCTCCGACGCCTGACGGCCATCCCCAGGTGTGTCGGCCGGGCACCCTGGTCCACAGCCTGCGGCATGACGACGCGCGCCGTCGACGCGGTTCGCCCTAGCGTCGAGCCATGCCCTCACTGCGCACCCTCGACGTCGTCCACCGCCTCAACGCCCCGACGCGCGCGGCCGCGACGCGTCGCCGTCGGCTGCGCAAGGCAGGGGCCATCACCTGCCTGCTCGTCGGCGCGGCGCTCGCGGCACCGTCGGGCGGCGCCCCCGCTCCTGCGGCGTCCGCGGCCACGTCGAGCGCCTCAGCCGACGGCCCCGCACCGGCCGCCCTGCGGGGACGCCACATCGTGCGCATCACGCCGGTGGGGCCGAGCCCACAGGATGCCGCCCGCGTCGACGTGTGGGACGCCTCCGGGACGCGGCTCGTCAGTTGCGCTCCGACCTATCCGGGCTCGACTCGAGTTCCCGCTCGCGATGTGATGTCGAACACGTCGACGAGCACGGTCTCGATCGCGATGACCGATGCCGAGACCGTCCGCGTGGCCAAACATCTGGGAAACGCCGCGGATTCGGGAAGTGGCCTCCTGGTCACCGGATGCCTGTGAGCGATGGCCTTATATCACGCACGACGACACGCCGGGGCGTCTAGATTTCCTGGCTTTCCACCCATCTGGATACTCTCATCACTGCACCTTGCACACAGCATTCCAAGCAGTTAGGAGAAGCCATGAAGGGCTTCAAGGACTTCATCATGCGCGGCAACCTCATCGAGCTTGCCGTCGCCTTCATCATGGCCGGCGCGTTCGCGAAGGTCGTCGAGGCCTTCATCACGATCGTCATGGACCTGCTGGGCAAGCTCGGCGGCACGCCGGACTTCTCGTCCTACAAGCCGGGCGGCGTCCACGTCGGCGCGTTCCTCACGGTTCTCGTCAGCTTCCTCGTCCTCGCGTTCGTCGTGTACTTCGCGATGGTCAAGCCCTACGAGGCTGCCAAGGCCCGCTTCGCCAAGCCGGCTGACGCCGAGGACACCGAGTTGTCGCTGCTGGCCGAGATCCGCGACGAGCTGCGCGCCGGCCGCCGCCTCTGAGGCTCACCGAGCGCATGAGGCCTCTCGGTCTCTGAGCGCACGAAGGGCGTGAACACCATGGTGTTCACGCCCTTCGTCATGTCCGCTCCGCCACTCCCCCGGAGCCCAGGCTCAACCCCAGTGCGGCGGACGCTGATCGAGGTACCACTGATCCTGAGCGCTGCGCGGCCCCGGCGCGTCGTCGTCACGGCTCCACCAGCGCGACCAGTCGGCGTCAGGCGTGGCCGACGCGGGCGCCGCGGCGCCGTCAGCGGCGACCTCACCGTCGCGGCTCGTGGCAACCCTCGTCTGTCCGTCCACCGTCCGCGTCGCAGGCGCCGACGCCCGGCGCGGACGGCGACGACGACGGGGCTCAGAATCGCTCATCGTTCTCCTCCGCGAGGAGGCGACCCACGAGCGCGACGATGCGGGAGCTGTCGCGGGCCGGATCGCGGAACAGGTCGACGGTCCACACGCGATCATGGTGCCAGCCGAGCCGCTCCAGCGCCTCGGGGCGCAGCCGATCGCGTTCGCGGACACTGCCCATCGCGGCGTAGGCGTCACCGTCGCTCTCGACGGCGAGCAGCATGCGGCCTGGCTCCTTCGGATGCTCGACGGCCAGGTCGACGCGCATCCGCGAGTGTCCGTACCCGGTGTGCACGACGAGACCCTCGGCGCGCAGGCGCCGCGCGAGGTCCTCGACGACGTACGGCACGGGCACGATGACGGCGTCCGCGCCGACGCGGCGCAGCGCCACCGACCCGGACGACGACGTGCGGCGCCGTCGCCCGGCGACGACGGTGACGAGTTCGTCACCGTCGAGCTCCGGCTCGCCCGCGCCGGTGTCGAGGCGCTCGTCGCATTCGGCGACGTAGAGCAGGAAGTCGCGCAGGAGCACCGCGCCGCGCGAGCGCAGCGCGGCCGGGTCGACCTCGTCGCCGGTGAACGCGGAGACGACGTCCATCCGTCGGCGCGCGCGGGAGATGGCGACGTTGAGGCGACGCTCACCGCCGACGTGGTTGAGCGCCCCGAACCGGCGCACGAGAGCGCCCGTGGGGTACGGCGCGATCCCGAGGGAGAGGATGACGGCGTCGCGCTCGTCGCCCTGGACGCGTTCGAGGTTCTTGACGAAGAACGGCGCCTCCGGGTGGGCGGCGAGGAACGCGGCGAGCTCGCTGTCGACGCGTGCCTGCGCGGTGACGGCACGTTCGAGGCGGCGAGCATGCGTGAGGCCGAGGGTGATGACGCCCAGCGACTCGTGCGGGCGCTGCGCGGCGTGCTGACGCACGAGGTCGAGGACGGCCTCGACCTCGGCCTTGCCCTGATCCGGTGCCGCCTCGTCGGGGTACGGTTCGCGCACCTCGACGCGGTGAAGGCGCAGCACGTTCTCGACGTCGGCGCGCGGGAAGGTGATGAGTTCACCCTCGTAGACCGCTTCGTTGGAGAAGGCGATGAGACGCTCGTCGAGAGAGCGGTAGTGCCAGCGCAGGTGGCGCACGGGCAGCAGGCCGGCGAGCACGTCGAGCACGGATTCGCCCGTGTGCGCGGTGTCCTCCCCCGCCGAGGTGCGCTGGAAGAAGCTCGTAGGCGCGAGCTGCTGTGTGTCACCGGCGACGACGACCTGCACGCCACGCGAGATCGCCGAGATCGCCTCGGCGGGCGGGATCTGGCTCGCCTCGTCGAAGATGACGACGTCGAACCAGCGCCCCGGCGGCAGCGTCTGCGCGACGACGAGCGGGCTCATCGCCCAGCACGGCGCGAGCGCCGTCATGAGATCCGGCGCACCGGCGAAGGCCTGACGCAGCGCGTCGGCGCTGCCCGCGTGGTGACCGAAGACGAGAGCCGCCTCCATCGCCTCGACCTGCTCCGGCAGGTGCTGCGCGACGGCGTCGATGCGCCGGTAGGCGCGCTGACGCACGCGGTGCGGTGTCTCGTCGAGATGACGGCGGTCGGCTGCTGCGTAGCGCTGCGCGGCGGCGCGCAGGTCGTTGCCGCGGTGCTCCTCGTACGCCGGATCCTGACGGCGCACACGCTCGAGCACGCTCGTCCACCAGATGAACTCCCACTCGGCGGGCACGGCGTCCTCGTTCACGCCCCGCGCCGCGAAGTCGTCGACGACCGGTCCGAGGCCGAGAGCGCGCAGGCGGTCGATCTGCGAGCCGGAGCGCGCCGCGACCTCGATACGGTCGGCGTCGGCGGCGAGGGTCTGGAGGCGTGCGGCGAGCTCGTCGAAATCGAGCGTCACGAGGTTCGTCGCACCGCGCGTACCCTCGAGACGCTGCCCGAGCCAGTCGAATTCGTCGGTCAGGCGCGTGTGCGCGGCGCGCACCTGCTCCGTCATCGGCGGCACGCAGGGGCGCCCCTGCCCGCCGAGCTCACGCCAGCGCGCTTGCTCGTCGGCGGCGCGCTGCAGCATGGCGTGCAGATCCTCGGGCGGACGCCCGGGACGCAGCGTCGCGCGGGCCTCCTTGAGCAGCCGGCGACGCTCCATCGCGCCCACCTGGTGCTCGGCGCCCTTGCGCTCGGTACGCGGCGCGCTCGCGACGACGCCCGCGTCGAGGTCGAGCGCGAACACGTCGGAGGTGAACACGTCGAGGGTCTTCGTCACGTGGCTCATGAGGTCGAGCACGTCCGAGGCCTGCGTCATCGTCGTCGGCACGGGCAACCCGGCCGCCTCCGCGAGGGCCGCGAGCGACGCACGGTGGCGGGCCAGTTCGCCGCCGGCCTCATCGGCCGAGCCTTCGTCGCCGGAGCGTCCGCCAACCGAACCGTCATCGCCGGCCAGTCGCAGCACGAGGTCTCGAGCGCGTTCGCTGTGCTCGCTACCGCGCACGCGCGCGCCGAACCAGGCGTCGGGTTCGCCCTCGCCCTTCCACGCGCGGTCCTGCGCGAGTCCGAGCAGCGTGCGTCCGGTCTCGTCGCGGGCCTCGGTGTCGAGACGGTTGAGCGGCTCACCCTCGAGACGCACGCGTGAGCGCGGCGGCTGCGGCAGGGCGTTGAGTTCGGCGATGCGGCTCTGCGCGTCGTGCGCGCTGACGCCGAACGGGTCGCGCACGCGGTGCAGGGCGCGTACGTGCTCGATCAGGGTGACGCGCTCGGATTCGAGTTCGTCGATGACGCGCGGGTCCGGCCCGTCCGCGCTCGGACCGTCGCCGTGCGGTGAGCGCAGGGCGTCACCGACGTGCGGGGCACCCGCTGCGGGCGCGGTGACGAGGCGTCGCGCGAGGGTGTCGACGAGGTCGGCGGGGGTGCCGGAACCGGCGTGCGCGTCGAGCATGAGGTCGCCGAGGCCGAGCGCCGACAGCCGTCCGATGACGGCGTCGATCGCGGCGCGCTTCTCGGCGACGAACAGCGCGCTCTTGCCGTGCGCGGTCAGGGTGGCGACGAGATTTGCGATCGTCTGGCTCTTGCCGGTGCCGGGTGGGCCCATGAGGACGAGGTGCTGGCCACCCATGACGGCGTCGATCGCCGCCTGCTGCGCCGAGTCGGCGTCGAGGACGAGAAACTCCTCGCGCGGGTCGGCGTCGAGCCCAGCGGCGGGCGCCTCGGCGCCGACGTCGAAGATCGACGCCTCGTCACCGGCCATCGCGGCGACGACGGGATGCGTGTGCAGGCGCGGCGCCTGCTCTGCGACGTCGCGCACCATCGAAAGCTTCGCGTAGCTGAACGTCGAGACGACGAGGCGCTCGTCGATGCGGAACCCCGGGATCGACGCGCCGGCGCGGCGCATCATCGCGTACGTCGGAGCCGGGTCGAACCCGTGCGGGCCGGCCGACGACGCCGTCACGTACTCGTGGTCGATGTTGATGCCGCGTGAGGCGAAGTAGGTGGACAGCGCCGAGTTGAGTTCGACGGTGCGCGAGACCTCGAGGACGAGATCGTCACCGCCGCGGCCACCGAAGTGGATGTCGCACTGGCGCAACAGGATCGGCGCGGCCGGCACCGCGTCACCGCTCATCTGCCACGTCGCGCGGCCGAGGGCGAGGAAACAGCTGAGGATGCCGCGCTCCTCGAGCAGTTCGCGTGACAGGTCACGGATCGCGAGCGCCTTCTCGTACGCCTCGGCGTACGCGTGCTCCGAACGCACGATCTGCGACAGCAGCACGCTACGTCCCGACAGCAGCTTCGCGACGCCCGCCGGGTGCGCCGTCGTGAGGTCGAGCTCGACGGAGTCGTCGGTGCGCTGCCACAGCAGCGAGTTGCGCCCGCCGAGGTCGACGAGGTGACGCTGCCACACCGCGGCGGCGTCACGCACGGCCTGACGACGGTCCTCGTCCGCCGCGTTCATCGTCTCGTGCGCAGCGTTCACGTGTTCGTTCGTCACCACGGCAGGTTATCGGTGAAACCTGGCGTTCGTCGTCAGGCTCCCCGGCGCTCAGTAGTCGGAGCGGCGCAGGAACGCGTCGACGAACACGCCGGAGATCTGCTCGGGTGTCTTCGTCTGGTAGCTGAGGCCGTCAGTGGCCTTGGCGATGCGCTTGAGCGCGTCGGGGTCGGTACCCGTGCCGAGCGAGATCGTCACGATCTTGACGGGCTTGTCGGCCGAGTACTGCGACTTGAGGCGCGCGAGGAGCTGATCGAGCGAGAGGCCGCCGTTGGGGTCGTCGTTCGTGCCGTCGGTGAGGACGACGACGGAGTTGACGTAGTTCGGGTCGTAGGTGTCGGTGACGCTCTTGTACGCCGCCGCGATCGTGTCGTACAGCGCCGTGTCGCCGTTCTTCGCTGCGAGGCCCGGCAGCGTGTGCGCCTTCGCGATGAGGCCGTTTCGGTAGGGGTCGTCGAGGATCGGCTGCTCACCGTTCGTCAGCGGCAGGTAGTCGACGTGGTTCTTCTGCAGGTCGGAGCTGAACGCCCAGGCCCCGAGGCGCGTGGTCTTCGGCAGCACGTCGAGCGCCGCGATGGCGGTGCTCTCCATCAGCTCGATGCGGCTCTGGCCGCCGTCGAACTTCGTCTGCATCGACCCGGAGACGTCGATGAGGACGAGCATCCGCGCGTCCTTCTTGAGGTTCGTCCAGGCCGTGTCGGCGCTGACGGTCGTCGCCTGCGACGCAGGCGCCATCATCGGCAGCGAGGCCGGTAGGACGCTGCCGCCCGCCGGAGCGTCACTGCCGCCGTTGCGGAAGCCCTGCTCGCTGCGGTAGGTCTTCTCCGCGGGGCTGAGCAACTGCTGCTTCAGCGCATCGAGGGCAGCGCTGTCGGCCTGGGTGCCGCGCACCGGCGTCACCCACTGATACTCGAGTTGTTTCGCGCCGCCCGTCGGCACCATCGGCGTCAGCGGCTTGTCGGGGTGGGCCTTGTTGAACGCAAGCATCTGCTGCTCGCTCACCGGGTAGATGCGCGCGCGGTCGGCGCCCTGCAGCGCGTTGCCGTCCATCGTCGCGGCCGTCGTCAACGACCGCGACAGGCGCAGCACAGCGCGCATGAGGTCGGAGCGCGCGTCATTGGTGTTGGCCTGCTGATCTGCGGCGACGACGGCGAGCAGGCTCTCCGTCGCGACATCGGTGTCGATGAAACTGACGGGCAGCTTGTTGTCGAGCACGCTCAACCAACTGTTGGGTTTCTTCGCCGCGCTGCGCAGGCTCGCGGGCACGCCCATGACGACGGGGCTCGTCGCGATCGTGTCGCCCGTCGTCACCCAGCCGCTGCCGAGCTTCTTCTCGATGAGCTGCGTCCACGCGGGCGAGTCGCTGATCCACACCTGCGGTTCGCTCGGCGAACTCGTGATGATCGACTGGTACGTGTCGCCCGGGTTCTGCGAGCTGACGCTGTACGACGCGCATACGTCACCGCGCGCCTCGACCTGATCCGCCGCGTGACGAACGGCGTCGGCGATCGCCGCGGGAGCCGCGACCTGCACGACCGACTGCGCCGAGCAGTTCGTACGCCCCTCGCCGTGCGCGGCGACCACCTTCGTCGCCCCCGCTCCCGTGACGGCGACGACGCCGGCCAGCCCGGCGAGCGCCATCACCCGTCGACGGGTGGGGACGCTGGGCGTGGGCGTGTGATGTTCGGCCATGACGCCCCAATGTACCGGGGAGGTGGTGGCCCAGGCTGCCTTCTTCAGCAGTTCGACGCCTGCTGGGCGCGCGTCGTTGCCTTCGAGCTCGAAGGCCGCCGCGCGGGGCTGCTGCTCCCATCCGTCGAGCAGTACGCACCCTGTTGACGACACGACGTCAGGTCGAGACGCGTCGTCAGCACACAGTTCAGTGCACCGTGATCTGCGGCGCGAACAGTCGCATGACGTCGAGGGCGCGCTCGTGGTTCGTGACGTCCGAGCCGGCGCAGGCCGAGGCGACGACGTGGACGCGCGCCCCGGCGTCAGCGGCAGCGAGTGCTGTCGCGACGACGCAGCAGTCGGTGGAGACACCCGCGAGCACGAGCGTCGGGGTGTCGCCTGTGAGTGCGCGCACCTGCTCGCCCCACTTGCCGAACGTCGGTTCGTCGACATGGTGGGCGCCCGCCGCTATGTCGGCGACCTCGGGCACGAGGGCATACATCTCGTCGTCGCCCGGGCGGGCCGCGAACGGCCACACGGCGTAGTAATCCGCCCACGATCCTTGCGGCGGCAGCTGCGGCACGAAGCGCGTGACGATCGTGCGGCCGGTGTACCGCTCAGCCAATGCATGCATCGGCGTGAGCGCGGCGGAGAACATCGGCGAACCCCACTCGCTCGAGGACGAGGCGAACACCACCTGCGGGTCGATGATGACGAACCACGCGTCGTCGGGAAGCCCGTCGGCGATCATGACGTCACCTTCCCGCGCCGGTCGTCCGAGCCCACAACGCCGCGTTCGGCGTCATCGTCGAGTTCCTGACGACGCACCCGCCCACGTCGCAGCAGCAGCGTCGCGACGAACGACAGCACGAGCGCGAGGAGCACGCCGATGTTGGAGTAGGCCCAGTCGCCGCTCCAACCGTCCGTCGTCTCGTGGCCGAGGCCGAGCGGGTCGAGCAGGTAGCCCTGCCAGTTGTTCCACGACGCGTCCGCGGCGAAGCTGTTGACGACGAGCCCCCACCCGATGACGGAGGCGACGGCGAGGACGGCCAGTGAAGTCCAGTCGAACGCGCCGTAGCGCCCGCGGGCGTCGAACAGCGCGGCCTCGTCGTAGTCGCGGCGCCGCAGCGCGATGTCGGCGATCATGATGCCCGCCCATGACGCGAGCGGCACGCCGAGGGTGATGAGGAACGACTGGAACGGGCCGAGGAAGTCCTGCGCGAAGAACACGACCCAGATCGTGCCGAGCGTCAGGATCGCACCGTCGACGAGCGCCGCCACCGGCCGTGGGATGCGCACGCCGAGGCTGAGCAGCGTCAGGCCCGAGGAGTAGATGCCGAGCACCGCGCCCGACACGAGCGCGAGTACGGCCGCGACGAGGAACGGGATGAGGAACCACGTCGGCAGGATCGTCGCGAGCGTGCCGACGGGGTCGGCGGCGATGCCTTCCTCGAGCTTCGGATTCGATGCGGCAAGCAGCAGACCGTACGTCAGAAGCAGAGCGGGCGCGACGGCGCCGCCGAACGTGTTCCAGAAGACGATCGCGCCGCCCGAGGCGTCACGGCGCTGGTAGCGCGACCAGTCGGCGGCGATGTTGATCCAGCCGAGGCCGAACCCCGTCATCACCATGACGAGCGCGCCCATCACCGCCTGCCATGAACCGGCGGGGACGGCCGTCACCGCGCTCCAGTGCACCTCGTCGAGGGTGAGGGCGACGTAGGCGAGGGTGGCGAGCCCCGTCAGCCAGGTGAGGACGGACTGCAGCTTCATGATGATGTGGTAGCCGGCGACGGAGGCGAGCACGATCATCGCGGCGACGACGACGGCGGCGATGATCTTCGTGGCCGTGCCACCGCCCCAGCCGAGCCGGTCGAAGATCGTGGACGTCGCGAGCACCGCCATGATCGACAGGAACGTCTCCCACCCGATCGACGTCAGCCACGAGATGACGCCCGGCACCTTCTGGCCGCGGACACCGAACGCAGCGCGCGACAGCACCATCGTCGGCGCGCTGCCCCGCTTGCCGGCGACGGCGATGAGCCCGCACAGCAGGAACGACAGGACGACGCCGACGACGCACACCGCGAGCGCCTGCGCGAAAGAGATGCCGAAGCCGAGGACGAACGAGGCGGTCGCCATGCCGAAGACGCTGACGTTGGCCGCGAACCATGGCCAGAACAGGTCGCGCGGGCGCGCCGTACGCTCCGATTCGTCGATGATCTCGATGCCCGTGGTCTCCACGGAGAGGCGACGGGATGCGGCCGCGGTGGCGGCCTGCCGCGACGCTGCGGCGTCAGCTGGTGTACTCATGCGCTCATCGTGGCAGGCGGACGACGCACGTGGGGCGTTTCGACCAGCCCTTTTGGTCACCATGACATGACGGGTGCTCGGCCTGGCGCTCGCGCGGCGGGTCGACGGGATGGTCTGGTCGCAAGGCCGCCGACGCTGCGACTGCTGACGGGCGAGGACGATCGTGGTTGTGGCGGGCGCTTGCGCGACCTCGCTGAGGCGATCGAAAGCGACGAGTCGGCCGAGCCCGCGCCCTCAGCCGAGCTCGTCGAGCACACCCGGCTGTCGAGCGACGACGACGAGTGCCGCGGCGAGAGCGGCGCGCTCGTCAGGTGCGACGAGGTCGGCCAGGGCTGCGGCGTCAATGGGTAACCCCGCCAGCCGGGCGCCCTTGACCGTCAGCGTGTCGGCGAAGGGTTCTCTTAGGTGCCACGTCGACTGCACCTCGCGCACGACGATGCCCGCGCCCGTCGGGCCGATGCCGTCGAACTCCTGCAGCAGCTTCACGATCCGTTTCGGGTCGGCGCCCGCTTCGTCGCGCAGACGCCGCAGGTCGTCGTCCCATCGCTCGCGGATCGTCTCGGCGTTCTTGCCGAGACGCGTCGACGTCGAGAAGTCGTAGCGCCGATAGCCGCCGCGGCCGAGGGCGTCGACGCGTTGCTGCCACGACGTCGCACGGGTGCCCGACGGTGTCGTGCAACCGATCGCGAACAGCTCGCGCGCGCTCGCAAGGGCCGCCTCGGCGCGGATGCGAGCCGACAGCAACTGTGCGACGACGAGCAGCTGCCACAGCGCCGCGGGTTCGTCGACGAGTCTCACACCGGCGCGTTCGGCGAACGTCTCACCGTGCGCGGCAACGAGTTTCGCGGCCAGGGCCCGGGCGTCAGTCACCGCGCAGGGTGGCGAGTGCCATGGGCAGGCTGGGCGGGATCTCACCGGCGAGGAAGCCGACGCGCCCGTGTTCGGCTGCGAGCACATCACCGGCCGCAGCATGGACGTGCTTGCCCCACACGAGGGCCTGCGCGAGCCCGACGCGCAGCGCCGCCTGCCCGGCAAGCATCGCCGCGCCAGGTGTCGATCGATCGCCGCCGATGACGAGGCACTGGCCGCGGCTGTACTTCGTGCCGGTCGGCTCGGGCAGCGGCCAGCTGCGTAGCAGGTTGGGCGTCACCGTCGTCGGCGACGTGGCGTCACCGCCGCGTGCGACGTCGGGGATCTCGCCGCGCTCGATGCTCATGCGGGCGTCTCATTCTCGCCGGCGTTCGACGCGCTGTCGTCGGACTCGCGCTTCTCGTCGCGCTGCGCCGAACCATGTGCGTCGATGTCGTCGGCCGCGCCCTGTTGATCGGTGACGGCGATGCCCGCGTCGCGCAGGTGTTCGTCGAGGTTGTAGTCGAGCAGGCGCCAGCCGGTCGGCGATTCGTCGTCGCTGACGAGGCGGCAGATCGCGGCGTTGCGCAGTCCGTTCGTGCGGGCGCGCTCCATGACGGCGTCCTCGTCCATGCCCTCGGCGACGTAGCAGAACATGAGGTTGACGACGTCGTGCGCCGTGACGAGCACCGTCTTGCCCGCGGCGCGCAGGCGTAGATCGGCCATGACGGCGCGGACGCGGCCGGCGACGTCGGCCCAGGATTCGCCGCCGGAGGGGCGGTAGTAGAACTTGCCGATCCATTCGCGGCGCTTCGCCTCCTCGGGGTAGGCGTCGCGGATGCCGCGCCCGGTGAGCATGTCGGTGACACCCATGTCGCGGTCGCGCAGACGCTCGTCGACGAGGACGGGCAGTTCGAGCGACGCCTCGTCGAGCGCGATCTGGCCCGTCTGACGCGCGCGTCGATACGGGCTCGTCCACGTGACGTCCGGCTGATCGTCGGCGGGCTGTTTCGCGAGCCACGTGCCGACGGCGGCGGCTTGTCGGCGGCCGAGTTCGCTCAGTTCGATGTCGGGGTCGCGCACGGGCACGTCGATGCGCTCGAGGTCATCGCGCAGCGCCGCCTCCGCTGCGACGTTGCCCTCCGACTGGCCATGACGCACGAGAACGAGAGTTACCTGATCCACACCGTTGACGCTATGCCCTGCCATCGACGACGCGCCACTCCCCCGCGCCACCCGTCGGCACGCTCGTCAGTGCACGAGACCGTCGGTCCCGACGAGGGGGTTGGCGCTCGTCGGCACGCGTTCGGCCTCCGGGATCGCGCCGGGCGCGGTGCCGTCACCGAACGGGGTGCCGCCGAGACGCGCTCGATCGTGCGGTTCGGCCCAGACGCTCAGGTCGGGACCGTCGGGGATGATGCCCTTGGGGTTGAGGTCGCGGTGCACGAGGTAGTAGTGCTGCTTGATCTGGGTGAAGTCGATCGTGTCGCCGAATCCGGGCGTCGTGAACAGGTCGCGCGCGTAACCCCAGAGGTTCGGCATCTCGGTGAGCTTGCGGCGATTGCACTTGAAGTGACCGTGGTAGACGGCGTCGAATCGCGCGAGCGTCGTGAACAGGCGCACGTCGGATTCGGTGATCGCGTCGCCGACGAGGTAGCGGCGCGTGGCGAGACGCTCCTCGAGCCAGTCGAGGGCGGTGAACAGCCGCTCGTAGGCGGTGTCGTAGGCCTGCTGATCCCCCGCGAAGCCGCAACGGTAGACGCCGTTGTTCACCTCGGTGTAGACGCGCTGGTTGACGGCGTCCATCTCCTCGCGCAGTTCCTGCGGCCACAGGTCGGGGGCGCCGGCGCGGTGGTGGCGCGTCCACTGCGTCGCGAAGTCCTCGGTGATCTGTGCGAAGTCGTTGGTCACGACCTCGCCGCTGCGCTCGTCGACGATCGCCGGCACCGTGATGCCCCTCGGATAGCCGGGTAAGCGCGCCTCATAGGCGTCCTTGAGGCGCGGGATGCGCAGGACGGGGTCGAGCCCGCCGGGGTCGAGGTCGAACGTCCACGAGTTCTCGTCATGCGTCGGGCCGCACAACCCCATCGAGATGACGTCCTCGAGCCCGAGCAGGCGCCGGACGATGATGGCGCGGTTCGCCCACGGGCACGCGCGGGCGGCGACGAGACGGTAGCGCCGCGGCTCCACGGGCCACCGCGCGTCGGGATCGTCGAGGATGCGGTCTTCGATGTACTGCGTGTCGCGGGTGTACGCCTTGCCCTCGCCAGCCATGTCGATCTCCCGGGTCGTCAAATCTCGAACCGCCGTCAACCCGGTCGGTCATGGCGCCGAGTGGCGCGACGCCTCGTCCAGTATGCGCCGGGGCACGCAGGTGCGGCGTCACGCCAGGCACGCCGGGGCGCGTCGTGGCGTTCACGCGCGCGTCGAGCTCGCACCCAGCCTCGACGCGCAGGCGGGCCCATCCTCATACCTCTGCTCGCGTGAACGCGACGCTTCGTGACGCTCGGCTGACGATGGCAGGCCTTGCTACCGTCGTGTCATGGAGCGCATCGAATTCTTCTATGACCCGTGTTGTCCGTTCTGCTGGATCACGAGCCGGTTCCTTCTCGAGGTGAGCGCGGAGCGTGACGTCGACGTCACGTGGCGTCCGTTCAGCTTGGCGATGAAGAACAACGAGCTCGCCGGAGACGATGGTGCCGTCGACGAGCACGGCGAGATGCACCGTTCGTCGCATCGCGTGTTGCGCGTCATCACGAAGGCGGCGGAGCAGCACGGCGCGAGTGTCATCAACCTGTACTCGGCCTTCGGGCGTCGTTTCCACCTCGACCACGAGAAGTACGACGACGCGATGATCGCCGACGTTCTCGCCGCCGCCGGGCTGCCGGCGGAGCTGGCGAAGGCGGCTGACGACACGTCGCTCGACGAGGGTCTGCAGGCGTCGATCGACTCCGCTGTCGAGGCGGTCGGTGATGACACGGGCGCGCCGACGATCGTCTTCGTCTCCGATGACGGTCAGCGCCGCGGCTTCTACGGCCCCGTGCTGCAGGAACTGCCGAACAAGGACGACGCGCTGCGCCTGTGGGATTCGCTCGTCGGCCTCGTCAGCGTCTCGGCGTTCTACGAACTCAAGCGCACCCGCCCGGAGGGCATGCCCGACACGGCGAGCACGAAGGGTCTCTGACGGCCTGAGCCCTGCGGCCCGCCCCACTTGCGCGTCACGTCGCGCAAGCGGGAGGCGACAGCACCCTTTGCGCCCAAATGCACCCGGGTGCATTTGGGCGCAAGGTGTGTGTTTACTCGCGTGCACGCCTCACCGCCCGGGCGAGGTGCTGTCTGGCCGATTGCGGGGCGCTTGGCCATTCTGCAGTCACCGGAAAGTGCGGTCATTCTCCTCTGTGCGTGTCCCGACTAGATGGGCGCGCCCTGGAGACGTCCGCCCATCTCGGCCGCGCGTCAGAGATGACCTGGACACACCACGGCCGGCCCGCCTGCATTGCAGGTCAGGGCCGGTCTTCGCGTCGCGGCCGCCACTCCGGCGTCCACGGCCCACTGTGAAAGGACTTATGCGCTCTCAGACACCGCTGCCCTCAAGCGTGACGTCGAGCGCTCGGGCCAGCAAGGTGAGCGCTACGTCTTGAATGGGCTCCTGCTGGGCGCCGGCGGTGGCGATCAGCGCGCGGTACAGAGCGTCGGGAACGTCCTCGATGATCAGGCTCTGCGCGTCGGGGTCGGTCTTGGTCCCCGTCTGGGTTCCGTTCATCGAATACAGGACATATTCGACGACCTGTGGCCCCACACCGAGTTCTTTGGCTGCGGCAGCGGCAAGTTCGAGGTACTGGTCATACTGCGTACTCGTCCAACCCCAGGAGTCCCAGCCGAGGCTGCGGGCAACACGGGCGTCCAGGATCAGGGGTCGCTTGCCTCCGACGCCCTCGCGCCCGTAGCCGGAGAAGTAGAGCCACTTCGTGAAGAAGGCCGGGCCGAAGTACTTGATGTGGTTCATACCGCCCGGCTGCAGGCTGGCGTAAACGGCCTTCGGGTCTTCGCCCGCGCGAATGGCCCGATGCGCGGCCAAAAGCTTGGCGGCCACGTCGGGAGAGTGCAGAGGACGACGGCACCGATAGCCGGTGATGCCCTGCCAGCCGGCTCCCCAGCCGCACATGAGCACGTACAGATCGAGGGCGTCAGCCTCGGTGTCCACGTTCTCGGCTCGTTTGAAGATGTCGCTGCGGGTGACGGGTGTTTCTTACCATCACCAGGCACCGCATCGGCGAGTATGGCCGGCATGTCGAGCCCTTGTGGCCAGGACTTCCGCCAGGTGCCGGGATAGAAGTATTCCTCCTGGGCCTCGACCTTCGCATCCGTGGCGACGTCGCCGTGGACCTTGATGAGCGATACGAGCGCGGCCGATGTGGTGATCATGTTCGGAGGATAGGTGACGCAGAGGGGCGCCGCGGCGAATTCGCGGGCCCGAGCATTCTGCCGAATGCGAGCGAAATGGCTGGATGCGAGCGACCCACCGCTCGCATCCAGCCATTTCGCTCGCATTCACCGCCGAGGTGGGGCCTGGTGCTCCCGGGCAGATTCGAACTGCCGACACCCGCTTTAGGAGAACTTGGTCGTTAACCTCGGCGCCAGTGAACCTCGCGACACGCTTGCGGTACATCGACTGTCCTGCAACGTCTTTCGGGATCTTGAGGCCATGGCGTCTCGCGCCACGGATCGCCCATCGTGGAAGCTGCGAGCCATCTCGTGTGTACTTTTTGTGCACTTCAATCACGCTGCTGCACGACTATCGCGGTGCTTCCTGGGCCTGCGGCCCGCCCGAATCCTGTAGACTCAGATCACCATGACCGGCCCGCCTGCATCGCAGGTCAGGGCCGGTCCTCGCATGTAGGGGGTCATCCGGTGTCGATGCCGTACGGGAAGCCTTGGCTGTCGATGCACGACCAGGCTGGACTCCTCGAGTCTCGTGGCCTGATCGGCGCCCGAGCCCACATCGACGATCTCGCGCACTTCGGCTAGTACCGCCTCAGTGGCTACTGGTACCCGTTCCGCGCACTCTCCCCCGGCGGCGAACGTCTCGACCACTTCTTCGAGGGCGGCACGTTCGATGACGTGCTCGCCATCCACCATTTCGACACTGCGCTGCGCGACACCGTCTGGCGCTGTATCTCGCACATCGAGCTGCACCTGCGCGTGGCCGTCGGTTACGAACTCGGTCGACTCGGAACGTTCGCTCACCTCGACCGCACAGTCCTGGACGAACGCACCGCCAACCAGAAGTTCGATCAGTTCCGAAAGTCACTGGCCGACCTTCAGGCGCGGTCGAAGGAAGACTTCGTCCAGCATCATCGGCGTCGCTACGACGGTCAGATGCCCGTATGGGTCGCAACAGAGATCATGCAGCTCGGGCAACTCGTCACCCTCTACGAGATGACCCCGTTCGAATGCCGCGCAGTCATCGCCGACCACTTCGGCGCACGCGCTGACGAACTGCGCTCGTGGCTCAAGGCCATCAATATCGTGCGAAACGTCGTCGCTCACCACGGCCGCCTGTGGAACCGAGCGATTGGCATGAAGCCGCAGCTCAACCGCCGCAACCAGGATCCACTCCTCGATCACGCTCGCGCCAGCGTGGACCGCGTCTACGGCGCTCTGGCCGTCATCGCCTATCTCCTGCGCCAAGGCGGCCAACACGAGCGGGTCGCAGAGTTACGCCACACGCTCGAGCAGTTTCCCTCGATCCGGACTCTAAGCCCGGACATGATGATGCTGCCGGAGAACTGGCAGGACCTGCCGCTCTGGTCCGCGCCGCCGATACTGATCAGCCTCCGATGACGCGACCGCGACGTCGACGTCCCCGTAGCCAGATGATGTTCTGGACTTGCTCCCCAGTCAGCTCGGGTGGTGGCAGCTGGCCCTGCTGCTTGAAATGCCACATGACGGTCCGTGCCTCGCTGAGCGTCAGCCCGAGCGCCAACAACGCTCGCAGAGACTCGAACGACCGGACAGTCACCCGGTAGTGACTCTGCCCCTCCGAGTAATAGCGCTTCTCTAGGCACCAACAGACCTCCCACGACTTCCACGCGGGAATATCGAGCTCCGTGGCCACCCGTGAGGCCGAGATGAGCAGCCGCGGAGCGTCGGGGGCTTCCCACGCCATCAGAACCACCAACTGCGCGCAGGTTCCTGCGGCATGTCGTTGACCCAGGCCAGCAGGGAGCCATAGACGATTCGGTAGTTCGTGTTGCCCTGCCCGATGAAGACTCGCTGAAGGTCCCCAGAACGCACGGCTTCACGAATGGCGTTCTCCGTGAGGCTCAATCGCCAGGCTGCTTCCTTCACCGTGATCAGGATCCGCTCGTCGTGAGGATCGGGGTCGCCATCGCGAAAGAGTCCGTCGCCTCGCGGACGGCCGCCGCGGCGGCGCGCTCCACTTGGCGAGTCGATGGGCAGCTCCTCGCGGGCCAGCTGTTGGCTGCGTCCGCGCGGCTTTCTCGTCTTCGTGGCAGTTGCTGCAACCCGGCGAGCATCAGGATGCTGCGCTGGGCCGAAGTGTCCTTCCGGGTAGTCGCCTGTCTCGAGATAGTGCTTCCCTGCGTCGGTGAGTTCCACGTACCACTCGTCGCCGTGTCCGTAGATGGCGACTAGCCGCCGGTTGGCTAACGCCCGCGCTGAGATCCTGTATCCGGTGGGCGGGTCCTCAGGCACAGACCCGTCGCGGATCGATTCCAGGATTCCTCGCTGACGCTCCGTGATCGACCCTGTCATGATCACTCGCTTGCTGACGTACCCGACGGCGTGATCGTTCCCCACGCCACCGTGGGGCGCCCCGTCCCACCCAGACCGGAATCAAGCAGAGCGCGAAGATGCGACGTCACGTCCGCAACTCCGTAGGTGCACGCTGCGACAATCGTGACGGGGCGCTCTAGCGGCCCTTGGTACTGGGTCTTCCACCCGGCCCCCTCCCCCATGGCCAGTACGGCTGATAGAGCCTCCTGCGGGTCTGCGCCCGGTCCGCAGATGATCAGCACAGCCTTCTCAAGGCGCGACGGATCAAGGACCTCGAACGGGAGAACCTCTTCCACCCGCTCCCCAGCTCTAAGGAGCGTCACCCCAACGGGATCGTCCGCTCCAACCGCGATGGGCCACGTGAAAGCCTGAACGCGGGCACCGAACTCACATTGCTCCCCCGCCCGCAAGGCTTCATCACGTACTGCGCGGCTAGCGTCGTCGCGCCACGTCTCGTCTTGAACGGGAAGGAACCGGCGCCGGACGGACTGCATCGCCGGGGTGTCGAGGATGTGAGCGACTCGGTCGAGGTGGAAGATCTCGGCATCCAGGCCAAGGTTTCTGGCGATCTTCGTGAGCTTGTCTCGCTGCCCGAGCTTGATGGGCTGGTTCGTGACGAACGCGATCCCGTGAGCGTCAGCTCTCGCCATCTTCGACGCGTCGTCCGTGAACTTCGCCTTGATGGCGTTGAAGGACTGAGTATCCCGGGGGAAGTAGACAGCCATCCCCCAGCGCTGCCCCTCCCTGCTGCCCACGGCGTCGAAGCCGCCATCGGGACCGCCCATAGGATGCGAGGGATCAAGGTCCACGTATCCTGCCTGAGCGAGTATCTGCGCGGCCAGCGGCTCAGATGTCGCTTGATCCTGCATCCAGTACCGCAGGTGCCTCACGGTCTCGTTCGCGTCCATCCGGATGTCCTCACTCCTGCACATAATCGTCAGGCTGACTAGGCTTCAGATAATCGACGGCTCGGTTTCAGGAGAACACATGATCGACTTCGGCCTGGCTGACGCCGCCATAGCTGCCCACTTCGACCGGGCTCTCCTTGTCACCCAGGATCCCATCACGGAACTGGCCGAGCATCTTGATGCGATTGAACGAGTCCCGGCCTCCGCTGGGCTCTACCGGTTACAGGAGGGACTCGCGGACGGACCCCTTCGCCTCGACCAGGTGCTGTTCTTCGAGGCCGAAGCATCAGTCGGATCGCTAGAGCAGCCCCCGGGAGCACAGATGTCCCGCCCCTTATCCGTGCGACAGTCTTCATGCACCTCACCCGGGAACTCAGAAATTGAAGTTGGAGTCAGCACCCATAAACTTCTGGTCATCGGTCGCCCACTGAGCACTACCGGTCGAGTCTAGGTACGGCCGATCCTGCAACCTTTCCAGCTCGCCGGACCCACGGCGCCGCCACCAACGGTTCCGTCGATCGCGAAATACCAGTGTCGGCAAAGGATCACCGGTCTGGAAACCATTAGGTCCAGGGAACCCGGCCGTTGATGTCCGGGCATCGTTGCCAGCGACGTACCCGACGCTGCGAACTGGCAAGGGGCCATCTGAGAGGCAGAAGGAGGCCTCGTAGATGGGGTAAGGCGAAGCGTTACTTACCCTTGCACGGTTCATCACACCGCCGGAAATGTGGCTCATCCCAGTCGAGGGTGTAGACGGGGTCTGAACCCGCCGGTCTCGAGCAGGCTCCTGGCGATGTAGTTGGTGAGGTTGCGGAACCCAAGAG
>NZ_JBIYDW010000013.1:0-85258 GCF_044909235.1 Dermacoccus sp. GAS27A | reverse complement strand
GGAGTAGTTCTTCCTGGCCATGGTTCTTCGATCATCTCGCTTCCCCAGCACCAGGTGCTGGATTCAGCGTGTCCAAGAACCGGGGTCAGGCCCCTTCGGCGTAGAGGCGGATAGCCTTCTCGTTCATCGCGCGGCCCCACTCGACCACTTCGGAGTCGTTGAGAACTTCGGCTACGGATACGAGGTGAGGCTCCGCCTTCTCTGCGTAGATCAGGTAGAAGTCAGCGCCCGGCTTCCCATTAGCAGCGAGGAGGTCGATGTACCACGCGACCTGCATTCCGTAGCGGAACTTCACCATCGACATGTCGACGGCGTCTGGTGCCGCGCTGGCAGCCGTCTTGACGTCGACGACGACTGGGGTTCCGTCGACTTTTCCGGTGAGCCAGTCGGCGCGTCCGCGGAGGACGACCCCGGTCGCCTCATGGATGGCGTAGAGCGATGACTCGGCCTGGCCTCGATAGAGGAGCTTGCAAGCGTCCGGGTGCGCCTTCACCGCGCCTGCGAGTGCGACGGCGCGTTCGTGCTCGGCGGTGAGGATGGGCGCGACGCCGTCAGCGTGGGCCTGCTCCTTCGCCTCACGGGCATCCTTCGATCGCCACGAGTCGAAGTCAAGGACGCGATACCCGGCGCCCTTTCCGAGGATGAGTTCGTGAGCGACGTGCCCGAAGTCGTACTCGTCCTTGTGCACCGGGTTGTCCTGCTGCCATCGGTAGCGGGCGGGGCAGTCGAGGAGAACCTTCGCGCCGCTGACGGAGAGGCTGCGACGGTCGCCGTGGTAGTCGCTCTCGGGCACATCGTGAATGCCGCTGGTGTGCTGGATCATGCTGCGACTCCTGTCCGCTCGAAGAGGCGTGCGAGGTCGTGGCGGCCGGCGCGCCGTAGGGCGCGGCTCATCGCGGCGAGGTCATGTCGAGGCGCTGGGCGATGCGCCAGGGATGCTCACCGGTGGAGAGCATGAAGTCGACGTCCTCGATGAGGATGTGGGGTCTGTCGTCGCTCATGCGGCGCTCCTTTCGGGGTAGGCGAGGACGGTGCAGGTGGCGTGGGTGCCGAGGCCGTCGCGGGTGTAGCGGGTGGCGGCGACGGGGTGGACGCCGATGGAGTCGAGGAAGCGGCGGACGCTTGGCTCGCTGTCGCGGGCGGTGGCGGTGAGGTCGCGTGTGTCGCCGGGGCGGTGTGGGATGCGGACGTGGAGGGTGAACATGGTCAGTCCTTGAGGTGGCGCGGCTGGTATGCGGATGCTTCGGCGGGGCGCGTGGGTTGGCAGGCGTGGCCGAGCTTCCAGCGCAGCGCGGGGATGATGGGGGCTGTGTGCGCGGTGCGGCATGTCGCGCAGGTGACGGTGATCATTCGGTGCCTCCTAGTCGCAGTCGCGGTAGTCGTCGGGGTCTGGGTGGTCGGCGTCGGGGCGCTCATCGAGCCAGTCGGTCAGCGCGTCGTATTCGGCGGGGTGGTGGTCTGCGGGGCCGAACTCGCGGGGGCTCATTCGTGCCACCACCAGTCGCCGAGCGCGTCGAGTCCGGCCATGAGCCCGAAGATGAGGGCGGGGGAGGCGAGGGCGAGCCACGCGTCGATGGTCATGAGTCGTACTCCGTGCAGTCCTGGCACAGTCCGGCGGCGACGGTCGGCGTGTGCTGGCAGACGGTGCACGGGATCTCGCTGTCGGCCATCATCTGCAGGGCGCGGGAGTGCGCGACGGTGACGGATGCGGGGTCGACGAGGAGTGTCATCGCCTCGAGCTGTTCACGTGTCACGAGCACGTCGCGCCCGTTCAGGTCGAGCAGGAGCTTTGCGGTGCCCTTGTCGTCGACGACGCTCATGCTGGGGGTTGTCATGACGCACGCTCCAGTTCGGCGCGGTTCGGGGTGCCGTACTGGCGGCGCCACTCGAACAAGTCCTCGCACGTGATCGACCACTTCGTGCCGGGATGCTGCACCGCCGGCAGCTCGCCCGACTTGATCGCCGCGAAGATCACCCGCTCCGACGCCGCGTGACACTCGGCCGCGTCCTGGATGCTGTGCAGCGCCTTCCCGCACGGGCTGACAAACGGCTCCTGGGTCTTCTGCTTAGGCACTGGGGGTCTCCTTGATGACGGTGAGATGGCGGCGCTGCAGCTGCTTCGAGCAGTCGGGGCAGGTCGTCCACCAGTAGGTCGTTGCGGTTTCGGGGCTGACGAGGCCGAACCGCTTGCTCTGCGGCATGTCAATGCCGCACACGGTGGCGGTGGGCATGTCGGCGACGGCGAGGCCGCATCGTTGGCATCGCTCGTTCCGGCACCCGAGGCCCTCGTCGAGAAGCTCGGGCGGGCAGTCGCACTGGTCCATCCACAGCTCGGGGTGCTTGCCGGCCCACTCGACGTCGGCTTCGCGCGCTTGCTGCTCGCACTGCTCGGCGAACTCGGTGGGGGTGAGGGCGCCCATGTCAGATCGCCTCGGGGAATGCTTCGCCGGACTTGTGGCGCAGGATCTTGATCTTCTTGCCCTGGCGCCACGCGTTCCATGCCTTGATGAACCAGGCGAGGACTTCGCGCTGCTCACCGGACAGGCGCGTCGATCCTTCGACGGACAGTCGGTTGCGCAGGACGAGGATCGGGTCGCCCGCGTCGAGGCCTGCTCCGGTGCGCAGGAGCTGGAAGAACAGGTCTGCGTCCTTGCGGCTTTTCTGCGAGAACATGTAGTGCGCGAGGCCGAGGGTTGAGGCGGCGCAGCGCACGCCGTGACCGTTGCGCACGTGCTCGGCCATGGCGGCGGAGTCCTTCACCTCGGGGTGCGCTTCGAGGTAGGCCTGCATTTCGCGTTTGGTGGGTGCGAAGCTGTTGTTGTGCAGGTTGCCGCGTTCGAGCATGACGGCGCGTCGCAGGATGCTGGCGGTCGTCTTTGCCTTGTAGCCTTCCCCGGACAGTTCGAGGACGTTCGCCATGGTGCGTTTGCGGCCGTCGTCCATGGTGTCCTGGGTGGAGTTGGGCAGGTTCCACACGATGCCGAGGTCGAGGCTGATGCCGGATTTGACGATCGCGGCGAGGCGGTGTTGTCCGTCGAGGAGTGTTCCGTCGGCGGCGAAGCGGATGTTGTCGCCGTTGTAGACGAACGTGCCGTTGCTCATGTCGCGGGCGAGTCGGTTGATGTGGCGCTCGCTCATGTTGCGGTTGTTGTTGTTGCGGTGGTCGAGGACGCTTTGCGCCCAGTCGGGTGTGGCGACGATGAAGCCTTGCTGGGGGCCGATGACTTTGGCGCGCTTCCAGGTGACGGGGTTCATGGCGTAGCTGGACATGGGTAGACTGCCTTTCAGATTTCAGGGATGGAATCGATGACCTGGTGGAGCAGGTCGCTTGCTCGGAGAAGGTCGCTGCGGTTCGCTGTGGCGACCTTTTCCGCGTTCTGGGGGAATCGGTCGTCTTGGGTGAGGCGTCCGAGTCGTTCGGTGACCTTTGTGAGGTCGTAGGTGGCGCGCCAGAATGCGTCGGGTAGGGGCGCGCGGCGCGGCGTCTGCGGTTCGGGGCGCGTGTACTGCTTGCCGTCGGGGCTGGAAGCCGAGTGGGCTGGGGCAGGGTCTGCGTCTGGCGTATCGAACCCGGCGTCCGCGAGCGCGGTGTCGAGGTCAGCCTGGTCGGTGACGTAGTCGGTGACGTAGTCGGCGGCGGGGGTGGGCCGCGTCGCGGGGCGCTCACGTCCATCGGCGGAGAGGCGCGTCTCCGACTGGCTAATTTCGCCAGTCGACTCAAGGGAGTCGCGGATCGTTCCGACCGTGGTGTGGTGCGCCCCGACGCGCTCGGCGTGCTGCCGGTTCGAGAGCTGCGGGTCAGCCATCAGCGACTTCGCGATGACCTCGCGCTTCTGCTCGCGGTTGAGGTGGCGCCGGTCGAGGTTGAGGCTGCAGGCGAGGGTGCGCTTGCCCGTCTCGTCGAGGTCGCGTGCCGTGTTGCGAGGGCACGGCAGACCGAGGCGGTCGGCGATCTCCTTGCGGTGGTGCCCGTCGATGACCGAGCCGTTCTCGTCGACAACGATGGGCACCTGAATGCCGTGCTCGCGGATCGACTTCTCGAGCGACGTGTACTCGTCGTCCGAGAGGCGGGGGAGGAACTGGTACAGCATCAGGCGTCACCGCCCGGTGTTGCGTCGCGGGAGCCGCCCGACGCGGCTCCCGCTCCGCTACCTTCAGGAGTTCCACCACCTGAAGAAATGGAGGCCGTGTCATGGATGACACGAGCAATCTGGCCGATCTCGTCATCACTGAGCAGAAGCGACTGCTCGAGGCGTTCGATGCGCTGCGGGATTCTGATGAGTTGTCGCGACGCATGAAGGAGGCGGCGAGGGATGCGGGCAACGACCCGGTGACGAGCGGTCTCGTCGCGATTAGCGCCGCAGTCATGCCCATGATCATTGAGTGTGTGCAGTCCATCGTGAACACTCAGGAACTCTTGGCTGCCGCGTTGAGGAGCGGCGCGCTGAGCGCAGAGCAGAGCCTTCCGCAGTGACCTGTCCATGACCGCCCAGGCCTGGCCCTTGCGCTGGGGCTGGGCGCTCATGCCGTGGCCTTCATCTCGTCGGCGTCGCCGAGCATGAGTGCCTGAAACGTCGTGTCGGTCGCAGCGGCCCAGGCGATCAGTTCGCTCGTGGTGAAGTCCGTCTCGGCGTTCTCTTTGCGGCGGACAGATCGGGGGGCGATGCGCGTCTTGCGGGAAAGCTCTTCTTGGGTGAGTCCGGACCGCTTTCGAGCGAGTCGTGCTCGCTCAGCGATGGCCCGCACCTGCTGTTCGGTGTCCATGTGGACTATCAAAGCGTCCGCATGGACGCTTGTCAACACGCGGGTGCGAATCTGCGAAAATTGTCCGTTACTAATACTCTAGGTGTCCGCAATGGCCTGTATAGTGTCCACATGGACAAGTTGAAACGCCCCACCGACTACGAGTCGGCGTGGAACACAGCCCTAGCTCAGACACTCCTTGCCTGCCGCACCAGCGCGGGCCTCACGCAGCCCGGGTTGGCCGAGGCTGTTGGGATCGAGAAGCAGTCTGTTCGTCGCTACGAGAAGGAAGAGCGCAGTATTCCGGTGCCAAACCTGCTCGCAATGATCGAGGCGATGGATTTGACTGTTGAAGACTTCATGGCCCTGGCCAAGGTGCGCGCCGAGGTGGAGATGCGTCGCAAACAACGCGACGAGCTCGCAGCTCGCCGCGACAAGGCGGGGTTGTCGGTGCCGCCTCGTAACCTCAGGGCTGTTGCCGACTCGAACGTCGGCGCAGACGAAGAGGTTGAGGGGCGACAGGAGGAGCCGTGATCGAGATCGCCGAGTTGGTGCTACGTGCCGAGGCGATGGGGGTGCGAGTCGAGTGGGGGCGTGATCTGCCGGTGCCAGCCGAGTACGACCACGCGCGGCGCGTCATCCGCATGGCTGACGGGCGCGGCGACTGCGTCACGCGATGCAGCCTCGCGCACGAGCTCGGGCACGCCGCGCTGATGCACGAGCCGGGCGGTGACTACCTGGCGCAGGAGCGCAGCGCCAACATGTACGCAGCGAAGCTACTGATCAGCGAGGACGCCTACCGTCGCGCCGAGCGCATCGTCGGGCACGACCCGCGCGCCCTGGCGAAGGAGCTCGACGTCACGCTCGTGATGATCGCCGCATGGAGGATGTGCCACAGGGCCGCGTGACGTTGCGATAGCGACATAGAGACGCGAAAGCGCCCCCGACCTCGAGGTCGGGGGCGCGGCTGTGGGTGGGGTCAGTCGCCGAGAGTGAGCGCGGGGCCCTTCTTGAGGTCGTCGAGCGTGTACGTGGGGCCGTCGCGGTGGCCGATCTTCACCTTGTAGTACTTCGCGGACGGGTCAACGTCCTTGACGGTGAAGGTGAAGCGGCAGTCGTTGCCGTAGTTGCCGTCGCTCTGCAGTTCGCCGGCGCTGAGGTTGCCCAGGCCCATCGTCTTGCCGCCGTCGTCGGTGATGGTGACCTGGCCGCCGCTCTGGATGTCGCTGAATCCTCCGCTGCCGTCGCACTTGTCGCCCTTGGCGGCTTCGGTGCCGTTACTGCCGGAGATGTATTGGGTCTGGTCTTCGATTCCGCTACTGTCGCCGACTTCGGCGTGCAGCGTCATGCTGCCGTTGACCTCGACGGTCTTCGGCTTGTCGTCACCGCAGGCGGCGAGGGCGAGCAGGGGCAGGGCTGCGAGCGCGGCGAGCTTCTTCATGCGCTCAGGGTACGGCTCGGGTGCGTTGCGGGGTGGGTTCGGTGGGCGCCGTTTCGGTAACATCTCCGCATAACGCCGCATAGCGTCCCGCGTAAAGACCAACAGATAGACAACAGCGGTACGCTACAGGCGTAGTTGGTGAGGCGAATTCCGTTGTCTCGCAACGTAAGGGGCGGTAGCTCAGCTGGTCAGAGCAGGGGACTCATAATCCCTGGGTCGCGGGTTCAAGCCCCGCCCGCCCTACTCGGACGTCGTCACGCCGTCACGCCGAGGACGTCGTCATCTCGAGGCGAGCCGCCTTGTCGCAGGGCGTATGTCGGCGGCCGTCGGTGCGCGAGGGTGCGCCTCCCTACGATGGGCGCATGAGCAACGCGCCGTGGGTGAGCACCGGCCCGGCATCATCCGGTGAAGGCGCGCGGGAGTAGTGGCAGGAGACGACGCGCGTCCCTCTCGGCATCCTGGCGCTCGTCTTCATCGCCTCGTATGCCGCACCCATTCTCCGGCCGAGCCTGCCGACCGATGTCATCCTGACGTTCCATGCACTCAACGTCATCACCTACCTCGCGTTCGTCGGTGACTACTTCGCGCGCCTCCACCTTTCCCGCGACCGTCGCGGCTTCCTGCGCCACTCCGGGCTTGACGTGCTCGTCCTCGTCCCGCCCGCGCTGCAACCGCTGCGCACGATGCAGCTCATCGCCCTGCTGCGGCTGCTCGACAAGCGCCTCGGACGCACGCTGCGCGGCCGCATCGTCGCCTACCTCGGGTTCGCGACGCTGACGGTGCTGTTGCTCGGCGCACTCGCCGTCCTCGACGCCGAACGCAAGGCGCCGGGCGCCAACATCCACACCTTCGGCGACGCCCTGTGGTGGGCGACGACGACGATCACGACGGTCGGCTACGGCGAGCACCACCCCGTGACGCCGAGCGGACGTGTCGTCGCCGCCTGCCTCATGTTCAGCGGCATCGCGCTGCTCAGTGTCGTCACGGGTTCGGTGGCCTCATGGATCCTCGATCGCGTCCGCGAGGAGGACGGCGAGGTCGCCGCCGACGACCGCATGCGCGACGAGGTCGAAGCACTCACCCATGAGATCCGAGCCCTGCGCGCCGACGTCGCGGAACTACGGGGCCGGACGGCGTCGCACCGGGCCGCAGCGCCCGAGAGCGACGACACCCTCTGAGCGGGCACTGCGAGACAGCTCGCCCGGACACGCGGCGTGTCGCTCCCACGGGGTGAGCACCGCATGCGCCAGAGTGACAGGTTGATTCTTCGCCACGCCGCACGGGTGCTGGCCTGCAGCGTCGCCATCGTGCACAATGGCGGCACACATCATCGGATTCCTGGGTGTGGCTGAGGTCGTTGGGGAAGACGTCCCTCGCGAACACCAGGAGGTTCGGATGTCGATGACTCGCGTCATGACGCGCGGGGTGGTTTTCGTGCACTCCACCCCCGCTGCGCTGTGCCCTCACATCGAGTGGGCGCTCGAGAGCGTCCTCGGCGCCGACGTCAACCTCGAGTGGACGCAGCAGCCCGTCGCGCCGGGCCTCGTGCGCACCGAGTTCAGCTGGAGCGGCGAACCAGGCAGCGGCGCAAAGCTCGCGAGCGCGCTGCGCGGCTGGGATCAGGTGCGCTACGAAGTCACCGAAGAACCCTCACCCGGCAACGACGGCTCACGCTGGTCGCACACCCCGAACCTCGGCATCCACCACACGTGGACGTCGGCGAGCGGCGACGCCGTCGTCAGCGAAGACCGCCTGCGCAGCGCCCTCGTCGCGAGCCAGGGCGACCCTGAGGAGTTCCGGGCCGAGATGGCCGAGCTGCTCGGCACCGCCTGGGACCAGGAGCTCGAGCCCTTCCGCTACGCCGGCGACGGCGCTCCCGTGCGCTGGCTGCACCGCGTCGGCTGACGCACCACACACGTCGAAGGCCGCTTGCTCTCTGGGGGAGCAAGCGGCCTTCGTCATGCCGGGCGGGCGTCAGATCACAGTGGGATGTTGCCGTGCTGCCCGCGACGCGCGGGTGCGGCGGCCAGTGCCGAAGCGAGCGCTCCGCGCGTCTCGGCCGGCTCGACGACCTCGTCGACGACACCGATCTCCTGGGCGCGTTCCAGTCCACCCGCGAGCACGGCATGCTCGGCGGCTAGTTCCTCCTCGACCCGGGGACGCGCGGCCTCGTCGACCTCCGCGAGCCGGCGACGGTGCAGGATGCGCACGGCAGCGACGTGACCCATGACGGCGACCTCCGCGCTCGGCCACGCGAACACGCGCGTCGCGCCGAGGGAGCGGCTGTTCATCGCGATGTACGCGCCTCCGTACGTCTTGCGCGTCACGAGCGTCACGCGCGGCACGACCGCCTCGGCGAAGGCGTGCAGCAGCTTCGCGCCGCGGCGCACCACGCCGTCCCACTCCTGACCGACACCGGGAAGGTAGCCGGGGACGTCGACGAGCACGACGAGGGGGATGCCGAACGCGTCGCACATGCGCACGAAACGGGACGTCTTCTCCGCGGCGGGGGAGTCGAGGCACCCGCCGAGACGCATCGGATTGTTCGCGATGACGCCGACGGTGCGCCCGCCGAGGCGCCCGAGCGAGGTGACGATGTTGGGCGCCCACTTCGCGTGCAGCTCGACCTGCTCACCCGCATCGTCGAACAGGTCGTCGACGAGGGGGTGCACGTCGTAGGCGCGCTTCGGGTTCTCGGGGAACGTGGCGCCGAGGTCGCGCTCTTCGAGCGATCCGAGGTCGAACTCGCCCTGATTCGCCATGAGCGAGGCGAGCAGACGGCCTCGCTCGAAGGCCTCATCCTCTGTGGCCGTGACGACGTGGACCACGCCCGAGCGTCGACCGTGCGGTTCGGGCCCGCCGAGGCGTGCGGCGTCGACGTTCTCGCCCGTCACCGAGCGCACGACGTCGGGGCCCGTCACGAAGATGCGGCCCTGATCGGCCATGATGACCACGTCCGTCAGCGCCGGCCCGTAGGCGGCACCACCGGCGGCGGCGCCGATGACCACGGAGATCTGCGGGATCTTGCCCGACGCCCGCGTCATGATGGCGAACACCTCGCCGACGGCATGCAGGCTGACGACGCCCTCGGCCAGTCGCGCACCGCCGGAGTGCCACAGCCCGATGACGGGCAGGTTCTCGGCGAGGGCGATCTCGTAGGCCTCGACGATCGCCTTGCACCCCTCGACACCCATCGCGCCGCCCTGCACCCGCGCGTCGGAGCAGAACACGACGACGGGCGTGCCGTCGGCGGTGCCGCGAGCGGAGACGAAGCCGGAGCGCTCGACCTCGGCGATGACGTCGACGCTGCCGGCGTCGAGGAAGTTCTCGAGGCGGCGATACGGGTCGCGCGGGTCGACGTCGGCCTCGGCCGGCGCGGTGGCGGTGAGGGCGTTCATGAGGCGCTCCGAATCGTGAGGGCGACGTTGTGGCCGCCGAAGCCGAACGAGTTGTTGAGGGCCGCGATGTCGCCCTCGGGCAGCGTGCGGGCCTCGCTGCGCACGACGTCGAGGTCGATGGCGGGGTCGAGGTCGTCGATGTTGATGGCCGCCGGAACGAGGCGGTGGTGCACCGACAGCACCGTGATGACGGCCTCCAGCGCGCCCGCAGCGCCGAGCAGGTGACCCGTCATCGACTTCGTCGCGGCCACCGCCATGTGGTCGGCGTCGGCGCCGAACGCGGCGCGGATCGCGTTCGCCTCGGCGACGTCACCGACGGGCGTCGAGGTTGCGTGGGCGTTGATGTGGCAGATGTCGGCGGGCGTCAGACCGGCGGCATCGACGGCCTGACGCATCGCCCGCTTGGCACCGGCACCCTCGGGTTCGGGCGCGGTGATGTGGTGGGCGTCGGCGGACATGCCGATGCTCGCGAGCTCGGCGTAGATCCGCGTGCCGCGCGCCTTCGCGTGCTCCTCGGACTCGAGCACGACGACCGCAGCACCCTCGCCCATGACGAAGCCGTCACGGCCAGTGTCGTACGGGCGGGAGGCGGCCTGCGGGTCGTCGTTGCGCGTCGAGAGGGCCTTCATCGCCGCGAACCCGGCGAACGGCAGCGGGTGCATCGGCGCCTCGGTGCCGCCGGCGATGACGACGTCGGCGCGGCCCGAGCGGATGATGTCGATCGCGAGACCCATCGCCTCGGCGCCGGAGGCGCACGCGGAGACGGTCGTGTGGGCGCCTGCGCGCGCACCGAACTCGAGCGACAGGTTGCCCGCAGAGGTGTTGGGCATGAGCATCGGCACCGTCAGCGGGTACACGCGACGCGGGCCCTTCTCGCGCATGACATCCCACTGGTCGAGCAGCGTCGTCACCCCGCCGATGCCGGTGCCGAACGCGACTGCGAGTCGCTCCGGCTCCACCTCGGGGCTGCCCGCGTCTGCCCACGCCTCGCGCCCTGCGATGAGCGCGTACTGGGCGCTGCGGTCCATGCGGCGCGTCTCGACCTTCGTCAGCACCTCGGCCGGGTCCTGGGCGATCGACGCGGCGAACGTCACGGGCAGCTCGAACTGCTCCAGCCATTCGGCGGGCAGCGCGCGAGCACCGGAACGACCGGCGAGCAGGGCGTCCCACGTCTCGGGTGCGGTGCCGCCGAGCGGGGTCGTCGCACCGATGCCGGTGACGACGATGCGGGCGTCGCGGTTCGGGGTCATGCTGGCTCCTTGGTGGGGCACGAAAGAATGGGGTGCGACGCGCCGCCCGGGCGGGCGAGGTGCCGGGGCGGCGCGTCGACGGGGGCCGTTCAGGCCTGGGCGTTCTTGATGTAGCTGACGGCGTCGCCGACGGTGACGAGGTTCTTGACCTCTTCGTCGGGGATGCGGACGCCGAACTTCTCCTCGGCGTTGACGACGATCGTCATCATCGACAGCGAGTCGATGTCGAGGTCGTCGGTGAACGACTTGTCGCTCTGCACGGAGGCGGCGTCGATGCCGGTCTCCTCGTTGACGATCTCGGCGAGGCCGGCGAGGATCTCCTGCTCGGAAGCAGCCATGGTGTTTCTCCTTGTCGTGACGTCGACCGTTCGTCGATCGACTCCGTCTGCGGTTCTTTCCTTGCCCCGGATGGCCCGCCGAGGCGCGGGAGCTGAATGCTGAGTCGCGGTGCGGCTCAGGGGATCTCGACGACCTGCGCCGCGTAGGCGAGGCCCGCGCCGAAACCGATCTGCAGCGCGAGATCGCCGCTCTTGGCCTGCCCCTCGCGCACGAGTCGTTCGGCGGCCAGCGGCACCGACGCGGCGGACGTGTTGGCCGTGTCGACGATGTCGCGCGCGATGACGACGCGTTCGGGCAGCTTCATCTGCTTGGCCATGGCGTCGATGATGCGGACGTTCGCCTGGTGCGGGATGAACACGTCGATGTCGTCGACGCTCAGGCCCGCAGCGTCGATGGCGCGCAGCGCGACGGGAGCCATGCTCCACACCGCCCAGCGGAAGACGCTGTGACCTTGCATCGTGATCGTCGGGCCGGGCGAGCCGTCCTCGAGCACGTTGGGGCGGATGGCCTCCCACGCCGCGCCGTCACTGCCCCAGATCGTCGGGCCGATGCCGACGTGGTCGCTCGCGCCGACGATCGCCGCGCCCGCGCCGTCACCGAAGATGAAGGCGGTGCCGCGGTCGCTCGGATCGAGCACGGACGTCAGGCGCTCGGCGCCGAGGACGAGGACAGTGCTCGCGCTACCGGACCGCACGAGGTCGGAGGCGACACCGATGCCGTGACAGTACCCGGCGCAGGCGGCGGACAGGTCGAACGCGACGGGGGAGTCCAGCCCTAGTCGATCCGCGAGCATCGGCGCGGCGGCGGGCGTGAACATGTCATGCGTAACCGAGCCGAGGATGACGCCGTCGATCGTCGCCGGGTCGACACCGGAGCGAGCGATCGCGTCGCGCGCCGCCGACTCGGCCATGTCGAGCATCGTCTCGTCGTCGCGCGCGAAATGACGCGTGCGGACACCGGAGCGCTCCTGGATCCACTCGTCGGAGGAGTCGATGGCCTCGACGATCTCGCTGTTCGGCACGAGCCGCTGCGGGCGGTAACCGCCGAAACCGAGGATGCGGGTGTACTGCGCGCCGGTGCGCTGCGCGAGGGCCTTCACTGCGCCTCCTTCGGGTGAAGACGCACGAGGGGCTGGCCGGGAGAGACAGGGTCGCCCTCACTGACGAGCCACTCGATGATGCGCCCGCCGTGCGGCGCGACGACGTTGTACGCGTCGCGCGCCGTGACGACCTGTCCGATCGTCTCGCCGGGGGTGATGGTGTCGCCCTCGTCGAGGGGCGCGCGCTCGATCGTCCCCTTGGCCGGCGCGATGACGAGTCGCCACGCGGGTTCGAGATCGGTGTCGACCTGGCCGTGCTCGCGCACCATGCGGTGCGCCGCGTCGAGGTCGTCGGGGGTCTTGAGCGCCAGGGTCTCGACACCAGGCAGGGCACGCTTGGCGAGGCCCGTCAGGGTGCCGGCCGGCGGCACCTCGATGAGGCCCGTCACGCCCATCGCCTTGAACGTCTCCATCGTCAGATCCCAGCGCACCGGGTTGCTCACCTGGCTGACGAGGCGGCGCAGCACCCGCGTGCCGTCGTGGACGACGAGCCCGTCCTTGTTCGACACGAGGGGGATGCGAGGGTCGTGCGTCGAGATGGCCCGCGCGAAGACACTGAGCCGCTCCACGGCCGGCGTCATGTGCTCGGTGTGGAAGGCACCCGCGACCTGGAGCGGGATGACGCGTGCCTTCGACGGCGGCTCGGCCTTGAGCCGCTCGATCTGCTCGAGGGTGCCGGCCGCGACGATCTGACCGGAACCGTTCATGTTGGCCGGCGTGAGGCCGAGGGCTTCGAGGTGGCTGACGACGTCCTTCGCCTCGCCGCCGACGACGGCGGCCATGCCGGTCGGCGTGACGGCCGACGCCTGCGCCATGCCCGCACCGCGCTCGCGGACGAACACCATGGCCTGCTCGGCGCTCAGGACGCCGGCCGAGGCCGCGGCAGTGATCTCACCGACGCTGTGGCCGGCGCCGACACCGACGGAACGGAATCCGTCGACGGGGTGGGCGAACAGCGCGAGCATCGAGACGAGGCCGCTCCCGACGATGAGGGGCTGTGCGACGGCGGTGTCCTTGATGGTCTCCGCGTCACCCTCGGTGCCGAGGTGGACGAGATCCATCCCGGCGCAGGCCGACAGCCACGCCATGCGGGAGTGAAACTCTGGCAGCTCGAGCCAAGGGCGGAGGAAACCGGGGGTCTGAGAGCCCTGTCCGGGGCACACGATCGCTAGCACCCCTCAACCTTGCCCTGGAGGTGGTGGGCGAGGCGACGAGCGGGCCGACGAACTTCTCCGGTGTGATTTGTAGGAAACCTCCAATCACACCTGGCTGGGTTGCTCCCGTGCGGCGCGAGAGGCGTCCGGCCGGGTGCGCGGGCGGGACCGGGCTGCGTCGAGGTCGGCGTACATGAGGCCCAGTCGGATGGCGAAGGCGTCCTCGGGGCAGGTGAGGTCGTAACCGGTGAGGTCGTGGGTGCGCCCCAGGCGGTAGCGCACGGTGTTCGCATGGACGAACAACTCGCGCGCCGTGGCCTCCAGCGAGCCGAGACGGATGTAGGCGCGCGCCGTCTCGCGCATGACGGAATCGGGCTGGAGCGCGGCCGTCACCCGTGCGGCGAGCGCGCGGCGTGCCTTGTCGTCACCGGAGACGGCGCGTACGGCGAGCAGGTCGTCGCTGTGCACCGGGCGGGGGCAGGAGGTGGCCGCCGGCGCGGCGTCGTAGCCGCGCAGCGCGTCCCGTGCTGAGCGGCCCGCCGCATAGAGGTGCGGCACGCGGGGCCCGCACACGAGGGGGCCGTCGCCGAAGTGGTCGGCGAGCAGTCGCGCCGCGGCGAGCGGGTCGGCGTGTTGGGCGGCCTGAGACGACGTGCTTGCTGCATTGCCTGACGATGTGCCGCTGCGTGGCGTCGCGAGGGTGGCCGCGTCGAGCCCGCCGACGACGGCGATCATCCGCCGTCCTTCGACGGAGACGAGGATCTCGAGCCCGGCATGACGCGCGGCGCGTCGTAGTGGGTCGACGACGCTCGTCTGGCTGCCGAGGGGGCTCGCGCCGACGACGACGGTGACGCCGCGCACCTCGGCCCAGCCGAGGGCATTGACGCGGGAGCCGAGCGTCTCGTCGGGTTCGCCGCGCACGACGGCGTCGACGACGAGCGACTCGAGGCGTGCATCCCACGCGCCGCGCGATTCCGCGGCGCGCGCGTAGACGTGGGCGGCGCCGAACGCGACCTCACGGGAGTAGCGCAGGACAGCTTCGCGCACGGCCGCGCGTTCGTCGGCCCGCGCGAGGGCGGGTGCTTCGTCCTCGACGATCTCGATGACGGTGCGCAGCAGGTCGAGGGTCTGTTCGAGGCTGATGCTGCGCGTCAGTTCGCGTGGTGCGTCGGCGAACACGTCGATGGCGCCGGCGCCTTCGACGTGCGGGTTCTCGAGCCACGACAGGAACGACGTGATGCCGCCGTGCGCGATGACGCCGATCCAGCTGCGATCCTCGGCGCTGAGCGCGGCGAACCAGGCGTGGTCGGCTTCGACGCGCGCCGCGGCCGACGTCGCCATCGCCCCGACGCCGCGGCGCATCGCCGTCAGAGATTCACGCGAGGGCACCCTGGGTTCCGCCATGCCCGTCACCGTAACCGAGCCTTGTGGGAACCCACGAGTAGCAACGACACCGGCCGGCCGACCGACCCCGGAAAGCACGAAGCCGTGCACACTCACGGACGGTGAGTGCGCACGGCTAACGTGCGTGCAGGGGACGTGGACGCGCTCCCGTGGCGCTGTGGCACCTCGGGCCGGGGAGCTTGCGGCTCCGGACCGATGGAAGACGCCGCGAGGGAATCGTCAGGCTTCTCCGCGCACCTTTTGGCGCAGAAGCCCGACGGGCAGAACCGTCGCCCAGTTCTGCCCGTCGCTGTTCGCATTGCCCGTCAGGCTTCTCCGCCGGCGTTGCCGGAGGTGCCGGCCTTGACGTTGAGCAGCTCGTACTTCTCGGCTGCCTGACGCGGGATCGACGGGTCGAGTTCGCCGCGGTCGGCGAGCGACTGCAGGGCGCGCACCGCCATCGACGGGCCGTCGATGTGGAGGAAGCGTCGTGCTGCAGCTCGCGTGTCGGAGAAGCCGAATCCGTCGGCGCCCAGCGAGTGGAATTCACCGGGCACGTACTGGCGGATCTGGTCGTGCACCTGGCGCATCGAGTCGCTCGTCGCGATGACGGGACCGGGTGCGTCCTTGAGGCGCGACGTGATGAACGGCTCGCGGCGCTCTTCCTCGGGGTGGAGGAAGTTGTGCTCGTCGGCCTCGAGGCCGTCGCGGCGCAATTCGTTCCACGACGTCACGGACCAGACGTCGGCGACGACGCCCCAGTCCTCCTTGAGTAGTTCCTGTGCCTCGAGGGCCCAGGCGACTCCGACGCCGGAGGCGAGCAGCTGCACGCGGCGCGCGTCGTCGCCGAGGCCGTCGAACGAGCCGTCCTTGAGCTTGTAGATGCCGCGCTTGATGCCTTCGACGTCGACGTTCTCGGGCTCGGCCGGCTGCACGATCGGCTCGTTGTAGACGGTCAGGTAGTAGATGACGTTCTCGGCGTTCTCGCCATACATCTTCTCCAAGCCGTCCTGCACGATGTGCGCGATCTCGTAGCCGTAGGCCGGGTCGTAGGAGCGGATGGCGGGGTTCGTCGCGGCGAGCACGTGGCTGTGACCGTCGGCGTGCTGCAGACCCTCACCCGTCAGCGTCGTACGGCCCGCGGTGGCGCCGATGAGGAAACCCTTGGCCATCTGGTCGGCGGCCGCCCAGATCGAGTCACCGGTGCGCTGGAAGCCGAACATCGAGTAGAAAACGTAGACCGGCACCATCGGGATGTCGTTCGTCTCGTACGCGGCGCCGACGGCGGTGAACGCCGCGACGGAGCCGGCCTCGTTGATGCCGAGGTGCAACAGCTGGCCCTGCGGGCTCTCCTTGTACGCGAGCATGAGCTCTGCGTCGACGGAGCGGTAGTGCTGCCCGTGCGGGTTGTAGATCTTCGCCGTCGGGAAGAACGCGTCCATGCCGAACGTGCGCGCCTCGTCGGGGATGATCGGCACGATGTGCTTGCCGAACTCCTTGTCTCGCATCAGCTCCTTGAGGATGCGGACGAACGCCATCGTCGTCGCGACCTCCTGCTTGCCGGAGCCCTTCTTCGCGATCTTGTACGCCTCGTCACCGGGCAACGGCAGCTGCGAGCTGCGGCCCTTGCGCGACGGCAGCCCACCGCCGAGCTTCGCGCGACGCTCGAGCAGGTACTTGATCGCCGGGTCGTCGTTGCCGGGGTGGTAGTACGGCGGACGGTACGGGTCCTTCTCGAGCTGCTCGTCGCTGATCGGGATGTCGAGCGAGTCGCGGAACTGCTTGAGGTCCTCGAGCGTCATCTTCTTCATCTGGTGCGTCGCGTTGCGGCCCGCGAAGTGCGTGCCGAGGCTGTAGCCCTTGATGGTGTGTGCGAGGATGACCGTCGGCTGGCCCGTGTGCTCCATCGCAGCCTTGTAGGCGGCGTACACCTTGCGGTAGTCGTGGCCACCTCGCTTGAGCTTCCACCACAGGTCGTCGTCGGACCAGTTCTCGACCATCTTCGCCGTGCGCGGGTCCTGACCGAAGAAGTACTCGCGGACGTAGGCACCGTCATTGGCGCGGATCGTCTGGTAGTCGCCGTCACGCGTCTTGTTCATGATGTTCACGAGCGCACCGTCACGATCCTGGGCGAGCAGCGGATCCCAGCCGCGGCCCCACAGCACCTTGATGACGTTCCAGCCGGCGCCGCGGAAGAACGCCTCGAGCTCCTGCACGATCTTGCCGTTGCCGCGCACGGGGCCGTCGAGACGCTGCAGGTTGCAGTTGACGACGAACGTGAGGTTGTCGAGGCCCTCGTTGGCGGCCCACTGCAGGGCGCCACGCGACTCGACCTCGTCCATCTCGCCGTCACCGAGGAAGGCCCAGACGTGCTGGTCGGAGGTGTCCTTGAGGCCGCGGTCGTTGAGGTAGCGGTTGACCATCGCCTGGTAGATGGCGTTCATCGGGCCGATGCCCATGGAGACGGTCGGGAACTCCCAGAACTCCGGCATGTTGCGCGGGTGCGGGTAGCTCGGCAGGCCGGCGGACTCACCGTCGATGAAGTGGCTCTTCTCCTGACGGAAGCCGTCGAGCTGCTCCTCGGTCAGGCGGCCCTCGAGGTAGGCGCGCGAGTAGATGCCGGGGGAGGCGTGGCCCTGGATGAAGACCTGGTCACCGCCGCCCGGGTGGTCCTTGCCGCGGAAGAAGTGGTTGAAGCCGACCTCGTAGAGCGTCGCGGCGGAGGCGTACGTCGAGATGTGGCCGCCCACGCCGATGTCGGGGCGTTGCGCGCGGTGCACCATGACGGCGGCGTTCCAGCGGATCCAGGCGCGGTACTTGCGCTCCATCTCCTCATCGCCGGGGAACCACGGCTCGGCCTCGGGGCCGATCGTGTTGATGTAGTCGGTCGCAGTCAGCGACGGCACGCCGATCTGCTGCTCGCGGGCGCGCTCCAGCAGCTTGAGCATGACGTAGCGGGCACGGTTGCGTCCGGCTTCGTCGACGAGGCCGTCGAGCGAGTCGAGCCACTCCTGCGTCTCGTCGGGATCGATGTCCGGCAACTGACTGGGAATGCCATTCAGGATCGGGCCGGCTTCCTCAAGCGACACTTAGGTCACGTCCTCTCGTCCACTGCGTCGGCGCTACCTGGCACGCGCCACATGCTCCCATCCTGCCCCCCGTGAGCACCCTGCGCGAAACCGGGACGGGGTTACTCGTGGGTACTCGGTTTGGCGGGCGGGACGAGGGGTTTCGAGGTTCATCAGGCCAGGGCGATCGGGCCCACGAGACGGTCGTCATGAGGGCGCCTTCTTGCAATGCGCGAGACAACCTTGTGGACTACCCTTCGAACAAGGCTGCATCCACCCGGCGTGGGCGCAGCGTCCAGAACAGAAAGTGAGCACAGCACGTGAACCAGACCGCAGGGGCACATCCGGCGGCCAAGATCGGCTTCTCCGCGGACGACATCGTCATGGAGATCGGTTGGGACGACGACGTCGACGAGTCGTGGCGCGAAGCCATCGAGGAGATCGTCGGCTCCGAGATCGAGGACGAGACGTACGACGGCGTCGTCGACTCCGTCCTCGTGTGGTTCCGTGACGGCGACGGCGACCTCACCGACGACGTCGTCGACGCGCTCGCCACGCTGGAGGACAAGGGGTTCGTCCTCCTCATGACGCCGAAGGCCGGCTCGGATCTCGCGATCGACGCCGCGGACGTGCAGGAGGCTGCGACGACCGCCGGTCTCAAGGCCAGCTCGACCTTCAAGGTCGGCGACGACTGGATCGGCACGAAGCTCGTCCAGGGTGGCGCAGCGAAGCAGCGCTGAGCGCGGCCGCCGCACGAGACGAAGAGGGAGTGACATGAGCGGTCTCGAGGTGGGTGCTGCGGCGCCCGATTTCACGCTCAAGAACCAGTTCGGTGAGGACGTGACATTGTCCGGCCTCGTCGCCGAGCGCCCGACGCTGCTCGTCTTCTACCCCTTCGCGTTCTCCGGCATCTGCACGGGGGAGCTGTGCCACATCCGCGACAACCTGCCCCGCTACGACGGTGACGCGATGCAGGTCGTCGGCATCAGCTGCGATGCGATGTTCACGCAGCGCGCGTGGGCGGACGCCGAGGGCTTCGACTTCCCACTGCTCAGCGACTTCTGGCCGCACGGCGCGATCGCGCGCGCCTACGGCGTCTTCGACGACGAGCGCGGGTTCGCCGTGCGCGGCACCTTCCTCGTCGACGCGTCGATGACGGTGCTCTGGTCGCTCATCAACGGCCCCGGCGAGGCGCGCGACTTCTCGCCCGCCCTCGAGGTGGCCGAGAACCTGTGACGCGGCGCGGCGTCGTGGCGCCGCCCCTCGATGACGCCGAACTCGACGTGGCCACGGGGCGGGTAGGATTCAGCTGCATCCGCGCCGTCTCGGCGCGCGCTCAGGGCCCCTAGCTCAGCTGGTAGAGCAACGCGTTTACACCGCGTCGGTCGTCGGTTCGATCCCGGCGGGGCCCACATGAACAACTCCACCACGACCCTCGCGGACGTCACGCGAATCCTCGACGGCTTCTACCCGCCGTCGACGGCTCAGTCGTGGGATGCCGTCGGCCTCGTCACCGGCGACCCGGAGCAGCCGATCGAACGTGTCCTGTTCGCCGTCGACCCGGCGATGAGCGTCATCGACGAAGCCGTCACCGGCGGTTACGACCTGCTCGTCACGCATCACCCGCTGCTCATGCGCGGGGTCAAGTCGGTCGCGACGACGTCAGGCAAGGGGCGCGCGGTGACAGCGCTCGTCGTCGGCGACGTCGCCCTGTACGCGGCGCACACGAACGCCGACGTGGCCACACCCGGCGTCAACGACGCGCTCGCGGCCGCATGCGGCCTGCAGGACGTCGAACCCCTGGTCGAGAGCGAGGGGCAGCCGCTGGGCCGCGTCGGTGACCTGCCTCAGAGCATGACGCTGCGCGCCTTCTGCGAACGCCTCGCCGCGGCGCTACCACCCGCCCCCGTCGGCCTGCGCGTCAGCGGAGAGGCCGAGGCGAGCGTCCAGCGCGTCGCGGTGCTCGGCGGCGCCGGTGACGGCGAGTTCGGCGCGGCACGACGCGCGGGGGCGGACGTCTACGTCACCGCCGACCTGCGTCATCATCCCGCCATCGAGGCGCGCGAGGAGGACGACCCGGCGGCGCCGATGTTCCTCGTCGACGCCGGACACTGGGCCACCGAATGGTTGTGGCTGCAGCACGCCTGCGAGCGTCTCGTGAAGGCCGTGCGCGAGAGCGGCGGCGACATCGAGGTGCACGTCTCGACGACGTGCACCGACCCCTGGAATTTCCTCGTGCCCACGAATGAAGGAGAGATGCAGTGAAGGCAGAACTTCAGCAGCAGTGGAGGCTGCTCGACCTGCAGAAGCTCGACACCCGCCTCGACCAGATCGATCACCGTCTCGCGAACCTGCCGCAGGCGAAGGAGCTCGCGGAGCTGACGAAGAAGGCGGACACCGCGACGGAGGAGATGATTCTCGCGCAGACGGCCGTCATGGACGTCGAGCGTGAGATCGCGCGCAGCGAGGCCGACGTGCAGCAGGTGCGCGACCGCATGGCCCGCAACGAGAAGCGCCTCGCCTCGGGTGAGGGCAGCGCGAAGGATCTGCAGGCGCTGCAGCACGAGACGGACACGCTCGCTCGCCGTCAGGTCGTCCTCGAGGACACCGAGCTCGAGATCATGGAGCGCGCCGAGGGCCTGCGCGAGCGGCTGACGGCGTTCACGACGGTCGCCGACGAGGCCGAGGCCAAGGTCAAGCAGCTCAAGGCGGAGATGGGCGAGGCAGCCAAGGAGCTCGAGACCGAGCGCGCCGAGGTGCAGCGCAAGCGCGACGACATGGCCCCGTCGTTCGCCGCCGACCTGCTCGCGGAATACGACGGCATCCGGGCCCGCAGCGGTGTCGCCGCGGCGGCGCTGCACGGTCGTCGCTGCCTCGGTTGCGGCCTCGAACTCAACCACTCGGATCTGCAGCGCATTCGCTCGAGCGCCGCCGACCAGGTCGTCTACTGCGACGAGTGCGGACGCATCCTCGTGCGCACGGCCGAATCCGACCTCTGACCGGGCAGAGAGTACAGCGCTCGGCGCGTCGCCTCGCGGTGACGGCGCCGGGCGCTGTTCGTCGTCCGAAATGCCTGTGGGCGAAGGAGATTCATCATGACGCGACGTCTCATCGTCGAAGCTGACGGCGGTTCGCGCGGCAACCCCGGCGTCGCCGGGTACGGCAGCCTCGTGCGCGACGCGGACACCGGTGCGCTGCTCGCCGAACGCGCCGCGCCGCTCGGCAAGGAGTCGAACAACGTCGCCGAGTACACCGGCCTCATCGAGGGGCTGCGGGCCGTCGTCGATCATGCCCCGGGCGCTGCCGTGACGGTGCGGATGGACTCGAAGCTCGTCGTCGAGCAGATGTCGGGCCGCTGGAAGATCAAGCATGAGGACATGAAACGCCTCGCCGCCGAGGCCCAGGCGCTCGCGGCGGAGATCTCGAGCGCGGGCGGCGCCGTCACGTACGAGTGGATCCCGCGTGCCAAGAACAAGGACGCCGACAAGCTGTCCAACGACGGCATGGACGGCATCACCGTGCGACGCGACACATGGGGTGACGACGTCGAGCGCGCGTCGCAGGGTGGTGGTGTCGAGCGTGCTGGTGCTGGTGCTGACGCGGATGGCGCCAGTAGCGCGGGCGTGGGTGCGGGCGACCCGAACGGTGGGGGCGAAGTAGGCGGCGAGGCCGTCGTCGAGCCCGACGAGAAGCCGACGGGGCCGGCGGATCTCGGGAGGCCGACGCGCATCGTCCTCGTGCGCCACGGCGTCACCGACTTCACGACGAGGGGGCTGCTCGACGGTCGCGGTGGCGCGGACCCGTCGCTCAGCGCCGAGGGTCGCGACCAGGCACGCCGCGTCGCGGGCGCGCTCGACGGGCTCGTCGGTGACAGCGACGTGCACGTCGTGACGTCGTCGCTCGCCCGTGGGGTCGAGACGGGCACGCTGATCGCCGAACGTCTCGGGGTGACGCCGCGGGTCGAGGCCGACTGGGACGAGCAGGCCTTCGGCGAGTGGGACGGGTTGTCGTTCAAGGAGATCCGCGCCAAGGACGCGGCGGGACTGTCGAAGCTGCGTCACGAACCGACTCACCGCGCGCCGGGCGGCGAGACGCGCGACGAGCTCGACGAGCGCGTCGCTGCAGCCCTCGGGCGGGCGGTGGAACGCGGCGGTGTCGTCATCATCGTGACGCACCGCATCGTCATCATGTCGGTGCTCGCCAAGGTGCTCGATCTGAGCATGGACGGCGCGTGGCGCGTTGCGGCGGCCCCGGCGTCGCTGACCGGCATCGAGGTGTGGCGCGACGGCAACGCGCAGGTCGCGTTCACGAACGACACGCATCACCTGCGGGGCTGACAGAGCCTCAGAGCCTCCGATGCAGGCGTCAAGGGGCGTGCGCCGGCGTCCAAGGCGGGTCGTCCGGTGCGCGGACGATCATCCATCCTGTGTGGCGAGCGGCGCCGAAGATCCATAAGTTGGGGTTATGGATATTCAGCGCGGGCAAGAAGACTGGCGACCCGACACCCTCGCGGTGCGCAGCGGCCTCGCGCGCAGCGGTTTCGAGGAGACGGCGGAGGCGCTGTACCTGACGTCGGGGTTCGTCTACGACTCCGCCGAGGCCGCCGAGGCCGCGTTCTCGGGTGAGAGCGACCGGTTCGTCTACAGCCGATACGGCAACCCGACAACGGCGATGCTGCAGGAGCGGCTCGCCGCTCTCGAGGGAGCCGAGGCGTGCACGGCGACGGCGTCCGGCATGTCGGCGGTGTTCACGGCCCTGGCCGCGCTGCTCGGGGCGGGCGACCGCGTCGTCGCCTCACGCGGGTTGTTCGGCTCGTGCTTCGTCATCCTCGACGAGATCCTGCCGCGCTGGGGCGTCGAGACGGTCTTCGTCGACGGGCCTGACCTCGAGCAGTGGCGCCAGGCGCTGTCGCAGCCGACGACGGCGGTGTTCTTCGAGTCGCCGAGCAACCCGATGCAGGAACTCGTCGACATGCGCGCCGTCAGCGACCTCGCCCATGCGGCCGGGGCGCAGGTCGTCGTCGACAACGTCTTCGGCACGCCCGTGTTCAGCCGGCCGTTCGACCACGGCGCCGACGTCGTCGTCTACTCCGCGACCAAGCACATCGACGGGCAGGGTCGCGTGCTCGGTGGCGCCATCCTCGGCAGGCGCGAGTTCATCGACGGGCCGGTGCAGAACCTCGTGCGCCACACCGGCCCGACGATGTCGGCGTTCAACGCGTGGGTGCTGCTCAAGGGCCTGGAGACGCTGCGGCTACGCGTCGAGGCGCAGGCGGCGACAGCGCTGACGCTGGCCGAGGTGCTCGAGGCACATCCGAAGGTGCCACGTGTCGTGCATCCGTTCCTCGTCTCGCACCCGCAGCACGAGCTCGCGAAACGTCAGATGAGCGGTGGCGGCTCGGTCGTGACGTTCCAGATCGACGGTGACAAGGCGGAGGCGTTCGCCCTGATGAACGCGCTGCGCATCGTCGACATCTCCAACAATCTCGGCGATTCCAAGTCGATGATCACCCACCCCGCGACGACGACGCATCGTCGGATGGGTGCCGACGCGCGGGCCGCGATCGGCATCACGGACGGCACACTGCGCCTGTCGGTCGGACTCGAGGATGCGGGTGATCTGGTCGACGACGTCCGTCAGGCGCTGCAGGTCGCTCTCGGCTGACGGGGGCTGCCGGCGCCGTACGTCATGCTTTTGGGGCCAGCAGGTCAAGCAGCTACGGACCAGTAGCTCATCGCGTCAGGGCGAGGACGGCAAGAGCCGCGGCGGTCGTGATGAACGTCGTCGATCCGGTGAGCAGCAGGTGACGGCGCCAGGACACGGTGACGCCCTCGCGGCGCAGGCGCTCGCGCCACAGCAGCGTCGCCACCGACCCCCACCACGTCAGCCCACTTGCGACGTTGACGCCGATGAGCAGGGCGAGCACACGCGTCGCGTCGTGGGCGGCGGGTTCGAGGGCGAGGTAGGCGGGCAGGTTGTTCGTCGCGTTGGCGAGGCCCGCGCCACTGAGCGTGAGGGCCCAGGCGGGCGCGTCGTCGAGCGTCCGGACGAGCGGGTCGAGCGCGCCGGACCCATGCAGCACCGCGACGGCGACGAACAGGGCCGTCGTGATGAGCAGGCTGCGCCACGGCAGGGTGATCTCGCGGAGACGCTCAGGGGTGAGCAGTGCGAGAGCGAGGAAGCAGCACAGCGCGGCGACGCCGGCCGTCATCCACGGTTCGACGACGAGGATCGCCGCGCACATGAGCAGGGTGATGACGGCGACGCTTCGACGCGCGGATCTTTGCTGCGGCAGTGGTGCTGACGCCGATGTGTCATCGGGCGCCGTGGTGCACGGTGACCGCCGCCCGGGGCGATCGTGCCCGTCGAATGGCCGGAATGCGGGGCGCCAGATGACGGCGGCGCACAGGAGCGGCACGAGCGTCGTCGTCAGTGCGACGGGCCACGCCAGCGCGAGGAAGCCGAGGCTGCTCGTGCTGCCCAGGTGCTCGCGCGCCAGCAGGTTGGTGAGATTGGAGACGGGCAGCCACAGCGAGGCCATGTTCGCGAGCCACAGCGTCGGGAAGGCGAACATCGCGACCGGCGCCCGCAGTCGACGCGCGACGACGACGGCCGCGCTCGTCATGAGCACGGCAGTCGTGTCGAGGCCGAGCAGGGCGGTGACGACGCCGGTGGTGAGCAGGAACAGCAGCCACGTCGCGGGCACGTGACCGCGCCCTACAGTGACGAGACGCCGGGCCAGGTCGTCGAAGACGCCTGCGGCGGAGCAGCATTCGGCGACGATCGTCAGCGCCAGAAGAAACGCGAGAACGCCCGGCACCCGGGCGAGCAAGTCGAGCGCTTCATGCATGAGAACACCGCGTCGTGCACCTGGTGTGGGCAGTCGTCATCGGGCCGTGGCGTCGAGGATCCACGGTTTCGTCGCGCTCTTGGGCGCGGTGAGGGCGACGTCGAACGTCTCGGCGAGCTGCTCGGCGAGGGCTGCCGGCGTGCGCGGGTCACGCGGGTCGGTGACGAGGGCGCGCGTGACGAGGCCACGCGTGTGCTTCGCCATGTGAGTCGCCCCGGGCACCCGGATGTGCACCCAGCGTTTCGCAAGGTCGCCGGATGGCGCCCACGACGCGGCGTACGTCGATGATCGACAGTCGATGACGAGGCCGCGCCCGGCGGCCTCGGTCAAGGGCGCGTCGAGCAGTGGCTTCCAGAAGCTCGCGAGCGGGCCGATGCCCGGCAGGTTGACGGCCATCGACAGCCGGTATGGAGCGACCGCGTCGCGCAGACGCACGGCTCCGTAGAGGGCGGAGGAGATGACGACGCGCCGCCCGGCACGTGTCTTGTCCGCCCCGGTGAGCGAGGCGAGATCGAGCGCGTCGTAGAGCACGCCGGTGTAGAGGCCCGACGCGGGCAGGGCGGGTGCCGTCGTCAGGCGCGTGTTGCGGGCGATGTCGTCGGTGAGGTTGGGGGAGACGCCGAGGGCGGACGCAGCGTCGGGGCGAGCGCTCACCGCCGTCAGGGCGTTGATGACATTGCGGCGCGCGTCGTTCAGTTCGGGGTTGCTCAGCGAGTCGAGGTTCATGGCGCGCCCGCGGGCACGCGTCGCCTTGGTCTCCGACGGCGGCAGAAGGATGATCACCGGCACAGGGTAGTGGGCGAGGCGCTCGGTCACCCGCCGGCGGTGAGTCGCTCGCCTTCGCGCGCGGTGGGGGCAGCCGCGTCGCGTGCCGGTGTGGAACGGGCCATGCCGAGGCGCTCGCCGCGTAGGCTCGGGCCATGCCGAGCACACGCATCCTGCTGCAGAACACCGACGCCTCCGGCGAGCTCGCGCGCTCGTTCGAGGCCCTGCGCGCCGAGAACGAGCTGGCCACCGACTACCCGGCCGACGCCGTGGCCGACGCTCTCGACGCGCTCGCGCACGTCGAGAAACCGGAGCGCGACGAGACGTCCGTGCCGTTCTTCACGATCGACCCGGCCGGTTCGATGGACCTCGATCAGGCCATGCACCTGGAGCGTGACGGCGACGGTTTCCACGTGCGCTACGCCATCGCGGATGTGCCGCTGTACGTGCGTCCCGGCGGCGCTCTCGACGCCGAGACGCGCCGTCGCGGGCAGACGATCTACATGCCCGACATGCGGATTCCGTTGCACCCCGAGGAACTCAGTGAAGGTGCGGCGAGCCTGCTCGAGGGGCAGATCTGCTCGGCGTTCGTATGGGACCTGCATCTCGACGCGCGCGGCGAGGTGACGTCCTCGAGTTTGTACCGCGCGCAGGTCCGCAGCGTCGAACGGCTCGACTACACGCAGGTGCAGGGGAATGTCGACGGCGGGGGCGCGACGGGCGGCGCCGTCGACGAGCGCTTCGCGCTGCTGCGTCAGATCGGTGAGTTACGCGCGCAGCTGGAGATCGAGCGTGGTGGCGCGTCGCTGCCGATGCCCGAGCAGGAGGTGAGCGAGCCGAGCCCCGGCGACTACGAGGTGCACTTCCGCCCACCCGTACCGAGCGAGGACTGGAACGCGCAGATTTCCCTCATGGCGGGCATGGTGGCGGCGCGGATGATGCTCGACGCCGGCATCGGCATCCTGCGCACGATGCCGAAGGCCGACGAGCGCGACGTCGCGCGGTTCCGCCTGCAGGCGAAAGCGCTCGGCGTGGCATGGGCCGAGGACCAGACGTACGGCGCGTTCCTGCGCTCCCTCGATCGTGATGACCCGCACCATCTCGCGCTCGTCCACGAGGCCGTCGGGCTGTTCCGCGGTGCCGCGTACACGCCGTTCGACCGCGACAACCCGGCCATCGCGGCGCCCGAGATCACCGAGCAGGCCGCCGTCGCGGCGCCGTACGCGCACGTCACCGCGCCGCTGCGGCGGCTCGTCGACCGCTTCGGGCTCGTCATCTGTGAGGCCGTCTCCAACGGACGCGAGGTGCCGGCTTGGGCGCGCGAGGCGCTCGTCGAGCTGCCCGAGATCATGAAGCGCACCGACTCGCTGGCGCGCAAGATCGATCGCGCGTGCGTCGACCGCGTCGAGGCGGCCGCGCTGTCGTCCGACGTCGGGGAGACGTTCGCGGCGTTCGTCGTCGAGGACGGAGACCACGGCCACGGCAAGGGCGAGCCGACGATCCAGCTCGTCGACCACGCCGTGGTCGCGACGGTGAAGGTCGGTGACGCTGCGGCCCCTGCGCTCGGTGAGGCGTGTGAGGTGACGTTGACGGGCGCCGACATCGCGACGGGCAAGCTGACGTTCGCACTCGCGTGAGGTACTGACGCCTGGCTGCGTCACATCGTGCTGGGTGCGTCAGGCGTGACCGACTCGGGCGGCATCATGTGACGCAGCTGGGTCGTCGCCCGTCATGGGCCGGTCGGATGCGTCGGCACCCGCAGGCAAAGGTAAGCTTGCGCGCGGATGAGTCGGCCGGGCGGTCGCGTCGAGAGTTCGCTCTCGCCGAGGAAAGTCCGGGCTCCACAGGGCAGGGTGATGGCTAACAGCCACCCGGGGCGACCCGCGGGAAAGTGCCACAGAGAACAGACCGCCACGCTCATGAGCGCGGCAAGGGTGAAACGGTGGTGCAAGAGACCACCAGCGCCCCAGGCGACTGGGGCGGCTCGGTAAACCCCACCCGGAGCAAGATCAGACAGCATGCGTCGAAGCGGCCCGCTGAGCATGTGGGTAGATCGCTCGAGCCCTGCAGCAATGCAGGGCCTAGATGGATGATCGCCGAAGCGATGCCAGCAATGGCGCGCGGAACACAACCCGGCTTATAGGCCGACTCATCCCCCGAACATCGCGGGCTCCAGCCCGCAACAGCAGGCGGGAAGGCGCCATCCGGCAGGAGTGTCGCCTTCCTGCCTGTCGCGATCGTGGGGCCGTCAGTGCGTCGCCGCGCTGCTGCACATGTTGAGCAGCAGCGTGAGCACGATCGAGGCGATGACCGAGAACAGGATCATGCCGAGACACCCGGGCAGGCCCCCGACGGGACGGATCTGGACGCGACGACGTTCGTTCATGGCCTGAAAAGTACACGGTGAGCGCACGGGGCGCTCCCACCCCCAGGGGTGCCCCGTTTGCTTCACCGCCCGTCCCACATCGACGATACTGGCGCGATGACGACACGCATGACGGCCGTGCTCACCGGGCAGGTGCTCAGCTGGCTGGGTGATGCCTTCCAGGTGGTGGCATTGCCCGTGGCGATCGTCGTGGCGGGCGGTAGCGCCGGGCAGATGGCCGCGGCCATCACCGCGACGACGGTGGCACGCCTCGTGTTCACGTTGTTCGGTGGGGTCTGGGCGGATCGGGTGCAGCCACGCATCGTCATGGCCGCCTCGGACGCGGTGCGCGCAGCGTGCGGGCTCGTCCTCGCCTGCTGCTTCTGGGCCGGCGCATGGTCGACGCCGGTCATCGTCGGATGCGCCTTCGTCACCGCGGCTGCCGGTGCGTTCTACGGGCCTGCGTTCATGACGTGGCGGCGCGCCGTGGTGCCGGCGGGGGCGCGTCGGCGCACGAACGGGACCATCACGAGCCTGCGTCAGCTCATGCTCATGTTGGGCCCGGTGCTCGGGGGAGCCGTCGTCGGGTTCGCCGGCGCGGGAGTCGGCTTCGCCGTCAACGCGGCGACGTTCGTCGTCTCCCTGGCGGCGGTGCTCGTCTGGGCGGGTCAGGTCGACACGACGGCGAGCGAGCTCACGGAAGCGGGCGAGGGCACCGAAGTGGATGAGAGCTTCGGCGAGCAACTCGTCGCCGGGTGGCGTGCGGTGCGCTCGCGCTCGTGGCTGCTCTTCGGCTTGCTCGCGGCCGGTTTCTACCACATCGGCAACGGCGCGATCCTCGTGCTGGCACCCTTGCTCGTCGCCAGAGAGGCGGGTGGCGCCCACGCCGTCGGCATCGTCGCCGCCGCCGAGGGGCTCGGTGGGTTTGTCGGCGCAGCTCTCGGGTCGCGCATCCACCTGCGACGTCCGCTCTTCAGCGGGTGGGCGCCGCTGCTGCTCATGCCGTTGTGGGCCTTCAGCTTCGCGGTCTTTCACTCGGTGTGGCCGATCGCGGTGCTCGCCGCCGTCGGATACGCGGGTCTGCTCTTCTACGACGTGCATTGGGAGACGGCCATTCAGCAGGCTGTGCCCGGCGAGCTGCAGGGCCGCGTGCATTCCTGGGACATCCTCATGTCCTTCGTCGCGCTACCGCTCGGTTCGATGCTCGCCGCACCCCTTGCCCAGACGTTCGGCGCCCGCCAGGTCATTGCCGTCGCCGCGTGCTTCCTTCTCATCGCGAGTGTCGTGCCCTTGTTCATCCGCAGCATGCGCGAGTTCACCCTCGAACCGTCGCAGACGGACCAACCCGCCCCATCCCGGTGACGCATCGTGTGCTCGATGCGGCCCGGGTGAGGCCGGCCTGCGCAGGCTCCGCCGTCACCAACTCGTGTGGCGCGGGCGCCCTTCGTCGTAGCCCGAGGCGCTCTGCACACCCACGCGGGCACGTTCGTGGAACTCATCGATCGTCTTGGCGCCCGCGTAGGTGAACGAGCTGCGCACGCCGGCGATGATCGAGTCCATGAGGTCTTCGACACCCGGCCGCTGCGGGTCGAGGTACATGCGCGAGGACGAGATGCCCTCCTCGAACAGCGCCGAACGTGCACGCTCGAACGCACCCTGCGATGACGTGCGGCCACGCACGGCACGAGCCGACGCCATGCCGAACGACTCCTTGTAGAGGCGCCCGTCGGCGTCGCGGTTGAGGTCGCCGGGCGACTCCCAGGTGCCAGCGAACCACGACCCGATCATGACGCTCGCGCCCCCGGCCGCGAGGGCGAGCGCGACGTCACGCGGATACTTGACGCCGCCGTCAGCCCAGACGTGAGCGCCGAGTTCGCGCGCGGCGGCTGCGCATTCGAGCACCGCGCTGAACTGCGGGCGCCCGACACCCGTCATCATGCGGGTCGTGCACATCGCTCCCGGCCCGACGCCGACCTTCACGATATCGGCGCCCGCTTCGACGAGGTCACGGGCACCGTCGGCAGTGACGACGTTGCCCGCCGCGATGGGGATGCGGCGCCCCGAGGACGTCTCGTGAGCGTCACGGGCTGCCCGCACGACGCCGAGCGCGTCGATCATCTTCTCCTGATGCCCGTGGGCGGTGTCGACGACAAGGACGTCGGCACCCGATTCGAGCATCGTCGTCGCCTTGCCCTCGACGTCACCGTTGATGCCGATGGCGACGCCGATCGACAGCTTGCCGTCGGGGTCGAGCGCGGGGGAGTAGATCGTGGAGCGCAGGATGCCGCGTTTCGTCAGGACACCGACGAGGGCGCCGCCCGCCTCGACGACGACGGCGATGTCGCGGTGCGTACGCTCGAGCAGGTCGAACGTGTCGTGCAGGTCGGCTCCGGATTCCACGGTCGTGATGTCGCGCGTCATGACGTCGGCGATGACGCTGAAGCGGTCGACCTCGAGGCAGTGCGCCTCGCTCACGAGGCCGAGGGGGCGGCGGTCGTCGTCGATGACGACGGCGACGCGGTGTGCGCGTTTGCCGAGCAGCGCGAGCACGTCGCTGACGGGGGCGTCCGGCGCGATCGTCACCGGCGTCTCGTAGGTCGGGTGGCTCGCCTTCACTTGCCGGATGGTCTCCTGAACGGCTGCGATCGGAATGTCCTGCGGCAGGACGGCGACCGCGCCGCGCCGGGCGACCGTCTCGGCCATGCGGCGACCCGAGATCGCCGTCATGTTTGCGACGACGAGCGGGATCGTCGTGCCGACCCCGTCGTTCGTCGTGAGGTCGACGTCGAGACGGCTCGTGACGCGCGAGCGCGACGGCACCATGAAGACGTCGTTGTACGTGAGGTCGTAGGCCGTTTTTCCGGTGATGAGTTCCACGTCACTCACCCTAGGCTGACGCGCCGACAACCGCGGAATTGCGGGGTCTTTCTTGTTCGAGGCGGCCTTCGCCCGAATGCCCGAACGGATGCCTGCCCGGCGTCGTGTGGGGCCGGCAGCTGGCCACACGGCCCGCCGCGACCGTCCCGAGCAGACGCGGGGGCGGCGGCGGGCCTACGGTTGAGGCATGAAGCTCACGCATCACGGTCACTCCTGTATCGAACTCGACGCCGGCGGCGTTCGCGTGCTGTTCGACCCCGCCACGTTCAGCTCGTTCGACGACGTCAAGGGCGTCGACGCGATCGTCGTCACGCACCAGCACGCCGACCATCTCGACCCCGACGCCATCGACAGCCTGCGGGCCGAGAACCCTGATGCGGTGTGGTTCGCCGAGCCGCAGACGGCACAGTTGCTCGCGGACAAGGGCGTCGAGGCCACCGCGACGAAGGCCGGCGAGACGTACGACGTCGCGGGCGTCACGCTCGAGGGCGTCGGTTCGACGCACGCCGAGATCCACCCCTACATCCCGCGCGTCGGCAACGTAGGCATCGTCGTGAGCGCGCCGGGTGAGCCGCGCGTCTTCCATCCCGGTGACTCGCTCGAGGGGCGCCCCGAGAACATCGATCTTCTGTGTGTGCCGCTCGCCGCGCCGTGGTCGGCCGTCAAGGAGACCATTGCCTTCGTCCGCGCCGTCGCGCCGCAGCACGTCGTGCCGATCCACGACCAGATCATCGCCCCCGCCGCGCGCGGCATCTTCCTGAACCACGTCGCCGACTTCGGCCGCGACGGCGGCGTCGACGTCATCGATGTGCCCGTCGGCGACAGCGTCGAATTGCCCGCTTGACCCGCCAGGGATGACGCGGGTGGTGCGATCGGCGGCAGGCCGCATCAGTGCTGCCGATGACGCCGTGTGCGGACACGTGCTGAATGAATGGGAGCCGCTAGCTGGTCTCCCGGCAGCGCTGGGCGGGGAGATCAGGCTGTCGTCGCACGAAAGTGCAGCCGACGGCGCTCGCTCGGTGGGATAGTCCCCGGCGAGTGCCCGACAGGCGTGGCCGCCGACGCGACGTGTCGCGGTTGGGGCGTCGGGCTTTGTGGGGTGTCGGCGCCTGCCGATAACCTGGGCGCATGACGCTCTCGGTGACTTCGTGCCACGACCGCGACGAGTGGGATGCCCTCGTCAACTCCTCCGGCGGCCACCCGCTGCAGTTGTGGGGTTGGGGCGAGCTGAAGTCGCAGTACGAGTGGTCGGCCGACCGCGTCGTCGTGCGTGACGGTGACGACGTCGTCGGCTCGGCGCAGGTGTTGCTGCGCCGCCTGCCGGCCCCGTTCAAGTCGCTCGCCTACGTGCCGCGTGGCCCGCAGGCCGCCGAGGCAGACCGCGCGCGTGTCGTCGCGGCGCTCGCGCAGTACGTCAAGAACACGCACGGCCCGATCGGCCTGACGATCGAGCCCGACTGGGAGGCGCCGTTCGCGCCGCTCGAGAAGGGCGCGTCCGACGACGAGATCGCGTCCCTCGTCGCGCGGCCGACGTCCGGGTGGCTCGCCGACGTCGAGGCTGCGGGGTACGTGCGCAGTGACAACACCGGGCTCATCCCGCACACGCTGATCGTCGACGTCACTCGTGACGAGGACACGATCATGAAGGAGCTGAGCAGCTCCACCCGTCAGAACGTGCGCAAGTCGTTCAAGGCCGAGAACGTCCGGTTCGGTCTCGTCACCGAGCAGGCCGATCTCGATCAGGTCCTCGTGATCAACAAGGAGACGGCGAAGCGCGCGAACTTCGCAGTCCACTCCGACCTCTACCACGAGCAGATCCGCGACTTCATGGGCCCCGCCTCGCAGCTCATCGCGGCGTGGGAGGGCGACGAGGTCGTCGCGTTCGTGTGGCTCGTGGTCTCCGGCAAGACCGCGTTCGAGCTGTACGGCGGCGTCAGCCCGCGTGGCATGAAGCTGCGCCTCAACTATGGCCTCAAGTTCTGGGCGATGACGCACGTCAAGGCGCAGGGCGTCGAACGTTATGACTTCAACGGGCTCCTCAATGACGGCATCAGCGACTTCAAGCGCCAGTTCGCCAAGCACGAGGACATGCTCGTCGGCACGTACGACAAGTCGCTCTCGCCGATGTTCCCCGTTTTCGCGACGGCCCTGCCCGTGGTGCGCTCGACGCTCAAGCGCGGCGTGCCCGCGGCGAAGAAGACGGCTGTGTCGCTCAAGAACGACCCGAAGGGGACGCTCGTCGGCGCCGCAGCGGGCGCCCGCTCCAAGGCATCTGACGTTCGCGCCAAGCGCGCTGACGCAGCGTGGCACCGCCTCGACTGACGCCGACCTGACCCGCGACGACCCGCCTGATGTCCCATCGGGCGGGTCGTCGGTTATTCGACGTGTGGCGAGCCGGAGTTTGCGCGGCGGTCGACTGCCTGTTCTGCGCATGCCTTGTCCTGCGCGGCCGAACGCCGCCGCTCCTTGCCGGTCGTCGGGGCCGGCCGCGGCGGGGGCCAGCTGGCTGACCCTCGCGTCGGACGGCGAGGAGCGCTCGTTCGGCTCAGTTCACTGATTCGGCGCCTGCCGGCGATCGTCATCACGGCAACCGGCATTGGCTGACTGACTTCCTCGGCGCGTACGACGGCGGTTGCCACCGAGCGACTTGTCGACTCGTGTGCCCTGCCACGTCGCTTCCGCTCGACCCACCTCGAGGCCGAACGGCGACGTCGCCATCGGCTGCCCAGAAGCCTCAAGATCGCCTGCCGGGCGTTGCCGCTGATTTCGCGAGGCCGTCCGCCACGATGCGGGAAGCGGCGAAGCCTCGCGCGCGTGATTTCCGCGGCCCACTATGCCGCGTGGAAGCGCGGCGCGGCCTTTTCGATGTGACAGCCCGGGTAGGTGAGCCACAGGTGGAGTGTCGTGCTGACGCGGCTGTTCTCCAGTGCGAGGTCGAGAAGCGCCTTGACGCGCAGCGATCCGGCCGGGGGAGCCGCTCCGGGCGGGCTGTTCTCGCGCAACGACCGCGCGCGTTCCTCGATGACGGCGTCGAGCGCCACCGCGTCGCCCGTGTCGAGGGTGACGTGCAGTTGCGTCAACGCGTCGAAATCGAGGTGCGGAGTGAACCAGACGGCGTGTTCACGGGCGGTCTCATCAGGGTCGCGCTGTTTCGCGAGACCCTGCCGGTGGAGCAGGGTGAGCGCCCGCGCATGTGCCGCGTCGGCTCCGAGGCGGTGGGCGCCGGCCTTCGTCAGGTCGGCCTCGATGCCGGACGCGACCTCGGGCTCGAGGTGCTGCAGCTCGTGCAGGATGGCGCGCACCGCAGGCATGCGCGCGTCACCGTGTGCAGCTGCTCGAGCGACCGCGGGTGCGGCTGCGTAGTGCGGCGACGTCATCGGACATCGCCGCGACCGTACCGGGTTGCATCCCGAGCACCGCAGCGAGGTGGGCGGGGGCGAACTCGCCTGGCCCGAGCGGGTACGACTCGTCAGCACGTGCGAAGCGTTCGAACTCAAGATGATCCTGAGCCCGCACCGTGTCGTGATGAGCATGTGCGGTGAGGTCGACGACGGTCTGCGCCATCCGGGTGACCATGCGCGCCGCCTCTGCCGCTCGCTCGAGGTCGCGGCGGGTCGCCGCGAGGGTTGCGCACTGGTCGTCGAGGGTCACGCCGTCGTCCGCATCGGACGTCAGCGCGGAACCGCTCGCGAGCGCCCGGTCTGCCGCCACGCGCGTCAGTGCCTGCCATGTCTCGACGAGTTCGTCGCCGGGCAGGCAGGTGAGCGCCTCGAGGCTCTCCCGCACGATGCTGTCCATGCTGCATTATCGCACATATGTTCGAATGACGGAAGATTGTTGCACGCCGGGTTGACCGGTCGAAGCCGGGCTGGTCCGTACCTTTGCGAGAAACCCCCAGCGGATCGGCTGCCCCTCGCCAGCCATGGTGCCGTGCAGCGACCCCAGCAATGCCGAGCGCAGCGGGCCTATGACTGAGTCAACGTCCGCTGTCGGTCACGGGGTGGCCCGTCCTGCCGCCGACCCTATTGCGCCGAGGAAACGCCACGCGTCATCGCACGGTCAGGCCCACCGGAGGTTCACGAAATGCGCCCGGTCGCCAGCACGGCGCGAGCATCGAAGGTCAGCGTCCCCTCGGCACTCATCGTGCGGGCCGTCTCGAAGAAGAGCTCCCGCATCCGGGCCCTCACCTCGGGTGATTGAGCGAGGTACGTCATGCCCGGCGTCGCCACGCCGGCCGTGATGCCCGCCCACAGGTCCTCGGGCGTCACCGTCCACGTCCAGCTGATGTCGGTGGATCGGACATCGTCGAGCCCCGCCGCGGCGAAGAGGGAACCGAGGCCCCGGCGGGTTCGCTCGAAGTCCTGATCGGCAGGTAGGGACTGGTCAGGCAGCGGCGTCAGATCGGGGAGGGAGAGCATCTCGCGGAGCAAGGGGCCGAATCCTGCGCCACCGGCGGGCCAGATCGTCGCCGCCACGATCCCGTCACGACGGCAGACGCGGGACAGCTCGCGCATCGACGCGCACGGTGCCTCGACGTGATTGATGACGAAATTGGCCGTCACGATGTCGAAGCTGCCGGAGCAGAAAGGGAGTTCAGGCAGCGCTGCTTTCAGAGTGGCCACGCCGGGTGCCGAAGAGCGGGTGAGTTCGCACATCGTCGCGTCCGCGTCGCACGCGACGACCGCACGACCGGTCTCTGACGCGGCAGCGGCCAAGCGACCGTCGCCGCACCCGACGTCGAGATGGCGCACGACGTCGTCGCTGTGGCCGCGCTGGTCATTCGTTGCGGCGAGGAGCGGCCCGGTGGCGCCCGCGCAAGCCCGTGCAAGCGATCGGCGGTAGCCCTCCGCGACGTCGGCCCAGTCCCTCATCGCCCGGCGGGCGTGCAGATGCAGTGACGGTTGCCGTCGGCGTCCTCGACGACCCAGAACGACGGGGCGTGGGCGTCGCTGACGAGGCGGCCGCCGGCATCGAGAACGGCTGCCAGCCGCTGCTCGGCGGCCTCCGCCGCCACCCAGACGTCGAAGTGCCAACGCTGCTCGTGATCCGCCGGCGGGAGCTGGGAATCGCCGGCCGCATCGCCATCGGGGGAGTCCGCATCATCCGGGGCCTGCCACCACACCGTCGGCGTCTGGCCGCTCGGGTCGACGGGCTCACCGTCACGCAGCGGCGCAGCGAAGAGCGCCGAGTAGAACGGAGCGACCTCGTCCGCGTGTGCAGTGTCGAGCCCCGGATCGATCTGGGTGAGACCGGCCACGTCCGGTTCGAGGCCCAGGTGCGCCGCGTGCTCGGCGCTCAACCTCGCCATCCGTAGATCGCGGCTCGTGATGCCGCGGACGTCATGGCTGACGAGGCTCACGATGACGTCCCCGTACGTCAGGGTGACGTCGGGATGGTGATCCCACCGTTCCGCCGACTCGCCGATGAGGTTCACCAGCCGCAACCCCGTCGCGAAGTCGCCAGTGCGGTAGCGCGCCCGCAGTGACCCCATGATCTGCGCCCACCCGGCCGGGGCCTGCGCGGCCACCTCCGCCGCCGTCAGGGTGCGCATCGGATCGGGCCGCCCACCGGGACGCTGCGTCATGTCGTCGCTCATGGCTCCAGTCGACCACACCCGCGCCCGTGCTGGGAGCGTGTCGGTCGCCTCGGTTCCGCGGTGCCCAGGACCGCGGGCGACTGCGTGAGGTGCAGCGTCGGCTCCCACGCTTGACCGCCGGAACTGCCAGCAGCTCCTCGAGCACGTGGCTCGGTTCCACACCGCGATGCGCCTCACGCACTCACGACGTCGTCGCCCGCCCCGTCGCCCCGTCCCGCCGCCTCACCCCCGCCGGTCGCGCGCAGACGTCGGTTCGTCGATGCCTTCGCGCAACAGCGGGTCGATACGGTAGGGGATGACGCGGCGCAGGTAGACGCTCGTGCGGGTTCGAGTGACGCCGGGGCACAGGCGGATCTCCTCGCTGACGCGATAGAGGTCGTCAGGGTCGCGCGCGACGACGCGCACGAGCAGGTCCGTCTCGCCGGCCGGCGCGAAGCACTCGAGCACCTCGGGGATTTGCGCCAACCCGTCGATCGCGCCCGAGATGTCGTGCTGATCCAGCTCGACCGCCACCATCGCGCTCATGGGCCGTCCGAGCGTCGCCGGGTCGACGCGCGCACTGTTGAGTCGCAGGATGCCGCGCTCGCGAAACCGCTCCAGCCGCGCGTGCACCGTGCCGCGCGCCAGGCCGCAACGCTGCGCGAGCGCCATCGTCGTCATACGCGGGTCCTCGTCGAGAGCGAGCAGGAGCAGCCGATCCGTCTCGTCGAGCTGCGGCGGTGAGGTCGGGCGCGGCGACCCAGATGACGTCGCGGTCGCGGACGTCGTCGCCGTGCCTGGCGCCGTGTCTGTTTGTCGAGCTGCGCCGCGTCGGGCGGGGGAGCGTCGATCCATGATCATCCTCGTTCCAGTCGTGACGCGTGCTCAGCGCACCGCATCCATGGCCTGAAGCACAGTCCAGTGCGCTGCACCGCGCAGGTCGCACCGGCAGTTCACGCCCACCCGAGCCTGACGCCGGAAGGGCCCGGTGCGTGCTGACCTGGGCGTCGTGGCCAAGCAACGACGCATGACGCCCCGCCACCTTGATCATAGTGACCAATCGAGGCCGTGGGTGTTGCGCAGCATGATCGACATTGCAAGAGTTGAGGCATCGCGTTCGACGCGCTCACCACCCCGAGTGCGCGAACCGGCAGGTGACTCGGAGCCCCACCACGGCCCGAAAAGCCGCGCACCACCACCCTGGGTGAGCACGCCACGAAGCGACCGAGGCCGGCTCCCGCACACTGCGGGAAGCCGGCCTCGTCGTCATCAGGCGAGTTCTCGGGCGCGCCTACGCACAGCACCCGAGCAGCGTCATCTACTTCACGTGCCGATCGTGCGCGAGGCGCGCTGCGCCGACGATGCCGGCGGCGTTCTCGAGCTTGGCGGGCACGATGGGCGTGCGGATGTCGAGCAGTGGCAGGAACTTCTCGGCCTTCTTCGACACGCCACCGCCGACGACGAACAGGTCGGGCCACAGCAGGTTCTCCAGCGAGGTGTAGTACTTCGTGAGTCGCTTGGCCCACTTGCCGTACGACAGTTCCTCGCGCTCCTTCGCCGAGTGAGCGGCCCGCGTCTCGGCGTCGTGGCCCTCGACCTCGATGTGGCCGAGCTCAGAGTTCGGTACGAGCACACCGTCGTTGATGACGGCGGTGCCGATGCCGGTGCCGAGCGTCGTGACGAGCACGAGCCCGTCCGTGTCCTTCGCCGCGCCGTAGAAGTTCTCTGCAATGCCGGCCGCGTCGGCGTCGTTGACCACGAGCACGTCGCGCCCGATATGCGCCGAGATGAGCTCTTCGGCGTTCGTCCCGATCCACGCCTTGTCGATGTTCGCGGCCGTACGCACGACGCCGTGCTGCACGACGCCGGGAATCGTCACGCCGATCGGTTCGTCGCCGATCATGTCGGCGAAGTGCTCGACGATCTGGGCGATGACGTCCGCGACAGCGTCAGGCGAGGCACCCGCGGGCGTCTCGAAACGGATGCGCTCCGAAGCGAACGCGCCCTTGTCGAGGTCGACGGGGGCACCCTTGATGCCGGTTCCGCCGACGTCGATGCCGAGGGGATAGGACGTGCGGGTCATGCTCGGGCTCCTTGATCAACTGCAGGGGAATCGCACTGCACGGGACGGGGCCACCGACATCTCGCGTGCGGCGACGAACTCGTCGACAGCCTAACCGCGCGGCCCGTCAGCCCTCGTGCGCAGGCGCTGGGCCTGCAGGAACGTCAGTCGAGGCTGGTGAGGATCTGCGGGCCCGTCTCGGTGATGACGAGGGTGTTCTCGAACTGCGCCGAACGCGAGCCGTCGGCCGTCACGACCGTCCAGCCGTCGTCCCATGTCGGGGCCGACTCGCCCGAACCCAGGTTGAGCATGGGCTCGACCGTGAAGACCATGCCCACCTCGATGACGTCGTCGTAGTGGGGCGCCGCGTCGTAATGCGGGATGATGAGGCCGTTGTGGAACTCGGTGCCGATGCCGTGGCCCGTGTAGTCACGCACGACGCCGTAGCCGAACCGCTTCGCGTACTGCTCGATGACACGGCCGATGATGTTGACCTGCCGCCCCGGCTTCGCGGCGCGGATGCCGCGCATCATCGCCTCCTTCGTGCGTTCGACGAGCAGGCGCGATTCGTCGTCGACGTCGCCGCACAGGTATGTCGCGCAGTTGTCGCCGTGCACGCCGTCCTTGTAGGCCGTGACGTCGAGCTTCACGATGTCGCCGTCCTCGAGCACCGTCGAGTCGGGGATGCCGTGGCAGATGACCTCGTTGACGCTCGTGCACAGCGACTTCGGGAAGCCGAGGTAGTCGAGCGTCGAGGGGTAGGCGCCGTGGTCGAGCATGTACTCGTGGGCGATGCGGTCGAGCTCGTCGGTCGTGACACCGGGGGCGACGGCCTTGCCCGCCTCCTCCATCGCGCCCGCGGCGATGCGCCCGGCGACGCGCAGGCGTTCGATCGTCTCCGCGTCCTTGACGTACGACTCGAAGCCCTCGCGCGCCTCGTCGCGCCCGACGTACTCGGGGCGGGCGATCTTCTGAGGCACGCTGCGGCGCGGGCTGATCGTGCCCGCGGTGATCGTGCGGCCGGACGTGGTCGTGGAGCGCGTCGTCGTCATAGGGTTGAGTCTAGAGGCCGGGTCCGACAGGGCTCGGCGCCCGCACAAGACGCGCCCGCAGGCGCGAGGAGGTGAGCCGTCATGGCCTACTGGTACAACGTCAACACCGGTGCCGTGGAGCAGGGGGAGGAGACCAACGCCAAGAGCGACATGCTCGGCCCCTACGCCACCGAGGCCGCGGCGCGCGACGCCATCGAATCCGCGCACAAGCGCAGCGAGGAGTGGGACGCCGAGGACCGCCGTTTCAACGGCGACGACTGACGCACCCATCCGCGCGCGACGGGCCGCATCCCACGAGGGATGCGGCCCGTCGTCATGATCTGGCGCGGCGTGATGCGGCTGATCCGACGCGCATCTGGCCAGGAATGTCACCGTTGCCTGCCGGGTAGGGCCGCCCATGAACCCCACGTGAGACGCTGACGCGCCCCACGCCATCGACGCATAGCATCGCAATGCAACGACGGGTGCGAAGAAGGGGAGCACAGGTGAGCGAGCTCGGGTTCGATCTGCGGCGGCTCGCGATCCCCGCCTATGGCCCGACGCTGCTGTTCGGTGCCGCTGAGGGCGCCATCCTGCCCGTCATCCCCTCGACGGCCGTGGCGCGCGGCGCGTCGGTGGCGCTCGCGGCTTTCGTCGCGATGCTCATCGGGCTCGGCTCGCTCGTGTCGAACATCCCCGCCTCACTCATCACGCAGCGCCTCGGCGAACGTCGCGCGCTCGTGCTCGCGGGCGTCGTCACGGCCGCGGGATGCCTGCTGTGCCTCGCGCCGAGCCTCGTCGCGCTCATGCTCGGTGTCGTCATCATCGGCATGGCGTCGTCGGTCTACATGCTCGCGCGCCAGAAGTACCTGACGGAGGCCGTGCCGCCCACGCACCGGGCGCGCGCGTTGTCGCTGCTCGGCGGCGTGGGTCGCATCGGCATGTTCGTCGGCCCCCTCGTCGGCGCCGCCCTCATCGGAGTGTTCGGCGGGCGTTCCGTCTTCGTCCTCGCCATCGTCTTCCTCGCGCTCGCGACGTGGTGCGCGCTGCTCATGGAGGATGTCGAGCGGGCCGGAACCGGGCCCGTCGAACGGGTCTCCACCCGCACCGTCGCACGCTCGTTCGCGCGCGTACTGCTGACGGTCGGGCTCGGCGTCCTGCTCGTGTCGGCCGTGCGCGCGACACGGCAGGTCGTCATCCCGCTGTGGTGCACGCACATCGGCCTCGACGAGCAGTCGACGAGCGCCATCTACGGGATCGCGGGCGGCATCGACATGCTCGTGTTCTACCCGGCCGGCAAGGTCATGGACGTGCGGGGGCGCGCCGCCGTCGCCGTACCGTCGATGCTCATCATGGCCGCAGCCCTCGTCGCGCTGCCGTTCGCCCACACCTTCGCCGCGGTGCTCGCCGCGAGCTGCGCGCTCGGGTTCGGCAACGGCATCCGCTCTGGCATGGTGATGACGCTCGGCGCCGACTTCTCGCCCGACGTCGGACGCGCGCCGTTCCTCGGCCTGTGGCGCCAGCTCAGTGACACCGGTTCGACGATCGGGCCGCTCGCCCTGTCCGGCATGACGGCGCTGGCCGGCCTGAGCGCCGCCGTCGTCGTGAACGCGATCTTCGGCGTCCTCGCCGCCGCGATGCTCGCCTACTGGCCCGCCAAGCTCATGCGCGCCGGATGGGGTGCCGCCCGGCCCGAACCTGACGCCGCCGACTCAGCACCCTCACACCAGCGCTGACATACCCGATCCTCTCGCGTCCCGCGCGAACGACGAGCGCGGGCGTCAGCTCTCGAAGCTGTGCTCGGGCGCCGGGAACGTGCCGGAGGCGACGTCTTCGCGGTAGGTGCGCGCCGCGTCGAGCAGCACGCTGCGCACGTCGGCGAACTTCTTGGCGAAGCGCGGATAGCGGCCGTCACGTAGGCCGGCGAAGTCGGTCCACACCAGCACCTGACCGTCGCATCCGGCGCCGGCGCCGATGCCGATCGTCGGCACGCGCAGCGCGTCCGTCACCTGCTGCGCGACGGGCGCCGGCACCATCTCCATGAGCACGCAGAAAGCCCCCGCGTCCTGCAGCGCCCGCGCCTCGGCCACCATCCGCTCGGCGTCGTCGCCACGGCCCTGGACTCGGTACCCGCCGAGCGTGTGCTCACTCTGCGGCGTGAACCCGATGTGCGCGATGACGGGGATGCCGCCGCGCACGAGATGCTCGACGGTGGGCGCCATGTGCGCCCCGCCCTCGAGCTTGACGGCGTGCGCGCGTCCCTCTTTCATGAGTCGCGCGGCGCTCGCGAACGCCTGCTGCGGCGATTCCTGGTAGCTGCCGAACGGCAGATCCGCGACGACGAGGGCGTGCTGCGCAGCACCGCTGACGGCACGCACGAGGGGAATGAGTTCGTCGAGGGTGACGGGCAGAGTCGTGTCGTAACCGAGCACGTTGTTGCCCGCCGAGTCGCCGACGAGGAGCGTCTCGATGCCGGCCTCGTCGAAGATCTCGGCCGTGTACATGTCGTAGGAGGTGAGCATCGAGAAACGCTCACCGCGCTCCTTCAACTGCTGCAGCGTGACGGTGCGGATGCGCTTGCGTTCGGCGGTGCGGTACGGGGCGGCCTCTTCGGTCATGGCCCCAGCGTAGTCAGCGGCCGCCGCGCGTTGACCTGCCCCGCGACGACGAAGCGGCGCGCCGTAGCACTTTTCGTTATGCAAACGTTGTGAACCGCATCACCATTTGCTGAGTGAAGGCTGGGTATGTTCCCAGTGTTCACGTGCTGGACGTGGGCGCCCTTCTGCTCCTGGAGTACTCATGACACATCGTCGTTCGAACACGCCGCGGATGGCCGCGGCTCTCGTCGGCACGGTGACGGCCTTCGGTCTCATCGCAGCCCCGGTCGCCTCCGCCAACAACGCCCCGCCCGCAGACGAGGGCCAGACCCGCGTCGGCAAGTCCGACGACCGTCCGAACCCGCTCGCGGAGAAGAAGGCCGACCTGCGCGACGCCGCCGTCAGCGCTCTCGTCACGGGCAAGGCCGCCACGAAGAAGGTCAACGGCAAGCGCGTCATCGAGGTCAAGGGCAAGGACAAGAAGGGCAAGACGAAGCCGCGTTACGTCCAGTACGACGTCAACCAGAAGGCGAACATCCTGAGCTTCCTCGTCGAGTTCGGCGACCAGACGAAGCCCGCCACCGGTGGCACGCCCGGCCCGCTGCACAACAAGATCGCCCAGCCCGACCGCAAGATGGACGGCGGCGCGACCGACAACAACAGCACCATCTGGAAGGCCGACTTCAACCGTCAGCACTACTTCGACATGATGTTCGGCGGTTCGGAGTCGTTCAAGGACTTCTACTCCAAGCAGTCGAACGGCCGCTTCGACGTCGAGGGCGACGTGAGCGACTGGGTCAAGGTGCCCTTCAACGAGGCGCGCTACGGCCACAACCCCGTCTCGGGTGACGGAACGAGCGAGGCCGAGGGCTCCTGGTCCTTCATCGCCGACAGCGCCACGGCGTGGGTCAACGCGCAGAAGGCAGCGGGCAAGAGCGACGCCCAGATCAAGGCGTACCTGCAGGGCTTCGACAAGTGGGACCGTTACGACTTCGACGGCGACGGCAACTTCGACGAGCCCGACGGCTACATCGACCACTTCCAGGCCATCCACGCCGGCGAGGGCGAAGAGGCCGGCGGTGGTGCCCAGGGAGATGACGCCATCTGGAGCCATCGCTGGTACGCGTACCAGAACCTCGCGGGCAAGGCCGGCCCGTCGCAGAACAAGCTCGGTGGTGTGCCGCTCGGCGACACGGGCCTGTGGATCGGTGACTACACGACCGAGCCGGAGAACGGTGGTCTCGGTGTCTTCACGCACGAGTTCGGTCACGACCTCGGCCTGCCGGACCTGTACGACACGACGAACAAGGCTCAGAACGACGTCTCGTACTGGTCGCTCATGAGCGCCGGTTCGTGGCTCGGCGACGGCAAGACCGACATCGGTTCGCGCCCGGGCTACATGGGTCCGTGGGAGAAGCTGCAGCTCGGCTGGCTCGACGCCACGAAGGTGAGCTACGGCAAGAGCAAGAAGGTCCAGATCGGTCCGAGCGACCGTGACTCGGCGACGCTCGGCCAGGCGGCCCTGATCAACCTGCCAGACAAGACGATCACGACGACGTACAACAAGCCCCAGTCGGGGGCCAACGAGTGGTGGGGCGGCAGCGCCGACAACCTCAACTCGACGTTGACGCGTTCGATCGACCTCACGGGCAAGAAGTCCGCGAGCGTGACGACGGCCGCCTGGTACGACACCGAGGAGGGCTACGACTTCTTCTACGGCGAGGTCAGCACCGACGGTGGCGCCACCTGGGCGCAGGTGGGCAAGGAGGTCTCCGGTGAGAAGAAGAACTGGAGCGACCTCACGTACGACCTGAGCGCTTACGCGGGCAAGAAGGTCGACTTCCGCTTCCGCTACGCGAGTGACGGCGGCGTCCACGGGGCGGGCCCGTTCCTCGACGACATCCGCATCGTCGCCGACGGCGCGACACTGCTGTCGGACGACGTCGAGAAGGGCACGAACGGCTGGGTCGCGAAGGGCTTCACCCTCTCATCGGGCACGACGAGCGAGAAGAAGACGCACTACTACCTCGCAGAGAACCGTCAGTACAACGGCTACGACCGCTACCTCGAGACGGGTCCGTACAACTTCGGTTACCTCAAGCAGCAGGCCGAGCGTGTCGAGCACTTCGCCTTCCAGCCCGGTGTTCTCATGTGGTACGTCGACAACGAGTACGCGAACAACAACGTCTCCGAGCACCCCGGCCACGGCCAGGTGCTGCCCATCGACTCGCACGCGCAGGCGATGAAGTGGAAGGACGGCACGCTCGTGTCGAACAAGCTGCAGCCCTGGGACGCGGTGTTCGGCTCGTCCTCGATGCCGTCGCTGACGCTGCACCGCAACGGTGATGCCACGACGTTCCCGCAGAGCAAGGGCGTGTCGACGTTCGACGACACGAAGGCGACGAACTACTACGACGCCTCCAACCCGACGGGTTCGACGCTGACGGCAGGCAGCGGCGTCCAGGTCACCGTCAGGGGTGTGAGCAAGGACAAGGCGCACCTCGACGTGCTTTTCCGCCGCTGACGCGCTGCGGCGAGCGGCTGAGTCCGACATGTGAGCGGCCCCGGGGATCATCCCCGGGGCCGCTCGTCGTCGGGTGACGCGGTGAGGCAGGATGGCGTCATGAACCGTCAGCAAGAGTTCGTGCTCCGCACGATCGAGGAACGTGACATTCGATTCGTGCGTCTGTGGTTCACCGACGTGCTCGGAACCCTCAAGTCGGTCGCCGTGGCGCCGGCGGAACTCGAGGGGGCGTTCGCCGAGGGCATCGGCTTCGACGGTTCGTCGATCGACGGTCTCGCGCGGGTCTACGAGGCCGACATGCTGCTGCGCCCGGACGCCTCGACGTTCCAGGTGCTGCCGTGGCGCGGCGAGAACCCCGGCACTGCGCGCATGTTCGCCGACATCCTGCTGCCCGACGGCACCCCGAGCCTCGCCGACCCGCGTGACGTGCTGCGCCGCTCGCTGACGAAGGCCGCCGACCTGGGGTTCACCTTCTACACCCATCCCGAGATCGAGTTCTACCTGTTCGAGAAGGACCTTGACCACGGCCGTCCCGTGCCGGTCGACTCGGCCGGGTTCTTCGACCACGTGCCGCACGGCACGGGCCACGACTTCCGGCGCGCCGCCATCACGATGCTCGAGAACATGGGCATCTCCGTGGAGTTCAGTCACCACGAGGGCGGGCCTGGGCAGAACGAGATCGACCTGCGCTACGCCGACGCGTTGTCGATGGCCGACAACATCCAGACGTTCAAGGCCGTCATCAAGGAGGTCGCGCTCGAGCAGGGCATCTTCGCGAGCTTCATGCCGAAGCCGATGGCAGGCCAGCCCGGCAGCGGCATGCACACGCACCTGTCGCTGTTCGAGGGTGACACGAACGCGTTCCATGAGCCGGGTTCGCCGTATCAGCTCTCGCGCACGGGCCGCCAGTTCGTCGCCGGCCTGCTGCACCACGCGCCGGAGTTCACGGCGATCACGAACCAGTTCGTCAACAGCTACAAGCGCATCTGGGGCGGTTCCGAGGCGCCGGCGCACATCTGCTGGGGGCACAACAACCGCAGCGCGATGATCCGCATCCCCATGTACAAGCCCGACAAGGGCCAGAGCACGCGCATCGAGGTGCGCACCCTCGACGCAGCGTGCAACCCCTACCTGGCGTACGCCGTCATGCTGGGCGCGGGCCTCAAGGGCATCGAGCAGGGCATGGAGCTGCCGCCCGAGGCCGAGGACGACGTGTGGACGCTCACCGAGCGCGAGCGTCGCGCCATGGGCATCCGACCGTTGCCGGCCTCGCTCGACGAGGCGATCCGCACGATGGAGGAGAGCGATTTCGTCGCCGAGGTGCTCGGCGAGCACGTCTTCGACTTCGTGCTGCGCAACAAGCACAACGAGTGGGCCGCCTACCGCGACCAGGTGACCGAGTTCGAGATCAAGCAGGATCTGCGCCGGTTGTGAGTCGTACGCAGCAGACCAAGAGTTCCGCGGCCTGGCGCAAGGCGGGCTACACCGACACCGAACGCGCCGGCTCGCTGGCCCAGGAGGTCGCCGACCTCGTCCCGACCGACGTCCTGCTCGACGTCACGGGCGCGGTCGCCGACCCCGACCAGGCGCTGCTCGCGTTCGTTCGGTTGCGCGAGGCGCTCGATGCTCCCGGCCGGCGCGCGCTGACGGAGGCGCTGACGCAGCCGCTCGCACGAGCGCGCTTGTTCGGCGTGCTCGGCGCCTCGAGCGCCCTCGGTGATCACCTCGTCGCCAAGCCCGAGCAGTGGCGCGACGTGGTCGCCGCGGAGCGTCGCGACCAGGCGGCGTTCGCTCAGGCGCTCATCGCCGAGATCGACGGGCGTGACGACGACGTCAGCGCCTACGACGCGCTGCGCGTGGCCTACCGTCGTCAGCTCGTGCAGATCGCGGCGCTCGACGTCACCGACGTCCCCGCCAATGTCCTGCCCGCGACGGCAGCGTCACTCGCCGACCTCGCGGGTGCCGCGCTCGAGGCGGGGCTGCACATCGCGACGCAGAGCGTCGAGGGCGCCGAGCAGGCCCGACTCGCCGTCATCGGCATGGGTAAGACCGGCGGACGCGAGCTCAACTACATCTCCGACGTCGACGTCATCTTCGTCGCGGAGCCCGCGGACGAGGTCGACGAGGACGTCGCCCTGCGCGTCGCGACGGAGCTCGCGACCGAGCTGATGCGCGCGTGCTCGGCGAGCACGGGGGAGGGTTCGCTGTGGCAGGTCGATGCTGCGCTACGCCCCGAGGGCAAGCAGGGCCCCCTCGTGCGCACCGTCGCGAGCCACCGCAACTACTACGAGCGCTGGGCGAAGGGCTGGGAGTTCCAGGCGCTCCTCAAGGCGCGCCCCATCGCGGGCGACCGTGAGGTCGGCGAGGCCTACATCGCCGCGATGCGGCCGATGGTGTGGCAGGCGAGCAAGCGCGAGAACTTCGTCGAGGACGCGCAGGCGATGCGCCGTCGCGTCGAGTCGCACGTGCCCGTCAGCGAGCAGGCACGCCAGATCAAGCTCGGCCCGGGCGGTCTGCGCGACATCGAGTTCTCCGTGCAACTGCTCCAGCTCGTCCACGGACGCACCGACGAGCGGGTGCGCGCCCGCTCGACGCTCGACGCCCTCGAGGCGCTCAGTTCGTGGGGTTACGTCGGGCGCACGGATGCCTCGGCGCTCGACCGCTCCTACCGTCAGCTGCGAGTGCTCGAGCACCGCATCCAGCTGAGCAAGATGCGCCGCACCCACCTCATGCCGACGTCGAGCGCCGACCTGCGCCGCCTCGGACGCGGCGTCGGGCTGATGAGCGACCCCGACGAGGCCGTCGCCGCGCACTGGCAGGAGCTCGCACGCTCGGTGCGCCGCCTGCACGAGAAGCTGTTCTATCGGCCCCTGCTGTCGGCCGTCGCGCGTCTCGACGACGACGAGGCGAAGCTGTCGGACGAGGGCGCCCGTGATCGTCTCGCCGCGCTCGGCTACGCCGACCCGAGCGGCGCGCTGCGCCACCTGCAGGCGCTGACGTCGGGGCTGTCGCGACGCGCCCAGATCCAGCGCACGCTCATGCCCGTCATCCTGCAGTGGCTCGCCGACGGCCCGACCCCCGACGCCGGGCTGCTCGCCTACCGCCGCATCAGTGACGAGCTCGGCACCTCGCACTGGTACCTCAACACACTGCGCGAGGGCAGCACCGCGGAACTGTTCGCCGAAGTGCTGTCGAAGTCGCGCTACGTCTCGGAACTGCTCGAACGCGCGCCCGAGAGCGTCAAGCTGTTCGCCGACCCTGCGCTGCGCGTGCCGCGTGACGAGAAGGCGATCAGCGCGACGATGACGTCCGTCGCCGGTCGCCACGACGACGTCGACAAGGCGATGCTCGCGGCGCGCACCGTCCGCCGCACCGAGCTGACGCGCATCGCCATCGCCGACGTGCTCGGCGAACTCGACCTCGAGGGCGTCGAGAAGGCCCTCACCGACGTCATGGCCGCGACGCTGCAGACCGGGCTCGACCTCGCATGGCGCGCCGTCTGCGATGACGCGGACGCACGCCTCACCGACGTCACGATCATCGGCATGGGACGCTTCGGTGGGCGCGAGCTCGGCTACAGCTCCGACGCCGACGTCATGTACGTCCACCGCCCGCGCGACGGCGCCGACGCCGGTGCTGCGCAGGACCAGGCGCTCGCCGTCGTCACCGAGTTGCGACGCCTCGCGGGGCTCGCCGGGCCGGACCCGAAGCTCGAGATCGACGCCGCGCTGCGTCCCGAGGGCAAGCAGGGCCCCCTGGTGCGGTCCCTCGACTCCTACGCCTCGTACTACGAGCGCTGGTCGGAGGGCTGGGAGGCCCAGGCGTTGCTGCGCGCCTACCCGCTCGCCGGCGACGCCGACCTGGGCCGCGCCTTCGTCGACCTCGTCGATCCGCTGCGCTGGCCCGAGGGCGGCATCAGTGACGCCGCGGTGCGTCGCATCCGCACGCTCAAGGCGCGGATGGAGGCCGAGCGCATTCCCCGCGGGGCCGATCCGCGCACCCACTTCAAGCTGGGGCGCGGCGGGTTGTCCGACGTCGAGTGGTGCGTGCAACTGCACCAGTTGCAGCACGCCCACGCCCACCCACAGTTGCGTCGGACCGGCACGATCTCGACGCTGCGGCTGCTCGCCGAGCTCGAGCTCATGGACGCCCACGACGCCGAGGTGCTCGCCGACGCGTGGACCTTCGCCTCCCGGGTGCGCAACGCCTCGGTGCTGTGGCGCGGCCGCCCCGTCGAGTCGCTGCCGAGCGATCTACGCGACGCGGAGGGCATCGCGACGCTGCTCGGACTGCCCGCCGGTGACGGTCGTCAGCTCGGCGAGGAGTACCGCAAGGTCTCGCGGCGCGCCCGGCTCGTCGTCGACCGCGTGTTCTACGGTGAGGATCCTCACAACAGCACCGGACCGAGCTTCCGACGCTGAGACGGGCGGGCAGGCGCTCGATGCCGCCGCCTAGAATGGAGCGGTGATTTCGCGTCGTGACCTTCGTGGTTCAGCCCTGACCTCCCTCGATGCACGCGGCCTGCGCGATGCGCTGCCGCGTGCGCAGTTCGACATCGAGGCGGCCCTCGACGTCGTGCGCCCGCTGTGCGAGCAGGTGCGCCATGACGGGGCCGACGCGCTGCGCGAGCTGGGGGAGCGATTCGACAAGGTGCGTCCGACGCACCTGCGGGTGCCCGCGGAGGTGCTCGCCGCCGCCGAAGCGCAGCTCGACCCCGCGATCAAGGACGCGCTCGTCGAAGCCATCCGCCGCGTGCGCATCGTCCACGCCGCGCAGGCCCGCGAGGACGTCACGACGCAGGTGAGCGACGGCGGCAGCGTCACCGAACGCTGGATCCCCGTCGAGCGCGTCGGGCTCTACGTGCCCGGCGGCCTCGCCGTCTACCCGAGCTCGGTCGTCATGAACGTCGTGCCCGCGCAGGTCGCGGGCGTCGACTCGGTCGCCGTCGCGAGCCCGCCGCAGGCGCAGAACACCGGTGAGTTCGCCGGTTACCCGCACCCGACGATCCTCGCCGCGTGTTCCCTGCTCGGTGTCGACGAGGTGTACGCCGTCGGCGGCGCGCAGGCCGTCGCGATGTTCGCGTACGGCGCACGGGAGAAGGACGGCACGAGCGTGTGCGAGCCCGTCGACCTCGTCACCGGCCCGGGCAACATCTACGTCGCAGCCGCGAAGCGCCTGCTCAAGGGCCTCATCGGCATCGACGCCGAGGCGGGCCCTACGGAGATCGGCATCCTCGCCGACGACACCGCGGACGCCGAGCACGTCGCCGCCGACCTCATCAGCCAGGCCGAGCACGACAACCTCGCGGCCTCCGTCCTCGTCACCGACTCGACGCGCCTCGCCGACGACGTCGAGGCAGCCCTCGAGCGCCGCGCCCGCGCGACGAAGCACAGCGAGCGCGTGCTCACGGCCCTCGGCGGTCCGCAGTCGGCCATCGTCCTCGTCGACGACGTCACGGCCGGGCTGCGCGTCGTCGACGCCTACGGCGCCGAGCACCTCGAGATCCACACCGCCAACTCGCGCGAGGACGCGCTGCGCGTGCGCAACGCGGGTGCCATCTTCGTCGGCACCTACTCGCCCGTCAGCCTCGGCGACTACGCCGCCGGGTCGAACCACGTCCTGCCGACCGGCGGGTGCGCCTGCCACTCGAGCGGGCTGTCGGTGCAGTCGTTCCTCAAGGGCGTCCACATCGTCGACTATTCGCGCGACGCCCTCGCGGAGGTCGCGGATGTCGTCGTCACGCTCGCGAACGCGGAGGACCTGCCGGCGCACGGCGAGGCCGTGACGGCGCGCTTCGAGCGTCGGGACGAGGCAGAGGCCGGGACGGAGAACGCGCCCGCATGAGCGAACCCACGATCACGCAGCTGCTGCGCGAAGACCTGCGAGGCCAGAGCGCGTACGGCGCGCCGCAGCTCGACGTGCCCATCGCGCTCAACACGAACGAGTCGTCCTACGACGTGCCGGAGACGGTCGTGCGCAGCATCGTCGAGCGAGTCGAGAAGGCCGCGGGCGGGCTGAACCGCTACCCGGACCGCGAGTTCACCGAACTGCGTGCGGCCCTCGCCGACTACCTCGATCGCGTGACGGGCGTCCGGTTGCCCGTCGAGCAGATGTGGGCCGCCAACGGCAGCAACGAGGTGCTCAGCCACATCGTGCAGGCCTTCGGTGGCCCGGGCCGCGTCGCGCTCGGCTTCACGCCGAGCTACTCGATGCACCCGATCATCGCGCGCGGCGCGGGAACGACATGGGTCGACGGCCTGCGCGATCGTCGTGAGGGCGTCCACGACCTCGACGTCGACCTCGCAGTCGAGCAGGTGCGCGAGCACCGTCCGAACGTCGTGTTCGTCTGCACGCCGAACAACCCGACGGGCACCGCGGTGAGCAACGACGTCGTGCGCGCCATCTACGACGCGGCGCCGAACGCCGTCGTCATCGTCGACGAGGCGTACGTCGAGTTCGCGCGCCCGGGCACGCCGAGCGCCCTCGAACTGCTCGCCGATCACCCGCGCCTGATCGTCAGCCGCACGATGAGCAAGGCGTTCGCTTTCGCCGGCGCGCGCGTCGGTTATATGGCCGCCTCGCGCGAGATCTGCGACGCGATGCGTCTCGTGCGTCTGCCCTACCACCTGTCGTCGGTGACGCAGGCGACCGCGCTGGCGGCCCTCGACCACGCCGACGAGATGCTCGCCATGGTCGATGCGATCAAGGCCCAGCGCGACCGCATCGTCGAGGCCGCGCGAGTGGCAGGGCTTACGCCGACGCCGAGCGATGCGAACTTCGTCCTCATCGGTGGTCTCACCGACGCGCACGCCACGTGGCAGGCCCTGCTCGATCGCGGCATCCTCGTGCGCGACGTCGGCATCGCGCACCACCTGCGCATCACGGCCGGCACGCCCGCCGAGACGGACGCCGTCATCGCGGCCCTCACCGACCTCGCCCCCACGCACGCCCTCCAGGAGGAGAAAGCATGAGCGACGCGACCGACTTCGTCATCCCCGACGTGCCCGCCGACCACCGGACGGCGCTCATCGAGCGCACGACGAAGGAAGCCTCGATCAGGCTGTGGCTCGACCTCGACGGTACGGGCACGTCCGACATCCGCACCGGGGTGCGCTTCTACGACCACATGCTCGACTCGCTGAGCAAGCACAGCCTCATCGACCTGCGCATCCGCGCCAGCGGCGACCTCGACGTGGACGCTCACCACACGGTCGAGGACACCGCGATCGTGCTCGGCCAGGCCCTGCGCGAAGCGCTCGGCGACAAGTCGGGCATCTCGCGTTTCGGGGACGCGAAGGTGCCGCTCGACGAGGCGCTCGTCGAGGCGGTCGTCGACGTCGCGGGCCGCCCGTACGTCGTCCACACCGGTGAACCGGACGGCCAGATCTACGCGGTCATCGGGGGCAACTACATCGGCTCCCTGACGCAGCACGTCATCGAATCGCTCGGCTACAACGCGGGCATCGCGCTGCATGTCAACGTCATCTCCGGGCGCGACCCGCACCACATCGTCGAGGCCCAGTTCAAGGCGATCGCCCGCGCGCTGCGCGCCGCGATGGCGAAGGACCCGCGCGTGCAGGGAATCCCGAGCGCGAAGGGTGCTCTCTGAGTCATGCCGAGACTAGGTCGGCAGTCGAACTTCACCGGCGCGCTCGACGCCGTCGTCGTCGTACGCGGGGACGCCGAACGTGTCGCCCGCTGGGTCGAGCAGGGCACCGTACCCGCGTACGTCGTCGACCTCGACGGGCCGTGGTGCGCCGTCGTCGCGGCGGGCCCTGGGCATGCGGCCGCGCCCTTTGACGACGCCGCGACGGTGCTCGTCGCCCGCCCCGTTCCGCAGATGATGCGCCCGGCCGCCGGGTTCTTCGTCCACGGCGACGACGCCGTCGTCCTCGTTCAGCCACGACGGTGGCGCTCCCTGCCGCGTTGGTTCGTCGTGCGACGCGGTTTCGGGGTCGTGCGCGCGGCGCTGCCGCAGGCGAGCCTCGCGGATCTGCTCGCGGTGGGGGAGAAATCGCACCCCGAGACGCTCGAACGCGTCCTCGCGCAGCGCGGCGCCGAGCCGATCGAGGTGCTGCGTGGCGTCATGGTCGCCCTCGGCATCCCCGCCGGTCATCTGCTCGCGCTGCATCCGCGCGCGGCGATCGAGGCCGATCTCGTCGAACCTGATGCGAAGGCCGTACGACGCTTCGACAAGCACACCCGCGAGGAACGCGAAGAACGGCGAGAGATCGAAGGGCACGCCCTGATGGAGGACAAGCGATGAAGAAGGTCGTCGTGCTCGACTACGGCAGCGGCAACATCCACTCCGCCGTGCGCATGCTCGAACGCATCGGCGCCGACGTCGAACTCACCGCCGATCCCACGTCCGTGGCGCGCGCAGACGGGCTGTTCGTGCCCGGCGTCGGCAACTTCCACGCGTGCGCCGCGGGGCTCGTCGCCGCGGGCGGGCGTGAGCTCATCGCAGAGCGACTGACACGTCAGGCCCCCGTGCTCGGTATCTGCGTCGGCATGCAGGTCATGTTCGACGGCTCGAGCGAGCCGTCGCCGTCACCGGTCGACGGGCTGGGGCTGTGGCATGGTCGAGTCGAGCGTCTCGACGCCCCGGTCGTACCGCACATGGGCTGGTCGCAGCTCGAACCGGCGCCCGGCAGTCGACTGTTCGCCGGTGTCGAGGACGAACGGTTCTACTTCGTCCACTCGTTCGCGGCCCCCGCGACCGTCGCCGACCTCAACTCGGGCGCCCGCGTCACGCTCGCGACGCACGGCGCCCCCTTCGCCGCGGCCATGGAGCAGGGTGCGCTGAGCGCCACCCAGTTCCACCCCGAGAAGTCGGGTGACGCCGGCGCCGCGCTGCTGACCAACTGGCTCGACACCCTCTGATGCCATGCCCAGCCACCCCGATCCGACGGCTCGAAGGAGCACCATGACCACCGAACCCCGCCTCGAACTGCTGCCGGCCGTCGACGTCGCCGGAGGTGAGGCCGTCCAACTCGTCCAGGGCATCGCCGGGACGGGCGGCCAGTTCGGCGACCCCGTCGCCGCTGCACTCGCGTGGCAGGAAGCGGGCGCCGAGTGGCTGCACCTCGTCGACCTCGATGCCGCGTTCGGACGCGGCGAGAACCGCGGCCTGCTCGCCAAGATCGTCGGCACGCTCGACATCAAGGTCGAGATGAGCGGCGGCATCCGTGACGCCGAGTCACTCGAGGCTGCGCTCGCCACGGGCTGCCGTCGCGTCAACCTCGGCACCGCAGCCCTGGAGAACCCCGAGTGGACCGCTGCCGCCATCGCCGAGCACGGCGACCGCATCGCCGTTGGCCTCGACGTGCGCGGCACCACCCTCGCCGCCCGCGGCTGGACGAAGGAGGGCGGCGACCTGTGGGAGACCCTCGCCCGCCTCGACCGTGAGGGCTGCGCGCGCTACGTCGTCACCGACGTCGCGAAAGACGGGATGCTCGCCGGCCCCAACACCGCGCTGCTGCAGCAGGTGTGCGAGCGCACCGACCGCCCCGTCGTCGCCTCCGGCGGCGTGACGACGCTCGACGACCTGCGCGCGCTGCGCGAGCTCGTGCCGTGCGGGGTCGAAGGCGCCATCATCGGCTCGGCCCTCTACAAGGGCACGATGACGCTCGCCGACGCCCTCGACGTCGCGGGGCGCCCCGAGTGAGCGGCCCGGGGTCGAGCGACACGGGGCCGAGCGACACGGCCGGCATCCCGTTCAGCGGCCGCGAGGTGACGAGCACCGGTTTCGACGACGACCGCGGCCAGGCCGATGCGGCTCTCATGGCGGCGCTGGCGAGTGGTGACGAGGAGGCGTGGGTCGCAGCGTTGGCCGAGAGCAGGTTGCTCGTGCCGATCGTCGCCGCCCCCACCGAGGTCGACACGAGCGGGGAGCACGCCGTCGAGAAGTCGACCGACATGGCTGTCGTGACGCTGACCGCGCCGGACGGTACAAAGGGCCTGCCCGTCTTCACGAGCCTCGAAGCGCTCGCCGCCTGGGATCCGGCGGCCCGGCCGTCACCCGTCAAGGCCGCGTTCGCGGCGCAGGCGGCCATCTCAGAGGAATGCGACGTCCTGCTGCTCGACATGGCCAGCGAGCACCGCGTCGTCGTGCGCGCGAGCATGGTCTGGGCGCTCGCGCAGCAGCAGGCCTGGGTGCCCGCCTACCGTGACACGCACGTGCGCTCCGCCATCGGGCAGGCTGTGCGCGTCGAGGAGGCCGTGCTCGCCCAGGAATGCGTCGACGGGGGGGAGGGCGTGCTGCGGCTACGTCTCACACTCGCACCGGGGCTGAGCCAGGACGAGGTCCGCGCGCTCGCCACACGCGTCGGCGAGCGGCTGGCCGCCGACGGTGAGACTCGCGCCCGCATCGAAGCTCTCGCCTTCGAGTTCGTCGCGGCGTGAGGCGCGGGTGGCACTGAAAACCCCGGAAGAGCCGGGGGCAAATGACCCAGGGGCCGGACGGTGAGATCTCACCGTCCGGCCCCCTGCGTCATGCGTCGGCGCGTCGACACCTGGCGTGCGGTCTGACGTCGTGCTCAGTCGAACTCGTCGTGCAGCGGGAACCCGCACTCGTGCAGGTGGTCGAGCACCCGGTCCATCTCCTGTGGGCTGGGCAGCTCCTGGGTCACCTTCGTGATGCCGACACCCACATCGACCCGGTCAGCGGGCACGAGCCCGTCGGCGACGAGGTGGTTGCCCAGTTCGTGCATCTCCTCAGGAGAGAGCCGGCGCCGCATGAGCGCGAGCAACGGCTGGTAGTCGCGCTCCGGTACCCCCGTGGGGTAGCTGACGCGCAGCCAGTTGACGATGCGCTCGAGGGCTGGGTTCATCGCCTCACTTCTTCTCGGCGAAGGTCGGGAACACGTGCTCGAACGACACCTTGTAGCCGAAGCCCGACGCGATGATGATGGCGAGGCCCAGCGCCACCGCGACGGCGACGAGCGTGAAGCAGAGCAGGCCGACGGGCTTGCCCCAGGACTTGGCGCTCTCGCCGGTCGTGAGAGCGCCTTCACCGGCGGCGAAGCCACGCACGCCGAAGGCGAACAGGGCAGGCACGCCTGCACCGAGGACGATGGCGACGAGAAGCACCTTCCAGGCGCTCTCGAACGCGAGGGAGAGAGTGTTCATCGGGAACCAACCTTGGTCGCGGGGTGGACGGTGTTGCGGTCGGACTCGGCCACGACGTCGGGGATGTGCGTCGCCGCGAGGTCCTGCGGGTCCCACTCCTCGTTGACGTTGGTGTGGTCGACCGGCGTCTTGCGCGAGTGGTAGAACATGTAGGCCGCGAACGCGCACAGGATGGCGAAGACGACGATGCCGCCGGCGCCACCACCGATGACGTCACCGAGGTACCACATGAGCGCACCGACGACCGCGGCGGCGGGCAGGGTGATGAACCAGGCGAGCACCATGCGTCCGGCGACACCCCAGCGGACCTCCGCGCCCTTCTTGCCCAGGCCGGTACCGAGGATCGAACCCGTCGCGACGTGCGTCGTCGACAGCGCGAAGCCGAGGTGGCTCGAGACGAGGATGACGGCGGAGCTGGCCGACTCGGCAGCCATGCCCTGCGGCGACTCGATCTCGACGAGGCCCTTGCCGAGCGTGCGGATGATGCGCCAGCCGCCGAGGTAGGTGCCGGCCGCAATGGCGAGCGCACAGGCGAACTTCACCCACAGCGGGACGCTGTGCGTGTCGGTCCAGGAGCCGTAGCCGATGAGGGCGAGGGTGATGACACCCATCGTCTTCTGCGCGTCGTTGGTGCCGTGAGCGAGCGAGACGAGCGAGGCGCTGCAGATCTGACCCCAGCGGAAACCACGCTCGGACTCGGCGTGACTGACCTTCTTCGTGATGGCGTAGATGAGCTTCGTGCCCAGCGCCGCGACGACCGCCGCGATGAAGGGCGACAAGAACGCGGGGATGATGACCTTGCCGACGACACCGTCGAGCTTCGAACCGTCACCCGTCCACTTGACGCCCGCCATGCCGATCGCGGCGATGGCCGAACCGATGAGACCACCGAACAGTGCGTGGCTCGAACTGCTCGGGATGCCGAGCAGCCACGTGAGCAGGTTCCACACGATGCCACCGACGAGGCCGGCGAGCACGATGAGCAGCAGGGCCTGGCCGTGGTCGGCGAGGAACTCCGGTTTCGGAGCGCCGTCCTTGGCCTGGATCTTGATGACTGCGTTGGTGACGGTGAGGGCGACCTCGACCGACAGGAAGGCACCGATCAGGTTGAGGATGCCGGACAGGGCGACTGCCACCTTGGGCTTGAGGGCACCGGTGGCGATGGACGTCGCCATCGCGTTGCCGGTGTCGTGGAAGCCGTTGGTGAAGTCGAACGCCAGTGCCGTGACGATGACGAGCACGAGGAGAATGAACGAGAAATCCACACGGCAAGTGTGCAACCGCGCAGTGGCCGCCGAGTGCGCTGTACGCAAACGGGTGTTGGCACTGCGGGAAATTCGCGGGAGCGCCCGATATCTGTTCACCGGAAGTTCACCTCCCGTGCGGCGATTCTTTGCCGGACGGGCACGCGCAAGGGCGCCCCGGGGTCTCGCCCGGTTGACGCGGGCGGCCGGCTCGACCACGTGACGCAACGAGACCGCCGGGTCCGGAGCATGAGCTCCGGACCCGGCGGTCTCGAATCGATCGCGCTGAGGTACAGCCGCGATCAGTGGATCTGCGCGATCAGAGGTTGATCATGTGCCCGGCGATGCCGTGCACGGCTTCCTTCACGGCCTCTCCCAGCGTCGGGTGGGCGAAGATGTTGCGCGAGACCTCGTCGGCCGTCAGATCCCACTGCTGCGCGAGCGTCAGCACCGGGAGCATCTCGGTGACGTCGGGGCCGATCATCGCGGCGCCGAGCAGTTCGTCGTGCTTCGCGTCTGCGATGACTTTGACGAAGCCCACGGCCTCGCCGAGGCCCTGTGCCTTGCCGTTCGCGGAGAATGGGAACGTCGCCGTCTTGACGTCGTAGCCCTTCTCCTTGGCCTGAGCCTCGGAGTAACCGAACGAGGCGACCTGCGGCTGGCAGTACGTCGCGCGCGGGATCATGTCGTAGTTGATCTCCATCGTCTCGACGCCCGCGATGGTCTCGGCGGCGACGATGCCCATGGCCTCGGCGGTGTGTGCGAGCATGAGCTTGGCCGTCACGTCACCGATGGCGTAGACCTTGTCGACGTTGGTGCGGCCGCGCCCGTCGATCTCGATGGCGCCGCGCTCGGTGAGCTTGACGCCGAGATCCTCCAGGCCGTAGCCCTCGACGCGCGGCTTGAAGCCGAACGCCGACAGCATCTTGTCGGCCTCGAGCACCTGCGAGTCGCCGCCCTTGGCGGGGGAGACGGTGACCTTGACGCCGGAGCCGGTGTCCTCGGCCTTCTCGACCTTCGTGCCGGTCATGACCTTGATGCCGAGCTTCTTGTACTGCTTGAGCAGCTCCTTGGACACGTCCGCGTCCTCGGTCGGCACCATGCGGTCGGCGAACTCGACGATCGTCACGTCGACGCCGAAGTTCTTCATGACGTAGGCGAACTCGACGCCGATGGCGCCCGAACCGCCGATGATGATGGAGCCCGGCAGCTCCTCCGAGAGAATCTGCTCCTCGTAGGAGACGATGTTCTTGCTGAGGTCGACCCCGGGCATCGTGCGCACGGTGGCGCCCGTCGCGATGATGAGGTTGTCGTAGGTGACGCTCTGGGTAGAGCCGTCCTCACCCTTCACGTCGATGGAGTGGTCGGCCTTGAGCGTGCCGTGACCGTTGATCTCCGTGATCTTGTTCTTCTTCATCAGGTAGTGAACACCCTTGACGATGTTCGACGAGACCTGACGGGAACGCTTGTGCGTGGGCCCGAACGCCATCGTGGCGTCGCCCTCGATGCCGAACTTCTCCTTCTCGTGCGTGAGCACGTGCGCGAGTTCGGCGTTCTTCAGCAGAGCTTTCGAGGGGATGCACCCGACATTGAGGCAGACACCTCCCCAGTACTTCTGCTCGACAACGGCGGCGCTCAGGCCGAGCTGGGAGGCGCGGATAGCCGCGACGTACCCACCCGGGCCGGCGCCGAGGACGACGACATCAAAATGATTGGCCACGAGGCAGAGCCTAGACCCATCGGGGCGCAGGGTGTGAGTGCAGGTAGTTACTGGCGGGTAGAAGTTTGCGGTGCCCGGTCCCGACCGTTCCCGTGCGCCTCGCGGCGCGTGGGGCTCAGTCGTCCGTCGCCTCGGTGTGCTGCGCGAGCAGCTGCTGCGCCAAGGGCGTGTCGACGACGATCGAGGTGAGGTAGCCCCCGCGGATGCCGGCCGCGACGGCCGCGGCGCGCGCCCGACCGTGCGACAGGGCCACGACGTGGGTGATGAGCCGCAGGTCGTCGGGGCGCATGCTGACCAGACGTGCCGTCAGGCCCGCGTGCACCGGCGCGCCCGTCACGTCGAACAGGGAGCCGGCGATCTCGCCGACGACCTGCAGGCGCGCGAGATCGTCGCGCTCGTCGTCGCTCGCGAGGTCGAACAGGGTGCTCTCGCCACTGCTCCACCCGCCGACGCCGACGAGTGCGAGGGAGCAGTGCTTGGCGTCGTCGAGGGTGCCTGCGACGCTCGCCTGAGCGCGGATGACGGCGGCCGCAGCGGCGTCGTCGGCAACGAGCGGTGCGTAGAAGACGCGGGGTTCTCCGCCGGTGAGGCGGGCGGCGTCACGCACGACGTCGACGGGGGAGGATTCGTACGCCGGCAGGTCGAGGGCCCCGGAGAGCTGGACAATCGGCACGGGTGGCAGACCGTCGAAGTGGCGCACCGCCTTGGCGACCATCCGGCTCCATGGCAGCCCGATGACGTCGGTCGGCTGCGCGAGGCGCCGCATGAGGTCGGCGCCGCGGCGGGCGAGCTCGTCCTGCGCGGCGTCCGTCTCGAGTTCCTCGACGTCGACGACGACGGCGTGTGCGAGCCCGAACGCGTCGCGCAGGCGGCGTTCGAGGTGCTCGCACCCGGCGCCGGGGTCGACGACGTCGATGCGGACGATTCCCTGGTCGCGGGCCTCCTCGAGCAGGCGCGCCACCTTGAACCGACTGATGTCGAGCTCTTCGGCGATGGCCACCTTGGAGGCGTCGTCGAGGTAGTAGCGACGTGCTGCGTGGACCATGAGGCGCTGATGCTGCGGTGCGCTCGCGTCGACCATGGGAACTCCCGGCGTTCGTAGCGTGAATCGTGGGTTGACATTGTGTGTCGAATCACACTTTACTCATATGTGCCTGCTAGTGCTCAAGTGAGCATGGTGCTCGTTCGAGCATTGCACACCAGGCACGACGACATGGGAGGTTTCGTGGGACGACGACGAAATGGCATCGCCCTCCTCGCCGCGACAGCACTGGTGGGCGGTTCTACGACCGCGTGCGCGGGCTGGGGTGGCGGGGTCTCATCGGGTGGCAAGGACAGCATCAACGTCCTCATGGTCAACAACCCGCAGATGATGGACTTGCAGAAGCTCGCGCCGGAGTTCGAGAAGGAGACGGGGATCCACGTCAACTTCACGGTGCTGCCGGAGGACGACCTGCGTGACAAGACGAGCCAGGAGTTCAGCGCCCAGGCCGGTCAGTACGACGTCGCGACGTTGAGCAACTTCGAGATCCCGATCTACGCGAAGGCCGGTTGGGTCGCGGATCTCACGAGCCACGTCAAGGCCGACACCGAGTTCGACCAGGACGACATCCTCGCTCCCATGACCAAGGCGCTCAGCGTCGACGGGAAGATCTACGGCGAGCCGTTCTACGGCGAGTCGAGCTTCCTCATGTACCGCAAGGACATCCTGGCGTCGAAGGGCATCACGATGCCCGCGAACCCGACGTGGCCGCAGGTCGCCGACATCGCCGCCAAGGTCGACGGCGCCCAGCCGGGCATGCGCGGCATCTGCCTGCGTGGTCAGCCAGGATGGGGTCAGCTGTTCGCGCCGCTGACGACCGTCGTCAACACCTTCGGGGGCACCTGGTTCACGAAGGACTGGCAGGCGCAGGTCGACTCGCCCGAGTTCGAGCAGGCGACGAACTTCTACGTCGACCTCGTCAGGAAGCACGGTGAGGCCGGAGCGCCGCAGGCGGGCTTCACCGAGTGCCTCAACAACACCCAGCAGGGCAAGACGGCGATGTGGTACGACGCGACGTCGGCCGCCGGTTCCCTCGAGGCCAAGGGCTCGCCGGTGGCCGGGAAGATGGGCTACGCGCCGGCTCCCGTCGTCAAGACGAAGAACGCCGGTTGGCTGTACGCCTGGTCGTGGGCGATCGAGCAGAAGTCCGAGAAGAAGGACGCCGCCTGGAAGTTCGTCTCGTGGGCCTCGGGCAAGAAGTACGAGAAGCTCGTCGGCGAGAAGATCGGCTGGTCGTCGGTCCCCTCCGGCAAGCGCGCCTCGACGTACGAGATCCCCGAGTACGTCGCCTCCGCGAAGGCGTTCGCCGAACCCGCGAAGAAGGCCATCGAGTCGGCTCAGCCCGACAACCCGGGCGTCCAGCCCCGACCCGCCGGCGGCATCCAGTTCGTCGACATCCCCGAGTTTCCGGCCCTGGGCACCCAGGTCAGCCAGGAGGTCAGTTCGGCCATCGCCGGCAAGCAGAGCGTCGACGCGGCGCTCGAGACGGGCCAGGAGCTCGCGAGCGACGTGGCCGAGGACTATCGCAAGCGTGAACGGAAGTGAGTGACGTGAGCACCAACGCGCTCGCACGAGGGGGCGAGGACGACTTCGAGCACCGCGACCCCGACAACCACGATCTCGAACCGGCTCCGGGCGGCAAGACAGCCCTGGCCAGGACGGGAGCCTGGGCGCGCCGCGCGCCGCTGCTGCCGGCGCTGATCTTCATGATCATCGCGACGCAGCTGCCGTTCGTCGCGACCATCGTCATCTCGATGATGCGCTGGAACGCGTATTACCCCGATGACGTCGGATTCGCCGGCTTCGACAACTTCGTCACGGTGTTCACGAACGTCAACACCCGCAAGGCGATCTGGGTGACAATCCTGCTCACGGTCATGGTCGTCATCATCAGCCTGCTGCTCGGGCTCGGCATCGCGCTGCTGCTCGATCGCAAGTTCAAGGGCCGCGGCATCGTCCGAACCCTCATGATCACGCCGTTCCTCATCGTGCCCGTCGCCGCGGCGCTGCTGTGGAAGCACGCGCTGTTCAACCCCGAGTACGGCCTGTTCAACGGATTCCTCAAGATGGTTCTCGGCGACGATGCTCCGCAGCCGGACTGGATCACGAACAACCCGCTGCTCGCGGTGGCGGCCTCGCTCATCTGGCAGTGGACGCCGTTCATGATGCTCATCCTGCTCGCGGGTCTGCAGTCGCGCCCGATGGACGTCGTCGAGGCCGCGCGAATCGACGGTGCGTCGAACTGGCAGATCTTCAAGCACATGACGCTGCCGCACCTGCGCCCGTACATCGAGCTGAGCACCCTGCTCGGCGCGATCTACATCGTGCAGAACTTCGACGCCGTCTTCACGATCACCTCGGGTGGTCTCGGCACGGCGAACCTGCCGTACCTCATCTACCAGACCTTCTATCAGGCCCACGACTACGGTCAGGCCTCCGCAGCCGGTGTGATCGTCGTCCTCGGCACGATCATCATCGCGACGGCCGCTCTGCGCACCGTCCTCAGCCTCTTCAAGGAGGAGAACTGATGAGCACTCCCTCCTCCGCGGCCGCTGCACCCGCCGCGACGCCGAAGTCCTCCGGGTCCGCGGACACGCCGAACCCGAAGAAGAGGTCGGGCGCCCTGCTCGGCGTCCTCGCCTGGATCATCGGCCTGCTGTTCGTCCTGCCCGTCGTGTGGATGGTGTGGATCTCGTTCCACTCAGAGAACGACGCGGCCACCAACCCGCCCAAGTTCGACGCTCCCTTCTCGACGGAGGGCTACAAGAACTTCTTCGACTCGAACCCGTGGCCGTCCCTGGCGAACTCGCTGACGGCGAGCGTCGTCTCGACCCTCATCGTCCTGCTGCTCGCCCTGCCTGCCGCGTACGCCCTGTCGATCCGTCCGGTGAAGAAGTGGTCGGACGTGCTGTTCTTCTTCTTGTCGACGAAGTTCATGCCCGTGGTCGCAGCGCTGCTGCCGATCTACCTGTTCGCGCATAAGGTCAACCTGCTCGACAACATCTGGCTTCTCATCCTGCTGTACACGTCGATGAACCTGCCGATCGCGATCTGGATGCTGCGCAGCTTCCTCGCCGAGGTTCCGACCGAGATGCTCGAGGCCGCCCAGGTCGACGGCGCCGGTCTCGTGCGCACGCTGCGTGAGGTCATCGCGCCGGTCGTCATGCCCGGCATCGCCTCGGCCGCGCTCATCTGCTTCATCTTCAGCTGGAACGAGATGCTGTTCGCCCGCGTGCTCACCGGTACGGTGGCGGAGACCGCGCCCGTGTTCCTCACGGGCTTCGTGACGAGTCAGGGCCTATTCCTCGCCAAGGTGTGCGCCGCGTCGATCGTCGTGTCGCTGCCCGTCCTCGCCGCCGGTTTCGCCGCGCAGGACAAGCTGGTCCAGGGCCTGTCGATGGGAGCTGTCCGCTGATGGCCGTCCGCCTTTTGCAATCCACGTTGGCCGAGCTGCCGGAACAGGTGGCGCGCCCCACCTACGACCGCGCGAAGCTGACGACGGGCATCGTCCACTTCGGCGTCGGCGGCTTCCACCGCGCGCATGAGGCGATGTACCTCGATCGCCTCATGAACGACGGCGAGGCCCTCGACTCGGCCATCACGGGCGTAGGGGTGCTTCCGCACGACAAGCGCATCGTCGACACCCTCAATGCGCAGGACGGGCTCTACACCCTCGTCCTCAAGCACCCGGACGGCACCCGCGAGCCGCGCGTCATCGGCTCGATCCAGAAGATGCTGTTCGCGCCCGACGACCCCGACGCGGTCATCGACCTCATGGCGAGTCCCGAGGTCAGGATCGTCTCGCTGACGATCACCGAGGGCGGCTACCTCGTCAACCAGGTGACGGGGGAGTTCGAGGCATCCAACCCGGGCATCCAGCACGACCTGGCCGACGGGGCGTCACCGCAGACGGCGTTCGGGCTCATCGTCGAGGCGATCCGACGCCGTCGAGACGCGGGGCTCATGCCGTTCACCGTCATGAGCTGCGACAACCTGCCGGGCAACGGCGAGATCGCGCGGCGCATGATGACGGCGTACGCCGAGCTGAAGGACCCGTCGATCGCGCAGTACATGCGCGATCACGTCGCGTTCCCGAACTCTATGGTCGACCGCATCACGCCCGTCACCGCGCCGGAGGACATCGCCGAGCTCGCCGACACGTTCGGTGTCGCGGACGGCTGGCCGGTCGTGTGCGAACCGTTCGCCCAGTGGGTGCTGCAGGACGAGTTCACCGACGGGCGCCCGCCGTTCGAGGATGCCGGGGTCCAGATCGTCGACGACGTCGAACCGTACGAGTTGATGAAGCTGCGCCTGCTCAACTGCGGCCACCAGACGCTCTGCTACGTCGGCTACCTCGCCGGTTACCGCTACGCGCACGAGGTGTGCAGGGACCCGTTGTTCGTCGACTTCCTGCTCGGTTACATGGAGAAGGAGGGTTCGGCGACGCTGCCGGAGGTGCCCGGGGTCGACCTCGACGCCTACCGTCACGAGCTCATCGCGCGGTTCGCCAACCCCGAGGTGCGCGACACGCTCGCCCGGCTGTGCATGGAGAGCAGCGACCGCATCCCCAAGTGGCTCGTGCCGGTCGTCAAGCACAACCTGGCGCACGGCGGCGAGATCGACCGCTCGGCCCTTGTCATCGCGTCATGGGCGCGCTACGCCGAGGGCGCCGACGAGCAGGGCGACCCGATCGACGTCAACGATCGCGCCAAGGAGGCCGTCATGGCGGCCGCGGCCGCGCAGCAGGACGACAAGCTCGCCTTCCTGCGCAACCCGGACTTCTTCGGCGACCTCGTCGACGACGAACGATTCAAGACGGCCTACGTCGCGGCACTCGACTCGCTGCACGAGGTCGGAGCCCGAGCCACGCTCGAGGCCCGCGCCGCCCAGGACGCCCGCCCCGGCGCGTGAGCCGGCACGGTGACGTCGGGGTGACCTGACGAGGCGTGGTCGGCGCCGCCGGCATCGTGCCTGCGGCGCCGGCCGCGTCGGAGCCCTCGGGGGTGAATGCAACCCCAGGACGACAGACGAGACCGGATGACGTGTGACGAGAGGAACCCCCCATGCGCGTGCTCGAACTGAGCGCACCCGAGACGCTCACCCTGACCCAGCGTGACGTGCCGACGCCCGGCCCCGGCCAGGTGCTCGTGCGCATGACGTGCGTCGGTGTGTGCGGCAGTGACACGCACTACCTCACGCATGGGCGCATCGGCAGCTACGCCGTCGACTACCCGATGGTGCTCGGGCATGAGGGTGCCGGTGTCGTCGAAGCGGTCGGTGAGGGCGTCGACGCCTCGCGCATCGGCGAGCGCGTCAGCATCGAACCCGGCGTGCCGTGCCGCACGTGTGCGCAGTGCCTTGCCGGCGCCTACAACCTGTGCCCTGACATGGTGTTCCACGCGACGCCGCCGTACGACGGCTCGCTCGCCGAATGCATCGTGCACGACGCCGCCTTCGCGCATCCGGTGCCCGACGGCGTGAGCGACGAGGCGGCCGCGATGGTCGAACCGCTGTCGGTCGGATTGTGGGCCTGCCGCAAGGCCGACGTGACGCTCGGCGATCGCGTCCTCATCACCGGCTGCGGCCCCATCGGGCTCATGTGCCTGCTGGCCGCCCGGGCGCGCGGCGCGCGTGACATCACCGTCGTCGACCTCAACCCCGAACGCCTCGAGCGTGCCCGGGCGCTCGGCGCGCGGGTCGTCGACTCACGTCACGAGAGGTTCGACGAGCGCGAGTACGACGTTCTGCTCGAGTGCTCCGGGGTCGCCTCCGTCACGCTCGCCGGGATGCGGGCCCTGGCGCGAGGCGCTCGCGCCGTGCTCGTCGGGATGGGCGGCGACACCGTCGAACTGCCCCTGTCTGCGCTGCAGGAGCGTGAGGTCAGCGTCACCGGGGTGTTCCGCTACGCGAACACATGGCCGCAGGCGCTCGCGATGCTTGCGGGCGGCGTCGTCGAGGTCGACGATCTCGTAACGGGGCGTTTCGACCTCGCCGACGGCGAGCAGGCCCTGCGCGCGGGCCTCGACGACCCGGCATCCGTCAAGGCCATGATCTATCCGAACGGACTGCCGACGGTCTGATCTCAGCGTACGGTTGCCGCCATCCGAACCGCGCGTCGCCCCGGCGACGCCTGAGAAGGGAAACCATGTCATCTCGACTCGTCGCCGGAGTGGATTCGTCCACGCAATCGACCAAGATCGTCGTCTGTGATGCCGAGACGGGCGCCGTGGTGCGCACCTCGCGCGCGCCTCACCCCGACGGCACGAGCGTCGACCCCGAGGTGTGGTGGCGCGCTTACGAGGACGCGACGGCGGACGGGATGCTCGACGGCGTCGAGGCGATCGCCGTCGGCGGTCAGCAGCACGGCATGGTCGCCCTCGATTCGGACGGCGCCGTCGTCCGAGAGGCGTTGCTGTGGAACGACGTTCGCTCGGCGGGCGCGGCGCGTGAGCTCGTCGACGAGCTCGGGGGAGCGGGTGCCTGGGTGGATCGGCTCGACGTCGTGCCCGTCGCGGCGTTCACCGTCGCGAAGGTGCGGTGGCTGCGTGATGCCGAACCGGACAACGCCGCCCGCCTCGACACCGTCGTCCTGCCGCACGACTGGCTGACGGGGCGCATCCTGGAGGCCGGCGGCGGCTTGCGAGGATGGACGACCGACCGCGGCGACGCGAGCGGCACCGGGTACTGGTCACCCGTCACCGGCGAGTACGACGCCGACATCCAGCGTCTCGCCCTGGGCCGCGAGTTCGGCGTCCCGCGCGTCCTCGGCCCCGCCGAGCCCGCAGGCGTCACAGACGCGGGCCTCGTCGTCGGGGCGGGCACGGGCGACAACATGGGCGCGGCGCTCGGTCTCGGCCTGCAGCCCGGCGACGTCGTCGTCAGCCTCGGCACGTCGGGCACCGTCTTCGCCGTCCACGACACGCCGACGCGGGACGCGAGCGGGCAGATCGCCGGGTTCGCCTCGGCCGACGGGCGGCACCTGCCGCTCATGTGCACCCTCAACGCAGCCCGCGTGCTGACGACAGGTGCCCAGCTGCTCGGCGTCGACCTCGACGAGTTCTCCCGCCTCGCGCTCGCGGCACCCATCGGCGCGCAGGGCCTGACGTTGCTGCCCTACCTCGACGGTGAGCGCACGCCCGACCTGCCCGACGCCACGGGCACGCTCGGCGGCCTCACCCGCGCGAACGCGACGCCGGAGAACCTTGCACGCGCCTGCGTCGAGGGGATGCTCGCGAACCTCGTCGCGGGCGTCGAGGGGCTGAAGCAGCACGGCCTGAGCGCGCGACGCATCGTCCTCATCGGGGGCGCTGCGGCTTCAGCGGCGGTGCGCGAGATCGCACCGATCCTGTTCGGGTTGCCGGTGCACATCCCGGCGCCCGGGGAGTACGTCGGCATCGGCGCGGCGCGCCAGGCGGCGTGGGCGCTGGCCGGAGGTGACGAACCTCCGGCCTGGCAGGTCGCCTATGACCACGAACTCGAGGCCATGGACGACGACGTCACCGCCGGACGCGCGGTCTACGAGCGCTACCTACGTCTGCAGAGGCAACTGCGCGGCTGAACGGGCAACCTCGAGGCGGTGGACGAAAGGGGTTCGCCCACCACCGCACGCCCGTGACACCATGACGCCACCATGCCCGCCACCCGTTACCGCCGCGTTCTTGCCAACCGCCGCACCCGCCAGCTGCTGCTGCTCGGCTTCGCCATCCGCATCCCGACGTTCGGGGTGTCGGTGCTGCTCACGATCCACGTCGTCGAGACGCTGCACCGCACCTGGTCGCAGGCAGGTCTCGTCGCGGCGGCCTCGACCCTCGCCGTCGCGCTGTCGGGGCCGTGGCGCGGGCGCCTGCTCGACACCCTCGGGCTACGCCGGGTCGTCGCGCCGTCGATCCTCGTCACGGCCGGGTGCTGGGCCGTGGCGCCCTTCGTCGGCTATGCACCGCTGCTCCTGCTCGCGGCACTGGCCGGGCTGTTCGCCGTGCCGACGTTCACCGTCATCCGTCAGGGCATCATCGCCGCGACGAGCGACGAGGATCGCCGCACGGCGCTCGCGACCGACGGCATCATCGTCGAGCTGTCCTTCATGCTCGGGCCCGTCATCGCGATCGCTCTTGGCGGTCACTTCCCGACGTCGTGGGTGATCTTCTGCCTCGAGATGGCCTCCGCGGCGCTCGCGGCGCTGCTGTGGTGGATCGACCCGCCGATCCGGCAGGCGCTCGACGAAGAGGCTGCCGCGGACGTCGACCTGCCACGCGAACGCTGGGTGACGCCGCGTTTCCTGGCGGTGTGCCTCGTCGGGTTCGCGGCCGTCGTCGTCCTCAGCGGCAGTGACGTCTCGTTCGTCGCCGCAGCCCGTCACTTCGACGCATCCGCCCAGCTCGGCCTCGTGCTGGCCGTGTGGGGGCTGGGCTCCGTCCTCGGTGGGCTCGTCTACGGCGCGATGACGTCGCCGCCGCCCATGTTCGCGCTGCTCGTCCTGCTCGCCCTGACGACGGCGCCGATCGGCTTCGCCCACGGCGTGCTCGGGCTGTGCGTGTGGGGTTTCGTCGCAGGCCTGTTCTGCGCGCCGACGATGACTGCGTCCGTCGATGCACTCACGCGCGTCGTCCCCGAACGGGTGCGCGGCGAGGCGATGGGGTGGCACGGTTCGTTCCTCACCCTCGGCGGTGCGCTCGGTGGGCCGCTCGCAGGCGTGTTCATCGACCGTCACGGCTTCGCGGGCGGTTTCGCGTCCGTCGGGCTGACGGGGGCGGCCATCGCCGGCCTCGGCGCCGTCATGGTCGGGGCGCGACGGGGGCTGCGGTCACGACGGGCCGGTCTGCCGGCGTCTTCACAGGCGCAGGGCACCGACGTCGAACCCGCCCGCCGCGCCGATTAGGGCGGAGCCAATCCGGCTGCTATCGTGATTGGCACCAGCCGGACGTTCGCATGGCCTCATCGAGGCAGTGAAAGCGCTCGGTGCGCAAGAGGGGCTTCGGTCTCCACCCTCGGTCTCCTTCGGGAGGCAGGGTCTTGGTCACGATGCACGACGAGGCACCCGCCTCGATGGCGACGGAACAATCATCGCGTCGTGCGTGTTGAACGAAGACTTCTTGCGCTCGCAGGAAGTCTTTTTTGTTGCCCGAACATCGTCGGTGGCCGGGCACACCGCAACAACTCGTGAACATCACACTCGTGAAGGAGCAGGCCATCAGCGCTGAGCCACGCATCAACGACCGAATCCGAGTCCCGGAAGTTCGGTTGGTGGGCCCCAATGGTGAGCAGGTGGGCATCGTCCGAGTCGAGGACGCGCTGCGCCTCGCCGCCGAGGCCGACCTCGACCTCGTCGAGGTGGCCCCCCAGGCCAAGCCGCCCGTCGCCAAGCTCATGGACTTCGGCAAGTTCAAGTACGAAGCGGCCATGAAGGCGCGCGAGTCGCGCAAGAACCAGGTCAACACGGTCATCAAGGAGATCAAGCTCCGACCGAAGATCGACCAGCACGACTACGACACCAAGAAGGGTCACGTCGTCCGGTTCCTGTCGGCCGGTGACAAGGTCAAGGTCACCATCATGTTCCGCGGCCGTGAGCAGTCGCGCCCCGAGCTCGGCTTCCGCCTCCTGCAGAAGCTCGCTGAGGACGTGCAGGAGCTCGCGTTCATCGAGAGCGCGCCGAAGCAGGACGGGCGCAACATGGTGATGGTGCTCGGCCCGACGAAGAAGAAGGCCGAGGCGCGCGCCGAGGACCGTCGTCGTCGTGAGGCCGAGAAGGCAGCCAAGGCCGCCCCGGAGCCGCAGGCCGAGACGCCTGTCTCGAGCGAGGCCCCCGGGGCCGAGCAGGTCGCGGCCGAAGAGGCTGCGAAGTAACACCCCCTTCACCCTCGGGTGGAGAACCCTCGTCCCGGGTGATCGGGCGAGGCAGTCAGACAGCCGACGCGCACACGAGCGCGTCGAGGTAGCGAAGGAGTCGGCCATGCCGAAGATGAAGACGCACTCCGGTGCGAAGAAGCGTTTCCGCGTCACCGGTAAGGGCAAGATCATGCGTCAGCGCGCCCGCCACGTGCACAAGTTCGAGGAGCGCGCCAAGCGTCAGTCGCGTCGTCTCGTCAACGACGTCGTTCTCGCGCCGGCCGACGAGAAGAAGATCAAGCGCCTTCTCGGCCTCTGAGCCGTCCACACCCCCAACTAACTTCGCGGCAGGCGCCAGGCGCCGCCGCCCCACTCAAGGAGTGATCACGTGGCACGCGTGAAGCGGGCAGTCAACGCCCAGAAGAAGCGTCGTACCGTTCTCGAGCAGGCCAGCGGCTACCGCGGCCAGCGCTCGCGCCTTTACCGCAAGGCCAAGGAGCAGGTGACGCACAGCCTCGGTTACGCCTACCGTGACCGTCGCGCCAAGAAGGGCGACTTCCGTCGCCTCTGGATCCAGCGCATCAACGCTGCGGCTCGCCTCAACGGCATGACGTACAACCGCTTCATCCAGGGCCTGAAGGTCGCGGGCATCGAGGTCGACCGTCGCATGCTGGCCGAGCTGGCCGTCAACGACGCCCCGGCCTTCGCCAAGCTCGTCGAGATCGCCAAGGCGAACGTCCCGGCCCAGACGCCGGCTGCCTGATCCAGGCACCTCTTTCGCACCGAACGCCGCTCCACGCCGAAGGGCTCGCTCGACCATGATCACGAACGTCCGTTCCGATCGGGTCAAGCAGGTCAAGGCGCTGGGGCGGCGTTCTGCACGTGACAAGGCCGGGCTGTTCCTCGTCGAGGGGCGCCAGGCCGTGCGCGAGCTCATCCGGTTCGCGCCGATGTCGATCCGCGACGTCTACCTCGACGCCGAGGCCACCGAGCGTCACCCCGACCTGCGCGAACTCGCCGGGGAATGGGCTGACGGCGCCCCAGCAAACGTGCGGCGCTTCGTCCACGACTGCTCGCCGCAGGTGCTCGCCGCGATGTGCGACACCGAACAGCCGCAGGGCATCATCGCCGTCGCCAGGCCGATCGATCGCCCACTGGCCGACGTGCTCGCGGGCTCGCCGAAGTTCGTCGTCATCTGCACGAACGTGCGCGACCCCGGAAACGCGGGCACCGTCATCCGAGGTGCCGACGCGACGGGGGCGGACGCCGTGATCCTCAGCGACGCGAGCGTCGACCTCTACAACCCGAAGCTCGTGCGTTCGAGCGTCGGCTCGCTGTGGCACCTGCCGATCTCGCGCGGGTCGTCGATCGAGGAGATCTTCGCCGCCTGTCGCGCCGCAGGGCTGACACTGCACGCCGCCGACGGCGTTGGCGAGACACTGCTGCCCGACGTCGACCTCGCCACCCCGCACGCGTGGGTCATGGGCAACGAGGCATGGGGCCTCGAGCCCGAGGTGCGCGAGCAGTGCGACGACGTCGTCCGCGTGCCGATCTACGGCCACGCCGAGTCGCTCAACCTCGCGATGGCCGCCACCGTCTGCCTCTACGCCTCGGCTGCCGCCCAGAACTGAGCACCCCTCGCCCGCGCGGACGCGTGGGAATGGGTTTGCGCGCACTCGATAGACTCGGGCGCATGTCTGGCCCCAACACGAACTACGACCCCGTCGAGGTCGCTGCCCTCGCCCCAGAGGTGGTCGAGTCCAACGTCACCGCCGCTCTCGCCGCCATCGCCGCCGCGTCCTCGCTCGAGGAGCTCAAGGACGTGCGCACGGCGCACGCGGGTGACAAGTCCCCGTTGGCGCTGGCCAACCGCGAGATCGGCGCGCTGCCGCCGTCGGCGAAGGCCGAGGCGGGCAAGCGCGTCGGCCAGGCACGTGGCCGTGTGGGCGCCGCGCTGAAGACTCGCCAGGGTGAACTCGAGGCCGAGCGCGATGAGCGCATCCTCACCGAAGAGGCCGTCGACGTGACGACGGCGACCGCGCTGCGTCGCCCCGTCGGCGGGCGTCACCCCGTCGAACTCATGCAGCAGCTCATGGTCGACCTCATGGTCGGCATGGGGTGGGAGGTCGCCGAGGGGCCCGAGGTCGAGGCCGAGTGGTTCGTGTTCGACGCCCTCAACTTCGACGAGGACCACCCCGCGCGCCAGATGCAGGACACGTTCTACCTCGACCCCGCCGACGGCGGCCTCGTCATGCGCACGCACACCTCGCCCGTGCAGGCACGCTCCATGCTCGATCGTGGGGTGCCGCTCTACATCGTCGCGCCCGGCAAGGCGTACCGCACCGACGAACTCGACGCGACGCACCTGCCCGTCTTCCACCAGATGGAGGGCCTCGCGGTCGACAAGGGCATCACGATGGCGCACCTCAAGGGCACGCTCGACCACCTCGCGACGCAGTTGTTCGGTGAGGGCATCACGACGCGCCTGCGCCCCAACTACTTCCCGTTCACCGAGCCGAGCGCCGAGATGGATCTGCGGTGCTTCGTCTGCCGCGGGGAGGACGCGGCCTGCCGCACCTGCGGCGGCACCGGCTGGATCGAGTGGGGCGGCTGCGGCATGGTCAACGAGAACGTGCTGCGCGCCTGCGGCGTCGACCCGGCCGAGTACAGCGGTTTCGCGTTCGGCATGGGCGTCGAACGCGCCCTGATGTTCCGCACGGGCGCATCCGACATGCGCGAGATGATCGAGGGCGACGTCCGCTTCGACGCCCAGTTCGGCTTGGAGGTCTGAGACAATGCGAGTTCCCATCGAATGGCTGCGCGAGTACGTCGACGTGCCCGAAGGGGCAACCGGCCTGCAGGTCGCCGCGGACCTCGTGCGCGTCGGACTCGAGGAGGAGGCCATCCACGGCGGCGGCATCACCGGCCCCCTCGTCGTCGGCCGCGTGCTGACGAAGACGCCCGAGGAGCAGAAGAACGGCAAGGTCATCAACTGGTGCACCGTCGACGTCGGTGACGCGAACGGCACCGGTGAACCTCAGGGCATCGTGTGCGGCGCGCACAACTTCGAGGTCGGCGACACCGTCGTCGTCGCGCTGCCGGGTGCCGTGCTGCCGGGCGGCTTCGCCATCAGCGCCCGCAAGACGTACGGTCACCTGTCGGCCGGGATGATCTGTGCCGCAGATGAACTGGGCCTGCCCGACGACGGCTCGGGCGGCATCATCCTGCTGCCGCAGCGCCTCGGTGTCGACGCCTCGTCGCTCACGCCGGGCCAGGACGCACTGCCGCTGCTCGGGCTCGACCGCGAGACCGTCGAGGTGAACGTCACCCCCGATCGCGGTTATTGCTTCTCGATGCGCGGCATCGCGCGCGAGTACGGCCACGCCACCGGCGCGAGCTTCACCGACCCGGTCGATGCGCTGACGACGAGGGCGCCGGCAGCGAACGACTTGGGTTACCCGGTGCGCGTCGACGACCCCCAGGGGTTGCGTGGCGCGGTCGGCTGCGACCGGTACGTCGCACGCGTCGTGCGCGGCATCGACCCGAACGCTCCGGTGCCCGCGTGGCTCGCGACGGCCGTCACCGAGGTGGGCATGCGCTCGATCTCGCTGCCGGTCGACGTCACCAACTACGTCATGATGGCGCTCGGCCAGCCCCTGCATGCGTTCGATCTCGGGGCGCTGGGCGAGGAGATCGTCGTGCGACGCGCCCGCGCGGGGGAGAAGCTGACGACGCTCGACGGCGTCGAGCGCACCCTGTTCGCCGAGGATCTGCTCATCACCGACGGCGGTGCACGCCCGCTGGCGCTGGCCGGCGTCATGGGCGGTTCCGACAGCGAGGTGAGCGACTCGACGACCGACGTCCTCATCGAGGCCGCCCACTTCGACCCGGTCTCCGTCGCCCGCACCGCGCGCCGCCACAAGCTCGGCAGCGAGGCGTCCAAGCGCTACGAGCGTGGCGTCGACCCGCAGATCGCGGCAGCCGCGGCGCAGCTCGCCGTCGAACTGCTCGTGCAGTACGGCGGCGGCGTCGTCGACGACGGCGTCACCGACCTCGACACGACGCGCGCGCCGCAGCCGATCGACTTCGACCCGCAGCAGCCGACGCGGCTCGTCGGTGTCGCGTACTCCGACGACGAGGTCGCCGAGAGCCTTGACGCCGTCGGGTGCCGGGTCGAGCGCAACGAACCGTTGTGGAGCGTGACACCGCCCACGTGGCGCCCCGATCTGACGAGCGGGCCCGACCTCGTCGAGGAAGTGGCGCGTCTGCGCGGGTATGACGCCATCCCATCCGTCCTGCCGCGACCCCTCGCCGGGCGTGGGCTGACGGCGTCGCAGCGCCACCGCCGCAACGTGGCGAATGCGCTCGCGATGGCCGGCCTGACGGAGATCATCTCGCTGCCGTTCGTCAGTGATGACGTACACGACAAGCTCGGCTTCGCAGCCGACGACGCGCGGCGCACGAGCGTGCGCCTGACCAACCCGCTGTCGGACGAGCTGCCGCTCATCCGCACGAGTGTTCTCGCCACGATGATGGATTCGCTCAAGCGCAACGTCGCGCGCGGGTTCAAGGACGTGGCGCTGTTCGAGATCGGTCTCGTCGTCGCCGGTGAGGCGGGCCACGCGCCGACGTCACCGGTCGGCGTGCACCCGGCGCCTGAGGTGCTCGACGCGATCCGCTCGGCCGTGCCGGCGCAGCCGCGCCACGTCGCCTGGGTCGCCGCCGGTGACAGCGAGCGCAAGGGCTGGTGGGGTGCCGGGCGCGGCGCGGACTGGAGCGACGCGATCGCCGTGGCGCTGCAGATCGGGCGCGTGCTCGGCGTCGACCTGACGATCGAGCAGACGCAGGTGGCGCCGTTCCACCCGGGACGCTGCGCGAGCATCGCGCTGCCGGACGGCACCGTCATCGGCGCGGCGGGCGAGCTGCACCCCAAGGTCGTCGCGGCGTTCTCGCTGCCGGCCCGCACGGTCGGGGGCGAACTCGACCTCGACGCGCTGTCGGCGTACGCCGAGCGCCCCGGTGTCGCTTCGAGCATCGCGACGTTCCCGCAGGCGCATTCCGACGTCGCGCTCGTCGTCGACGCGTCCGTCCCTGCGGCTCGCGTCGAGACGGCGTTGCGCTCGGGGGCCGGTGAACACCTCGAGTCGGTCGCGCTGTTCGACATCTACACGGGCGATCAGGTCGGTGAGGGCAAGAAGTCCCTCGCGTACCGCCTGTTCTTCCGTTCCCCCGAGCGGACGCTGACGACCGACGAGGTGAACGCGGCACGCGACGCGGCAGTGCGCGCCGTCGACGAGAGTGTTGGAGCGAGCCTGCGCGGCGCCTGATTCCGGCATGATCGACAGGGTGGGGGCGGCGTGACGCCGTCTCCACCCTGTGTGCATGAGTATGACCTAAAAGTGCATGGGTATGCGATCTGCGCTAGGCTGGGGGCATGGTCACAGCAGCTGTCGCCGGGGCGAGTGGATATGCGGGCGGGGAGATCCTGCGCCTCTTGCTCGCCCATCCCGACGTCGAGATCGGCGCACTGACGGCGGGTTCCTCCGCCGGTTCGCGCCTCGGCGATCATCACCCGTCGTTGTTCTCCCTCGCCGAGCGACCCGTGCTTGCCACGAACGCTGACGCCCTCGCCGGCCACGACGTCGTCTTCCTCGCACTGCCGCACGGGCAGAGCGCTGCGCTCGCCGCGCAGCTCGACGCAGACGTCGTCGTCATCGACTGTGGCGCGGATTTTCGGCTCGAGCGCGAGAGCGACTGGCAGCGTTTTTACGACACGCCCTACGCGGGGTCCTGGGCCTACGGGATGCCCGAACTCGTCTCGAAGGGCGTCAAGCGGCGCGAGCAGCTGCGCGGCGCGCGCCGCGTCGCCGTCCCCGGGTGCTATCCGACGGCCGTCTCGCTCGCTCTCGCGCCGCTCGCGGCGGCGTCCCTCATCGCGCTCGACGACGTGGTCGTCGTCGCGTCCTCGGGTGTCTCGGGGGCCGGCAAGGGCCTCAAGCCACACCTGCTCGGCGCCGAGGTCATGGGGTCGATGAGCCCGTACGGCGTCGGCGGCGGGCACCGTCACACGCCCGAGATCGCGCAGAACCTGCGTCTCGCCGCCGGCGGTGAGCGCGAGGTGACGCTGTCGTTCACGCCGACGCTCGCCCCCATGCCGCGCGGCATCCTCGCGACGTCGACGGCTCGGCTGGCGCCCGGCACGACGGCTGATGACGTCGCGCGCGCCTTCGCCGAGGCCTATGCCGACGAACCCTTCGTCGAGCTCCTGGCTGCCGGGTCGTGGCCCGCGACCGGTTCGGTGCTCGGGTCGAACGTCGTCACCCTGCAGTTCGCGCTCGACGAGGTGGCGGGGCGCGTCGTCGTCACCTCCGCCGTCGACAACCTGACGAAGGGGACGGCCGGTGCAGCCGTGCAGTCGATGAACCTGTCGCTCGGCCTGGGCGAGACCACGGGCCTGCCGCTCGCGGGGGTGAGCCCCTGATGGTCGCGTTCGGAGCTCGGTTCACCCTCATCGCCCACCCCGAGGAGCTGTCGTACGTGCGCCTCGGCGCGCAGGAGGTCGTGCCCGAATGGGCGCTCACGGACGCGCCGCTCGTCTCCGTCAGTGCGACGGCGTCGGAGACGTCGGTGCTGTGCCTCACCTCAGCGATCCCGCGGGACGCGGTCGTGCGTCAGCAGGGCCCGTTCCACGTGTTCGAGGTCGAGGGTCCGCTCGACTTCGCGCTGACGGGTCTGCTCTCGGCCATCGTCGCGCCGCTCGGCGAGGCCGACGTCACCGTCTTCACCGTCTCGACGTTCGACACCGACTGGATCATGGTGCCGACGTACGAATCCGCGCGCGCTCGTGAGCTGTGGGCTCGTGGCGGGCACATCATCAAGGAGAAACCATGAGTGTCACCGCTGCCGCAGGCTTCCGCGCGGCGGGCGTGACGGCGGGGCTGAAGCCCAGCGGGCGCCCCGACGTCGCCCTCGTCGTCAACGACGGGCCCGAGCACGTCGTCGCCGCCGTGTTCACCTCGAACCGCGTCGAGGCGGCGCCGGTGACCTGGTCGCGCCAGGTGGTGACGGACGGGCGCGCCGACGTCGTTCTGCTCAACTCCGGTGGCGCCAACGCCTGCACCGGGGCGCAGGGTTTCCTCGACACGCACCGCAGTGCCGAACTCGCCGCCGTGGCCGTCGGTGTGAGCGCCGGTGACGTCGTCGTCTGCTCGACGGGCCTCATCGGTGAGTTGCTGCCGATGGACAAGATCGAATCCGGTATCACCGCGGCGGCCGGTTCGTTGAGCGCTGACGGCGGGGAGGACGCCGCGACCGCCATCATGACGACGGACACGGTCGCGAAGGAGTGCACCGGGTTCGGTTCCGGCTACACGATCGGCGGCATGGCGAAGGGCGCCGGCATGCTCGCGCCGTCCCTCGCGACGATGCTCGTCGTCATCACGACCGACGCGGTCCTCACCGCCGAGCAGGCCGACGAGGCGCTGCGCGCGGCGACGGCGATGTCGTTCGATCGTATCGACTCGGACGGTTGCCAGTCGACGAACGACACTGTCGTGCTCATGGCCTCGGGAGCGAGCGGGGTGAGCCCGCAGATGGGGGAGTTCACGGCCATTCTCACGCAAGTCTGCGTCGACCTGGCCGAACAGCTCATCGCCGACGCGGAGGGCGCCGCGCACGACATCACGATCGACGTCCAGGGCGCCGCCAACGTTGACGATGCACTTGAGGTTGCACGTTCGATAGCCCGCAACAACCTCTTCAAGTGCGCCGTGTTCGGCAACGATCCCAACTGGGGGCGGGTTCTCGCGGCCGTCGGGACCACCTCGGCCGCGTTCGAGCCGGCGCAGCTCGATGTCGCGATCAACGGCGTCATGGTGTGCCGCAGCGGCGGGGTCGGTGACGACCGCTCTGGCGTCGACATGTCTCAGCGTGAAGTGAAGGTCGAGGTGTTTCTCCACGCCGGTGACGCCGACGCCACCGTCCTGACGAACGACCTCACGCACGACTACGTCCACGAGAACTCGGCGTACAGCACATGAGCGGGACGGAGCACGAGACGACCCAGCCTCGCGACCTCTCGTCGCTCGCCTCGGCGGGCCTCAAGGCGGGCACCCTCGTCGAGGCGCTGCCGTGGCTGCAGAAGTATCAGGACGCTCTCGTCGTCGTGAAGTATGGCGGCAACGCCATGACGGACGACGCCCTCAAGCGTGCCTTCGCCGAGGACATCGCCTTCCTGCGTTACGCCGGGCTACGCCCCGTCGTCGTCCACGGCGGAGGCCCGCAGATCGCCGCGATGCTCAACCGGCTCGAAATGAAGAGCGAGTTCCGCGGCGGCCTGCGCGTCACGACGCCCGAGACGATGGAAGTCGTGCGCATGGTGCTGACGGGCCAGGTCTCGCGCGAACTCGTCGGCCTCATCAACAATCACGGCCCGATGGCGTTCGGCCTCTCCGGCGAGGATGCAGGCCTGTTCGGCGCCCGCCGCCGCCCCGCCATCGTCGACGGTGAGGCCGTCGACGTCGGCCTCGTCGGTGATGTCGAGATGGTCGACCCGCAGATCGTGCGTGACCTCGCGCACTCGGGGCGCATCCCCGTCATCTCGTCCGTGGCGCCCGACCTCGAGCGCGAGGGGCAGGTGCTCAACGTCAACGCCGACACCGCCGCGAGTGCTCTCGCCGTCGCGCTCGGCGCGCACAAGCTCGTCGTGCTCACGGACGTCGAGGGGGTCTACGCGAACTGGCCGGACGAGTCGTCGCTGCTGTCGAAGCTGCCCGTCGACGAGGCCGAACGCATGCTCGCGACGGTCGACTCGGGCATGGTGCCCAAGCTCGAGGCCTGCATCCGCGCCGTGCGCGGGGGCGTGCCGCACACCCACGTCGTCAACGGGCGACGCCCGCACTCCATCCTGCTCGAGATCTTCACGGACGAAGGGATCGGCACGATGATCACCTCAGGAGGACGCCGATGAACCCGGCCGACCATGACGCCCCGGCGTCCACGATGCCGACGCACGGGGATCTGACGCAGCGCTACGGCGCCTCCCTCATGGGGGTCTTCGGGGCGCCCGGGCTCGTCCTCGAGCGCGGCGAGGGCGCCGTTGTTCGCGACGTCGAGGGCCGCGAGTACCTCGATCTGCTCGCCGGTATCGCGGTCAACGTTCTCGGCCATGCCCACCCGGCGCTCGTCGCCGCGGTGAGCGAGCAGGCGGCGAAGCTCATCCACGTGTCCAACTTCTTCACGACGCGCCCGCAGATCGAGCTCGCCGAACGCTTGGTCGCCGCGTCGGGTGGCGACGCCGACACGCGCGTCTTCTTCTGCAACTCCGGCGCCGAGGCCAACGAGGCGGCGTTCAAGCTGGCGCGCCGTACCGCTCGCCCCGGTGTCGTCGTCGCGGACGGCGGCTTCCACGGCCGCACGCTGGGCGCGCTGTCGCTCACCTCCAAGCAGGCCTACCGCGAGCCGTTCGAACCGCTGGTCCCGGGCGTCACTCGCGTGCCCTACCACGACGTCGAGGCGCTACGGGCAGCCGTCGACGACACGGTGGGCGCGGTGATCCTCGAACCCATCCAGGGTGAGGCGGGCGTCATCGAGGCCTCGCCCGAATACCTGCGCGCGGCCCGCGAGGTGACGCGCGAACGCGGGGCGTTGCTCATCATCGACGAAGTGCAGACGGGCGTTGCACGCACCGGCGAGTGGTTCGGGTTCCAGACGATCGCACCCGAGGTCATGCCGGACGCCATCACGCTCGCCAAGGGCCTCGGCGGCGGTGTGCCGATCGGTGCGCTCGTCACCTTCGGTGCCGCCTCGACGATGTTCGAGGCCGGCCAGCACGGTTCGACGTTCGGCGGCAACCCGCTCGCGTGCGCCGCGGGCGTCGCCGTCATGCGCACGATCGAGGACGAACGCCTGCGCGAACAGGCGCGGCGGCTGGGGGAGCACCTCGTCGCGGCTGTCGAGAACCTCGACGACGAACGCGTCGTTACCGTCCGCGGCCGCGGCCTGCTGCGCGGCATCGTGCTGCGCGACCCGCTCGCGCAGCGTGTCGTCGTCCGAGCCCGCGAGGCGGGTTTCATCATCAACGCGACGGGCCCGGACGTCATCCGCCTGGCCCCGCCACTCGTCATCACGGGCGAGCAGATCGACACCTTCGTCGCCGCGCTGCCCGGCCTGCTCGATGCCGCCGAGACCGAGGAGAACGCCTCATGACCCGCCACTTCCTGCGTGACGACGACCTGAGCCCCGCCGAGCAGGCCGAGGTGCTCGCGCTCGCGGCGACGCTCAAACGAGACCGGCACGCCAAGCAGCCGTTCGCGGGTCCCCAGGGCGTCGCCATCATCTTCGACAAGCCGACGCTGCGCACGCAGCTCAGCTTCAGCGTGGGGGTCGCCGAGCTCGGCGGGCACCCGATGATCGTCGACGGCAAGCTCGCGCAGATCGGCACGCGTGAGTCGATCCACGACGTCGCGAAGGTGCTTGGGCGCCAGGTCAGCGCGATCGTGTGGCGCACCTACGGCCAGGACCGCCTCGAGGAGATGGCCGAGCACGCGGGCGTGCCCGTGGTCAACGCCCTGACGGACGCCTTCCACCCCTGCCAGATCCTCGCCGACCTGCTGACGGTCGCCGAACACAAGGGCAGCGCTGCCGGTCGCAAGGTCGCCTACGTCGGTGACGCTGCGAACAACATGGCCCACAGCTACCTGCTCGGTTTCGCGACGGCCGGCGCCGACATCACCGTCGCCGGCCCGCACGGGTACGGCCCGGATCCGGCGATCCTCGAGCGCGCCAAGGAGATCGCCGCGACGACCTGCGGCGGCGCGCATGCGAGCGAGGACGCCATCGAAGCCGTGACGGGCGCGGACGTCGTCATCACCGACACGTGGGTGTCGATGGGCATGGAGGACGAGGCGAGCACGCGCAAGGGCGAGAGCAATCCGTTCAGCGCCTTCAGCGTGACGAGCGAGCTGATGGCGCACGCGGCGCCTGACGCGATCGTCATGCACTGCCTGCCGGCATACCGTGGTTTCGAGATCGCCGCGGACGTCATCGACGGCCCCGCCTCGGTCGTGTGGGACGAGGCGGAGAACCGGCTGCATGCGCAGAAGGCGCTGCTGACGTTCCTCGCGGAGCACGCATGATGGCGCAGACGAAGGGTGCGCGCCATCAGCGCATCCGCGAGATCCTCGGGCGCGAGTCCATCCGGTCGCAGACGGATCTCGCCGAGCGGCTGCTCGCTGACGGCGTCGACGTCACGCAGGCGACGCTGTCACGTGATCTCGTCGAGCTCGGCGCGGTCAAGGTGCGTCAGGGCCGCACGCTCGTCTACGCCGTGCCCGGCGAGGGCGGTGACCGCACGCCTCGGGCGGGCGCCGCGCGCACCGAGGCGGTCCAACGATTGCGCCGGCTGTCGGGCGAGTTGCTCGTGACAGCGGAGTCGTCGGCGAACCTCGTCATCCTGCGCACCCCGCCGGGCGCGGCGAACTTTCTCGCCTCGGCGATCGACCACGCGGAGTTCACCGACGTCCTCGGCACGATCGCCGGCGACGACACGATCATGGTGATCTGCCGCGACCCGCAGGGGGCGGCGCCCGTCGCCAAGCGCTTCCTGGAACTCGCCGGCCGTACGGACGATCTCGCCTCCGCCGACCACGATGACGACGCCCAGGAAAGCGGCGATCCCGACGCCGGTTCTCGCGGCGACATTCGCGGCGTCTGAGCCCTCGAGCCCTGCTCCAACCGTTCCAATCTCCCCGGCGCCCCGCGCCCGATCCATCCGATGAAGGAGAGGTTCACCCCATGACCCAGCCCGACGCCCGCCTCAGTCTCTGGGGAGGTCGCTTCGCCGGTGGCCCGGCGGATGCGCTCGCCGCGCTGAGCAAGTCGACGCACTTCGACTGGCGCCTCGCGCCCTATGACATCGCCGGTTCGCGGGCGCACGCGCGCGTGCTGCACCGCGCCGGTCTGCTCGACGACGAGGCGCTCGCGGCCATGCTCGCGGCGCTGCAGCAGTTGCTCGACGACGTCGAGTCGGGCGCGTTCACGCCGGCGCAGGAGGACGAGGATGTGCACACGGCGCTCGAGCGCGGCCTCATCGAGCGCGCCGGCGCGGACGTCGGCGGTCGCCTGCGGGCCGGACGTTCGCGCAACGATCAGGTCGCGACGCTGTTCCGCATGTACCTGCGTGATCACGCGCGCTCGGTCGCGGCGCTGCTGCTCGACGTCGTCGACGCGCTCGTCGCGCAGGCGCAGACGCATCTCGGTGTCGCGATGCCGGGGCGCACGCACCTGCAGCACGCGCAGCCCGTGCTGCTGAGCCACCACCTGCTCGCGCACGCGTGGGCGTTGCTGCGCGACGTCGAGCGCTTCGGCGACTGGGATCGACGCACCGACGCCTCGCCGTACGGCTCGGGCGCGCTCGCGGGGTCGTCGCTGGGCCTCGACCCGGCCTCGGTGGCCGACGATCTGGGCTTCTCGCGCCCCGTCGAGAACAGCATCGACGGCACCGCGTCGCGTGACTTCGTCGCCGAGTTCGCGTTCGTCGCCGCGATGTCGGCGGTCGACATCAGCCGCATCGCGGAGGAGGTGGTGCTGTGGGCGACGAAGGAGTTCAGCTTCGTCACCCTCGACGACGCGTTCTCGACCGGCTCGAGCATCATGCCGCAGAAGAAGAACCCCGACGTCGCCGAGCTGGCGCGCGGCAAGGCGGGCCGTCTCGTCGGGGATCTCGCAGGCCTGATGACGACGCTCAAGGCGCTCCCGCTCGCCTACAACCGAGATCTGCAGGAGGACAAAGAGCCGGTCTTCGACGCCGTCGACACCCTCGAGCTGCTGCTGCCGGCCTTCGCGGGCATGACGGCGACGCTCACCTTCCACCCGGAGCGTCTCGAATCCCTCGCGCCGCAGGGCTTCTCGCTCGCCACCGACATCGCCGAGTGGCTCGTGCGCGAGGGCGTGCCGTTCCGTATCGCGCACGAGGTCGCAGGGGAGTGCGTGCAGGCGTGCGAGCAGCGCGGAATCGAGCTGTGGGATCTGAGCGACGATGACCTCGCCGCCATCAGCGAGCACCTGACGCCGGGTGTGCGCGAGGTGCTGAGCGTGCCCGGTTCACTCGCCTCCCGCAACGCGACGGGCGGGACGGCTCCCGACCGCGTCGCCGAACAGCTCGAGGCCGCGCACGCGAAGTCGAGCGAACTGCATACCTGGGCGAGCCGACCCATCGACATCCGCTGACGCTCGACATCCGCTCACGCTGACGCACGATGTTGCCCGGGTTTCGGGGGCCGACGCCCCCGAAACCCGGGCAACATCGCGTCCGGGGCCGCACACCGAGGGAGGTGGCCCGAATCGAGCGGGGGCGACACAATGTCGGCGTGCCAGATCTCGACTCATCGTTCTTCGCCCATCCGCCCGTCGACGTCGCGCCGAAGCTCTTGGGCCTCACCATCTCGCACGCGGGGGTGACGCTGCGTATCACCGAGGTGGAGGCCTACCATGGCGCCGTCGACCCGGGTTCGCACGGCTTCAAGCGCCGCACCGACCGCAACTCCGCGCTGTTCGGCCCGCCCGGCACCTGCTACGTCTACATCAACTACGGCATCCACCGGGCCCTGAACCTCGTCTGCGGGGCTGACGGAGAGTCGGCCGGTTGCCTCGTCCGTTCTGGCGAGATCATCGACGGCCTCGACCGTGCGCGGGAGCGGCGCATGGCGAGTGCACGCGAGGGCGCGCCGATTCCCAAGGACGCCCATCTCGCTCGTGGCCCGGGCAACCTCGCGAAGGCGCTCGCGATCGAGCCGATCCTCGGCGGCACTCCCGTCGTCGGGCCGGATGCCCAGGTCGTCGTCCGTCGACCGGACGGCCACGTCGCGCCCGAGTACCTCACCGGCCCGCGTGTCGGCGTGAGCGGGCCGGGCGGTGAGGGCGAGAGCTTCCCCTGGCGCTTCTGGATCCCGGGCGAGCCGAGCGTATCCGCCTACCGCGCCGCGGTGACGCGGGTGCGCAAGCGCTGACGCAGCCCGTTGCAGCGGCGCCCTCCACGCAGCAGGCGCGCCGGATCGGGCGGTCGTGGGAGACTCTGGGGTGGGTGCGTGATCCGCGCAACCGAAGCATCTGACGAAAGGGACGACGTGAGCAACATCCTCGACGAGCTGCAGTGGCGCGGAGCGGTGGCGCAGACCACCGACGAGACGCAGCTGCGTGACGCGCTCGCGAACGGACCGCTCACGGTGTATTGCGGCTTCGACCCGACGGCGCCGTCCCTGCACTTCGGCAACCTCGTCCAGCTGATCCAGCTGCGACGGCTGCAGCGCGCCGGGCATCGCGTCATCGTCCTCGTCGGAGGTTCGACGGGTCTCATCGGTGATCCGCGCCCCAGCGCGGAGCGCGTGCTCAAGACGAAGGACCAGACGGCGCAGTGGGTCGCGCGCATCCGTGAGCAGGTGCAGCCGTTCCTCGACTTCGACGGCGACAACCCCGCCATCGCGGTCAACAACCTCGACTGGACTCAGGGCATATCGGCCCTCGACTTCCTGCGTGACTACGGTAAGCACTTCCGCGTCAACGGGATGATCAAGAAGGACGCCGTCGCGGCGCGCCTCAACTCCGAGCAGGGCATCAGTTACACGGAGTTCAGCTACCAGATCCTCCAGGCCCTCGACTACCTGCACCTGTTCCGCGAGTACGGCTGCACCTTGCAGCTCGGCGGCTCCGATCAGTGGGGCAACCTCATCGCCGGCTCTGATCTCATCCGTTCGGTGGAGGGCAAGAGTGTGCACGTGCTCACCTCGCCGCTGCTCACGGACGCGTCCGGGCAGAAGTACGGCAAGTCGGAGGGCAATGCCATCTGGCTCGACGCGCAGATGACGAGCCCGTACGCCTTCTACCAGTACTTCCTCAACGTCGAGGATTCCGAGGTCATCAAGCTCATCAAGTTCATGACCGATCGGACGAAGGACGAGATCGCGGAGCTCGAACGCGCCGTGGCCGAGGAACCCTTCAAGCGAGTGGCGCAGAAGACGCTGGCGGCCGACGTCACGACGCTCGTGCACGGTGAGGCGGCGACGGCCGGCGCCATCGCGGCGAGTGAGGCGATGTTCGGCAAGGGTGACGTGACGGCCCTCGACGCGCGGACGCTGCGTGACGCCGTCGCGGAGTTGCCCGGGGGAGAGGTTTCACCGGGTACCACCCTGACGGACGCGCTCATCGCGGTCGGCATCGCGGAGTCTCGCAATGCGGCCCGGCGTCTCATCGGGGACGGCGCCATCTCCGTGAACAACGCGAAGCTCGACGACCCGGAGCACGAACTGAGCGCTGACGACTTCCTCCACGGCGTGGCCGCGATCATCAAGCGTGGGCGCAAGCACCAGGCAGCCGCGCGGCTCGCGCACTGACCGAGACGACAACGGGGGCTCACCATGACGGTGGGTCCCCGTTGCGCATCCCGGGGTGGTGGCCGCACCCGGGCTGTCGATTTGGCAGCACCCGCCGCGCTGTGTAATGTTCTCTGAGTCGCCGCGAGCGGGGAGCTGGAAACAGCGACTCACTCGGACGGCTCTTGGTCACCAATTCGACTGGGACGCAACGAATTACAGCGATGTGGTTCCAAGCGCCGAGTTGAAGTCGGGGAGCGAGGGTGGTAAGGTTGACGAGTTGCCCCGAGCGGGGTGGGAAACGAAAAGGGTTCCTGCTTCGTGTGGTGTGCGATGGTGTTTTGAGAACTCAACAGCGTGCCGATGTGATCATCGCCAAACATTTTAGTGGCACTTATGGAGTGTCGCGTGTTT